>NZ_CP115768.1:315416-630833 GCF_027912835.1 Paracoccus sediminicola
GGGCTCGACCCCGATGCGGCGCTGGAACGCCTTGATCCCGGCGATGGTGTTCTCGCCGATGGCGCCGTCCGGCTCGCCGACATTATAGCCCAGCCGGTTCAGCAGACGCTGCACCTCTTCCTTCTGATTATGGGTCAGCGACCCGGCCGCGCGGGGGAAACTGCCGACGATGCCCGGCCCGCCGCCGATGCGGTTGGCCAGCATTGCAACGCCCAGCGAGTAATTGTCCGAAGCGTTATAGGCCCGCAGTGCCATGAAGTTGCGCGTCACCAGGAAGGCGGGGCCGGAACGCCCTGCCGGCGCGATGATCCCGCCTGCCGGAAGCGACTGCCCGCTGACCGAGCGCACGCCCTGCGCGGCCCATGCGCTGCCGGATTTGGTGTTGCTGCGCCCGGTCTGGCCATAGTTGAAGCCCTGGGGCAGGCGCACCTCGACCACCGCCGGCAGGCCCGTGACCCAGCCCGACCGCTTCAGATAGGCCGCCGTGGACGCAAGCGAATCCGTCGGGTCATCAGACCAGATGTCGCGACGTCCGTCGCCGGTGAAATCGACCGCATATTCCAGATAGGAGGTCGGCATGAACTGCGTGTGCCCCATCGCACCCGCCCAGCTTCCCAGCATGCCGGACGGGTTCACATCGCCCGCCTGGATGATCTTCAGCGCCGCAATGAGCTGTTTCGAGAACATTTCGCCACGCCGCCCGTCATAGGCGAGGGTCGCCAGAGAGGGGATGATCTGCATCTTGCCGCGATTGCCGCCGAAATTCGATTCCATCCCCCAGATGGCCATGACGATATTCCGGTCAACGCCATAGCGCCCTTCGATCTGGCTCAGCGTGCTGGAATAGGTCCGCGCAAGTCCGCGGCCCTTGGTGGTGCGGCTGTCCGATGCAGCGCTGTCCAGATATTCCCAGACCGGGCGATTGAACTCGGCCTGCTTGCGGTCCAGCCGGATCACCTCGGGATTATAGCGAGCGATACGCATCGCATTGTCGTAAGTCGCGGCGCTGACGCCCGAGGACAGGGCGCGCGGGCGGAAATTCTGGATCCAGTTCTGCAACCCGGCCTCGGAGGCCGGCGAGGCGGCGGGGATCGGCTCTGGCGTGGTCGAGGACCCGGTCGAGACCGAGCCGACCGGCGCCGTGGCGCAGGCGCTGAGAATGGCCAGCGCGGCCGCCGAAATTGTCAATCTGGTGATGGTTCTGCTCATCTTATCCCTGCCCTTTGAAGGTGATTTACGGGCACGATAGCGCAGCTCAGTTGTCAGGAAAACCGGGTGGTGCAGCGCCGGGGGCGTCGGCGGAAAATCGCCGATCAATGCTGCGGTCGCTCATCGGCGAAAAATGGCTCTATTTGCGCGACGATCACCGCGTTCTCGTCGAGGGCGCGCTGCATCAGGGCCCGGTCCTCTTCGCCGATTTCGTGGCCTTCCGCTTCACGCTCTTCCAGCGTGCCGTAGCCGGTGACATCCAGCGGCGCCATCTCGGCCTGTTTCAGGATCGCGACGGTCTCGCGGACCGCTTCGTCTTCGTCCTTTCCCGAGGCATAGCATAACAGCCCCGCCCCGGTGGCCCGTCTGGGCAACCCGTCCCCTTCCGAGCGGCCGACCTGCACCAGCAGCGTATAGACTTGTTGCGCCATCCGCGCCCCCTTAACTCTTGGTTCAGCAAGGGAGTGCGTGATGAGCAAGAGTTTGGCAAGGGTCGAAGCCGCGCTGCGAGAGGCCGGGATTGCCAGTGAGATCCGCGAGATGGGCGATACGCGCACCGCGGCGGATGCAGCGGCGGCGGTGGGCTGCGCGCTGGACCAGATCGCCAAGTCGATCATCTTCCGCGGCGAGAGCAGCGGGCATGTCGTGCTTTTTCTCACCGCCGGGGGAAATCGCGTCGATGCGAAGAAGGCCGCCGAACTGGCGGGAGAGCCGCTCGGAAAGGCAGATGCCGCGCTGATCCGGGCCGAGACGGGTTTTGCCATTGGCGGTGTCGCGCCGCTCGGGCATCTGTCGCCGGTCGCTGCCTATCTTGACCCGCGCCTCACCGAGTTCGCACGGGTCTGGGCCGCCGCGGGGACGCCGCGCCATGTGTTCGCGATATCTCCTGACGATCTCATGCGTGTCAGCGGTGCACGCGCGGCCGATTTCACCGCCTGATGGAGTGGCGCGGCGAAGCCACGGTAATTGCGCGTCGCAAGCATGGCGAACATGCGGTGCTGTTAGAGGTGCTGAGCCTCGATGCGGGGCGTGTTTCGGGCATCGTGCCGGGCGGGGCGAGCCGGAAAAAGGCGGCGATGCTGCAACCCGGCAATCGCGTGGCGTTGTCGTGGCGGGCCCGGCTGGAAGATCAGCTTGGCACCTTCACCGCCGAACCGGCGGGGGCCCGGCCCGGTCTTCTGGCCGACGCGGCGGCGCTTGACGGCATGAACGCCACCGCCGCCCTGCTGCGCTTCGCCCTGCCGGAACGCGACCCGCATCCGCGCTTGGCGCAGGCTTCGGAAACGCTCTGGGATGCGATGGATGCGGGCGCGGACTGGGCCGAGGACTATCTCCGCTGGGAAGTGTTGTTGCTGGACGAGATGGGCTTCGGACTGGACCTGTCGCGCTGCGCGCTCAGCGGGGCGACCGAGGGGCTGAGCTATGTCAGCCCCAGCACGGGCCGGGCGGTGACGGCGGCCGCGGCGGGGGATTATGCGCCGCGCCTGCTGCGCCTTCCGAAGATACTGGGCGGTCCGCCCAGCAATGATGAACTCGGCCATGCGTTGCGGCTGACCGGTCATTTTCTGCATCGCTGGCTGGCGGCGGAACATGTCGCGCGGCCCTTGCCCGCGGCGCGCGACCGGCTGGTGGCGCGGCTTACTCGGCCCGGAACCTCATCACGTGATCCGGCCCGGTAAGCGTCAGGATGCGACCGTCACGCGCCGCGATGGCCGTCTGTTCCAGCGCGCCGAAAAACGTATCCTCTCCGGTTTCGGCAAGGCAGGCGCGGCGGGTGATCGCGATGGGCCCGAGATCGACCTGCGGCCAGTCCGAGACATTCTCGCTGCGATAGAGATTGCAGGGGCCCTGTCCCGACACGCTGTTTTGCGCGATGTGCAATGTGGCGCTGCCCGGGATCGGCGCGCCGTCGATGTCGAGCAGCCGATAGCTGCCCTCGAAACCCGGAGGCGTCTGCCCACATCCCGCCAATAACAGGCCCCCCGCCAGAACAAGATCAGAAAACTTCATCGCCGCGTGCCTCTCTGGGTTCGAAGATCATCTGCAAGCCGGGTCCGCTCAGCACAAGCCGGCTGCCGTCACGTTCGATCACCTCTGCGCGGGGCAGCAACGCGAGATACTCCGCCTCTGCCTGCTGGCGGACCGGGTCGGCGCAGGCCAGTTCCGTCGTCGCGATCTCCTGCGCGCCGAAGGCGGGAGCGGTGCCTGCGCGGGCACCGGAATAGGCGTTGCAGGGCAGCACCCCGCTCAGCCGGTCGCCGTCGAGCCGCAGCGAGACATCCTGCGCAAAGGGCAGCCCGTTGAGCTGCGTCAGCTTCCAGTCGATCCCATCGATTCGCTCGGCCTCGGGCAGGGCCGGGGCCTGGCAGGCTGCGAGCAGTCCCGTGAAGACAAGCGTAGTTAGCCTTGTCATATCCGTCTCCGTCATTTCGCGACAGGATAGAGGCTTGCGTGGCGTGCTGCATCCAAATTTGACGTGAACCGAGGCGGTGCGTGCCGATAAGCTGCCTCGCAGAATGGAAAACCCCCGCCGGCCGGGCCTGCGGGGGTCTTGAACCTCAATCGGTCCGCTTGTCTTACAGAGCGCCTTCGCGCTGTGCCTTTTTACGGGCCAGCTTGCGGGCGCGGCGCACGGCCTCGGCCTTTTCACGGGCCTTCTTGACGGAGGGTTTCTCGAAATGCTGCCGAAGCTTCATCTCGCGAAACACGCCTTCGCGCTGAAGCTTTTTCTTCAGGGCGCGCATTGCCTGTTCGACGTTGTTGTCGCGAACGTTAACCTGCATGTGGTTGTCACCACCTTCCTAGGTTAGAGTTGATCGAAATTGCAGGAAGCGACGATATAGGGCGATTTTGCCCTCTTGTCCAGCCCGGAGGAACCGATGACCGACACACGCGACAGGCTTGCCGAGGCAGCCATCACACATGTGCCCTTCGACGGGATGAACATCAAGGCGGTGCGCGCGGGCGCGAGAGATCTGGGCCTGTCTCCGGATATCGCCGAGGCATTCTTTCCAGGCGGCGGCGCGGATCTGGCGGGCTGGCTGCACCGGCGCGGCGACAGCAAGCTTGCCGACTGGTTGGAAACTGCGCCCGGCGGAAAGATCCGGGACCGCATTGCCGATGCGATCATGTTCCGGCTCGAGGCGACGGATAAGGAGATGGTTCGCGCCGCGTCTTCGGTGATGGCGCTGCCGCAAAACCAGCCGCTTGCCGCCAGGCTGGTCTGGGAAACCGCCGATACGATCTGGGACGGGCTGGGCGATACGTCGCGGGATGTGAACTGGTATTCCAAGCGCGCGACGCTCTCGGCAGTGCATTCGGCCTGTGTGCTCTACTGGCTGGGAGACAACTCCGAAGGTTATGCCGACACGCGGGCCTTCATAGACCGGCGCATCGACGGGGTGATGCGGTTCGAAAAGCTGAAGGCCAGCGCTCGGAAGATCCCCGGCGCGACCATGCTGGCCGATCTGGCGACCGGCTGGATCCGCGCCCCGAAATCCGCTGATGAGGGAGGACAGGCATGACGCTGCCCGACGCAATGCGCGCGATAGAGATCGCCGAACCAGGCGGCCCCGACATGCTGGTCGAGGTTCAGCGTCCGGTGCCGATGCCCTGCCATGACCAGATTGTCATCCGGCTGGCATATGCCGGGGTGAACCGCCCCGATGTGGCGCAGCGTCTGGGCAATTACGCCCCGCCGCCCAACGCCTCTGATCTGCCGGGGCTGGAGGGCGCGGGCGAGATCGTCGCCGTGGGCAGCGGGGTCACCGGCTGGAAGCCCGGCGACCGGGTCTGCGCGCTGCTGCCGGGCGGCGGCTATGCCGAATATGTCGCCTGCCACCATCTCCACGCGCTGCCGGTGCCCAAGACGATGTCACTGCGCGAGGCGGCGGCACTGCCCGAAACCGCCTTCACCGTCTGGTCGAATATGGTTATGCGTGGCGGCTTGCAGGCGGGCGAGAAGTTTCTCGTGCATGGCGGCTCGTCCGGGATCGGCACGATGGCGATACAGGTGGCGACGGCGCTGGGCGCGCGGGTCTGGGCGACCGCGGGTACCGATGAGAAATGCGCCGCCTGCAAGGATCTGGGTGCCACGCCGATCAACTATCGCGACGAGGATTTCGTCGCCGTCATGCGCGAGGCGGGCGGTGCCGACCTGATCCTCGACATGGTTGGTGGAGATTATATCCAGAAGAACCTCAAATCGCTGGATATGGACGGGCGGCTCGTCCAGATCGCCTTTCTTCAGGGGCCTAAGGCAGAGATCAATTTCGCCCATCTCATGACGCGGCGGCTGACCATGACCGGCTCGACGCTGCGGCCCCAATCTGACGCGGCGAAGGCACGTATCGCGGCCGAGCTGCGCCGCCATCTCTGGCCGCTCATCGAGGCCGGGCGGGTGCGTATCCTGATCGACAGCGAGTATGATCTGGCCGAGGCGGCCGAGGCGCATCGACGCATGGAGAGCAGCGTCCATATCGGCAAGATCGTGATGCGGGTGGCCGGGGATTGATCTTTCGCAGGGGCTGAAACTCCCGGCATGGCGGGGTCGTTGAACGGAATATGGTTTCTAGAAGGATCATCTTCATGGCTGACGACCACGCCCCCGACCAACCTTTCCGCAGCGGCGCGCTGAGCGATCCGCGCTTGCCGCGCCCCGACTTTCCGGCGCAGGAGCAGGCGTTCCCGGGGCTTGCCTCGAAAATGGACCCGCTCCCGGATCATGGCGAGGAAAGCTATCGCGGGACAGGGCGACTGGCTGGAAAGCGTGCCCTTATCACCGGCGGCGACAGCGGCATCGGGGCTGCGGCGGCCATCGCCTATGCGCGCGAGGGGGCCGATGTGGCGATCAACTATCTGCCCGAGGAACAGGAAGATGCCGACCGGGTGATCGCCGCAATCGAGGCTGCGGGCCGCAAGGCCATCGCCATACCGGGCGACATCACCGACGAGGCGTTCTGTGCCTCGCTGGTGGAGCAGGCCGTTTCGGGTCTGGGCGGGCTGGATGTGCTGGTGAACAATGCCGGGCGGCAGCAGTTCTGCCACGATCTCGCCGATCTCACGACCGAGTCCTTCGATGCGACGATGAAGACCAATATCTATGCGCCGTTCTGGATCACCAAGGCAGCGCTGCCGCATCTGGAAAGCGGGGCGTCGATCATCATCACCTCGTCGGTGCAAGCCTTCTCTCCGGCAGGGATCCTGTTCGATTACGCGCAGAGCAAGGCTGCGAATGTGGCCTATGCGCAGTCATTGGCCAAGCAGCTCGGGCCGCGCGGGATCCGGGTGAATGCGGTCTGCCCCGGTCCTTACTGGACGGCATTGCAGATCTCGGGCGGTCAGCCGACCGAGAAGGCCGCCGAGCACGGAAAGTCGCAGCCGCTGGCCCGCCCCGGCCAGCCGGTCGAGATCGCGCCGATCTATGTGCTGCTGGCTTCGGATGAAGCGAGCTATATCACCGGAGAGTATTTCGGCTCGGTCGGCGGTAGCGGGCTCTGACGCTCAGCGCACCTGTTCCATGATGACGGCCTCGCGGCGGCAATCCTCGCGCACATCGGGGGCGCAGTCGCGGGGCTGAAGATCGCGGGTGAGGCAGATCCTCACCTCCTGCAACGCCTCGCTGCGGCAGGTGACGGTGATGCCATCTGCGGACATGGCGGGGTTATATTCCATGAAAGCCTGCTCGATCAGTGCCGGCGGGATCGAGATATCCTTGTCCAGATCGACAAAGTATTCGGGCAAGGCGACAGAACCGAATGCCTCGCGCGAGGTTTGATAGTAATCCGCTGCCGACAGCCCCGAACAGCGCCCGTGTTTCTGCCACTGATACCAGGCGAGCCCGCCAGACCCCATGATGTCGGCCATGGCCTGAGACTGCGCCCGCGACGGGTCGCGCTCGGCGGTGCGGCAGTTCTGCGGCCAGCCTTCCTCATATTGCGGCCAGAGCCCGTGCAGCACGAAATCCACCTTGCCGCCGGTCTCGCATTGGGTCGCGCCGCGCTTGTCGCCATCGGCGCGGCACCAGCTAGGGGACCAGCTTAGCGCCATCACATAATAGTCGAATTCGCCTGCACGATGCGATTGCGCGGCGCCGGAAAGCGGCAAGGCGGCGGCAAACGCGGCGGCGATGATGGCCATGGCGGCGGGCGCTGTGCGAGGCATTCGGAAACTCCGGTCTGACGCCGCATTCTTAGCCGGAAGTCGCGGCGGAGGCGAGCGTCTCGTTGCGCGCTGCACCGGCCAGTGGCGCCGGGCAAAAACCGCCGAATGGATATTTTTATCAGGATGAATCCGCGCGATGTCCTGCAAAAACCCCCGAAAACCTCTTTTCCTTGGCCGCGCATCGGCATATATACCGCTGCAATTCCCCAGAAAACGTGGACTGGCAGCCGCCAAAAAGCCGTTTTCCCGGCCGGGAGAGATATGCGCAAGGAGTGATCCGATGAACAAACCGCTGATGGCCAAAGCCACTGCCGTCTGGCTGATCGACAACACGACGCTCAGCTTCAAGCAGATCGCCGATTTCTGCGGCCTGCACGAATTGGAGGTGCAGGGGATCGCCGATGGCGACGTTGCCGCCGGCGTGAAAGGGTTCGATCCCGTGGCCTCGCATCAGCTCGATCACGAGGAAATCGAAAAGGGGCAGGCGGATCCGGCCTATAAGCTGAAGCTGAAATACAACCCCGCCGCCGAGGGCGAGGAAAAACGTCGCGGGCCGCGCTATACGCCGTTGTCGAAGCGGCAGGACCGTCCGGCGGCGATCCTCTGGCTGGTCAAGTTCCACCCCGAGCTGGCCGATTCCCAGATCGCCAAGCTTGTCGGCACCACCAAGCCGACCATCCAGGCGATCCGCGAGCGGACCCACTGGAATATCCAGAACATTCAGCCCATCGACCCGGTGGCGCTGGGACTGGCAAAACAGACCGAGCTGGACGCTGCAGTGCAGAAAGCCGCGAAGAAACAGGCTGCCGATGGCGGTGTGATGTCGGATGACGAGCGCCGCAAGCTGGTCTCGACCGAAACCTCGCTGTCGATGGAGGACGAGCCCCGCCTGCCGAGCGCGATTGCCGGCCTGGAGAATTTCTCGCTGTCCAAGGATGAAGACGGTGAGGAAAAGGAGAAGGAGCGCGAATATGACGCGGAGAGCTTCTTCAACCTGCCGGATTCGGGTGACGACACAGATGAGGATGACGGCGACGACAAGCGCTGAGTCGTTCGGAATGATGCAAAAGGCCCCGGATCGACCGGGGCCTTTTTCATAACCGCTGAACCGCGATCAGCCGCCGTTCACGACGGCATCGGGGATCTCGTAGCGTTCCTCGCCGATGGTCACCACGGTCAGATCTCCGCGTCGCTCGCTGCTCAGCCCCTCTGCCGGGACCGGAGCGCCGGCTTCGAAACGGATCTCGCGGCTGCCGCCATCCGGCCATGCGATGGTGACGGTGGCCGTGCCTTCGCCTGTGCGCGTGACCGACATGGCGCAGTTGCGCGTCGGCATTCCGGCGGCGACCGAACAGGGAACTTCACCCGTCGCATCGGGCGCAGCGGAATCCGGTTTCGGGGCCGGTTTCTTGGCAGAGACCGCGGGGCTTTCGCGCGGCGGCTCTGACGACGGCGACCGGTCCGGGGCATCGGACGGGCGGGTGTCGTCAACGGCCATGCGGCTCGCTGCTTCGGCCGGTTTCGCGGGCGGGGCGGTCGATCCGATCGTCGCGGGCTCGGGCGCTTCTGCGCCGGGCTCTGCCGCCGAGAGATGCGTGCCAACCGCCCATCCGGTGACCGCCGTTCCGCTGGTGGTACTGACCTGGCACCACTGCGTCCCGCCTAGCGGCTTGCAGCCGTCATTGCGCAGCTCGGCACCATTGCCGACCGTGGTCAGCACCTCGGCATCGGTCGACGGCTCCGAGCGGATGTTCAGCTGCCCGTCGACACCGGAAACGGTCCAGAGATCCGGCCCTTCGGCAGAGATCGTCGCGCCGTCACCGCCCGTCGCTTCGCCGCCATCGACACTGACCGCGAGGGTGTAGTTCGCCGTCTCGCCACGCCGCCCCGCGCTCGGCATCAGATAAGCGCGGATCAGATAGCTGCCCTCTGCGGGCATGGTCAGCGTCGCCTCGAGCCCGGCGGTGCTGCCGATAAAGATCGCCTCATCCTCACCGGGCGTCGCGCCGGGGGCGAATATATTGAAATAGCTGGTCGGATTATCCGTCTCCATACGGACCGACAGCGTCTGGCCCTTTCGCGCGGTGAGCGCGAAATCGGCGACTTCGCGTCCGGCGATGCTGCCCTCGATCCGGGTGCCGGTCTCGCCGACCGGGAAAATGATCGGGTTGGCGGCGTTCTGCCCCCAGACGGGCACGCAGAGCGCAACGGTGATGGCGGTTGCCGAGAGGAGCCTGCCGAACATGAGATGCCTCAATTCTGTTTCTTCTGTTTTCGCGGGTCTCGCGCGCGGGGCGCGTCGCGCGAGATAATGCGCATATCTTTGCTGAATGGCAGCTTATACGGGCCCAGTTCGCGTAACTGTGTCAGCGTGTGAGCAGGTCAGATCGACAGGCAGATATATTTCATCTCCAGATAGTCGTCGATGCCGTGCCGGCTGCCTTCGCGCCCAAGACCCGATTGCTTGACGCCACCGAACGGTGCCATTTCGGTCGAGATGATGCCGGTATTCACGCCGACGATCCCGTATTCCAGCGCCTCCTGCACACGGGTGATGCGGGTGATATCGCGGGCGTAGAAATAGCAGGCGAGGCCGAAGATGGTGTTGTTGGCCTTCTTGATCGCCTCGTCGTCGCTGTCGAAGCGGAAGAGCGGGGCGAGCGGGCCGAAGGTTTCCTCGGTCGCGACCTTCATCTCGTCAGTGACGCCGGTCACGACGGTCGGTTCGAAGAATAACCCGTCCTTGCGCTTTCCGCCGGTCACGATTTCGCCGCCATGATCCACCACATCCGCGATATGTTCCTGCACCTTCTCGACCGCATCCTCGTTGATGAGCGGGCCGGTGGTCACGCCGTCTTCCATCCCGTCACCGACGCGAAGCTTTTCGACGGCGGCAGCGAGTTTCTTCGAAAAGGCGTCATAGACACCCGACTGCACATAGATCCGGTTGGCGCAGACACAGGTCTGGCCGTTATTGCGGAATTTCGACGCCATCGCGCCCTCGACCGCCGCATCCAGATCGGCATCGTCGAACACGATGAAGGGGGCATTGCCGCCCAGCTCCATCGAGCATTTGAGAACCTGATCCGCTGCCTGCGCCAGCAGGATCCGACCCACCGCCGTCGAGCCGGTGAAGGTCAGCTTGCGGATCAGCGGATTCTCGCAGAATTCCTTGCCGATCTCGCTGCTGCGCGAGGAGGTCACGATCGAGAAGATCCCCTTCGGCAGCCCGGCGCGTTCGCCCAGAACCGCCATGGCCAGGGCCGAAAGCGGGGTCTCGGCGGCGGGGCGTCCGACAAAGCCGCAGCCCACGGCGAGGGCCGGGCCGCATTTGCGGGCGATCATGGCGTTGGGGAAATTCCACGGCGTGATCGAGCCGACCACCCCGATGGGCTGGCGGATCACGGTCAGCCGCTTGTCGGGCTGGTGGCCGGGGATGGTCTCGCCATAGACACGCTTGGCCTCTTCTCCGAACCATTCGATGAAGCTGGCGCCATAGGCGATTTCGCCCTTGGCCTCCTGTAGCGGTTTGCCCATCTCGGCAGTGAGGATACGTCCCAGATCCTCCTGGTTGTCCATCATCAGATCGAACCATTTGCGCATGATCTGGGCGCGCTCTTTGGCGGTGCGTGCGGACCAGTCCTTCATCGCCTCGGCGGCGGCATCGATGGCGCGGGCCACCTCGGCGCGGGACAGGTCGGCAACCTCGGCGATGACATCGCCGCGCGCCGGGTTGGTCACCTGAAACGTCTTGCCGTCATCGGCATCGATCCACTCGCCCGCGACATAGGCGCGGGTCTCCAGAAGCGAGGGGTCCTTGAGCTGCATCTTGAGATCGGTGGCATGCTTGGTCATGGCGTCCTGTCCTTGTCTGGGGCTTCAGTTACGCTCGCGCGTTTGGCCCGTCATGACAAGCCCGCATCTCGGCCTGGAACCGGGCGAGGCGCGCCTGTTTGCCGAGCGAGGGGTGAACAACTTCGGATCACGCATTTGCGTAGCCGACGTGATGCAACGATCCCTGCATGGCGGATGTTGTCAGCTCATCGCCGGTGGGAACCGGCTCAGCTACTGGAGTGAGATATGTACAAGATTTTCGCAGCCACCACCGCCGCTTCGCTGGTTTTCGCGGGCACGGCCTTTGCACAGACCGCCGCAACTGCGGGCACCGATCTGAACCTGCGCGCCGGTCCCGGCGTCCAGCATGAGGTGACCGGCGTCATCACCGGCGGCGACGAGGTCAGCGTCGTGGGCTGCATCGAGTCGGCCAACTGGTGCGAGGTGAATTACGGCGATCAGAACGGTTGGGCTTACGGCGATTATCTGGCCGCCAAGGTCGGTGAAGAGTTCAAGCCGATCTATCCGAATCGCCAGGAAATCGGCGTTACCATCATCGAGAGCGAAGAGATCGACCCTGAAGAGCAGGGCCAGAACGCCGCCGTCGGCGCAGGCACCGGTGCCGCGATGGGCGCGTTGATCGCCGGCCCGCTGGGCGCCATCGTCGGGGCGACGGCAGGCACCGCTGCGGGCGCCGCTGCAACCGAGCCGGAAGAGACCGTGACCACCTATGTCGAGGAAAACCCGCAAGAGCCGGTCATGCTGGAAGGTGAAGTCGTCGTCGGCGCCGGTATCCCGGAAGAAGTCACGCTCTACGACATCCCGGAAAACGAGCAGTATCAGTATGTGACCATCAACGGTCAGCGCGTTCTGGTGAACCCGGACGACCGCAAGATCGTTTACGTGTATCGCTAAGTTCCCTCTTGGCGATCGGGAAGGCGGGGTTTCGGCCCCGCCTTTTTCATTTTATCCCGCCGGATCAGCGATCTGGTGCCAGCTTCTTTGAAGGTCTCCGGGCCGTTGCCGGGCGGCATGGACACCGCGGGCAATCGCGCGCGCCAGCACCGAGGCGGCGGCATGGCCGAGCTGGAACGGCGTGACGGCCGGGTCCGGCAGCGGCTTTTCGCCGGTCGAGACAGAAAAGACCAGATCCCCGTCGAACGGCGTATGGCTGGGCACAATGGCGCGGGCCATGCCGTCATGCGCTGCCGTCGCGAGCCGTTGCAGCGCGGCTTTGCTCAGCGCCGCGTCGGTGGCGACGATGGCGATGGTCGTGGCTTCTCCGCTTTGTTTCACCGGCAGGGGCTCATGGCCGGGATCGGGGTTCGGCGCCAGGCCGAGCCCGCCGAACTCTCCTCCGAGCTCCCAGGGCGCGGCCCAGAAATGTGGCCCATCGCCCATCGTGACAGTGCCGAGCGCATTGATAACAACGAGCGCTCCGACCGTCACGCCGCAATCCAGCACCGTCGAGGCCGAGCCGAGCCCGCCTTTCAGCGTGCCGGTCATCGCTCCGAAACCTGCGCCTGCAGTGCCGATCTCGAATGCGTCCCCCGCCGCATCGAACGCGCGGCGTCCCAGCGCCGGATAGGGGTTGCCTGTCCAGCCCTTGTCGCCGCCATTGAGCAGATCGAAGACGATGGCCCCCGGCGCGATGGGCACGCGCGCGTCGCCGACGGCAAAGCCGCGCCCCTGCGCCCGCAGCCCGTCCATCACCCCATCCCCCGCCGACAACCCGAAGGCAGAGCCGCCCGACAGGAAAAGCGCATCGATCTGTTCGACGAGCTTGTCGGGGGCCAGCAGATCGGTCTCTCGCGTACCGGGTGCGCCGCCCATGACATGCACCGCCGCCGCGAAGGGCTTGTCCGCAGCAAGCACCGTCGTGCCCGACCGCAGCGCCTCGTCATGCGCGTTCCCGACCCGCAGACCGGCGATGTCGGTGATGAGGTTTCTTCGTCCCTGCTGCATCTGCGGCTCTCCTGTGATCGCCCGTCCAACTCTGGTCCGGCGGCGCGCGTGGTGCAAGCACGGCGCGCGGCCTGGGGCCGCACGAACCGCAGCGTCTGGTCCGCACCAAGGCGTTCAGCTTTTGGCGCAAGTTTCCGCCGAACCGGTCAAGCCGCCCGGATTTGTCGTGGACCGACAGGAAAGCGTCATACAGTCTTGCTCTTGATGGAACTGCCTTGGCTGTCCGCCATCCATCGTCGCATCGTCCTGGCCGATGCGAGCCTGCCATACGGGAGTAACGAGCATGTTTGTCCTGGGTCTTCGCCCGCAGCAGATCGCCGACCGGATCACCGCATTACCGCGCCAGTTCGCCCCCAAACCCGAACCGAAATCGTCCGAGCGCAATGGCGGATGCACCGATCTGCCGGAGGTGAAACTGCCCGATACCGGCTCTGGCCGGCGCGGCGGTGAGCCACCGGTCAAGGTCGAGCCGCTTGGCGACGGCACTGGCTCGGGCATCGTCGATGCCGCCAAGGGCGCGAAGGACGGGGTTCTGATCGCAGAGGGCGTCGACGGGCTGAACGGAGAGGGCGATTCCGCCTATCTGCGCATGACCCCCGCCATCGGGGCGGCGGGAAATTTGCGCGTGGCGGAACTCGGCGGAGAGGCGATGCTGGGCGCCGATATGCGGGTGACGCAGAATGGCGAGGGCGATGACGCCACCTATACGCTGCGCTATGAAAAACACGCGCTTGCCGGTGCGACCGGGAAGATGGGCACCGATACTCTGGGTCGCGGACGCGCTGACAAGACGGGCGAGGATCTGCCCGTCGACGCCGCCGGGAAGGCTGCGCTCAGCGGACAGTCCTTCGATGCGGTCGAAATGACCTTCGACAGTAAGGAGGACGCGATCCGCGCCGCCGAAACGCTGCAACGACTGACGCTGGCGGATGCTGCAGGCGATGTGTTCGGTGCGACCGGCCCCGGCCTGGGGCCTATTGGAATTGCGACCGGCTCTGGCGGTAATCCTTTGGCAAACCCGCTGAACGGGGACGGCGCGCCGGGTCCACTCGCGCAGCGTTTGGCGGGAGTCTCGGCCGAGGATATGGCCCATCTCGAGGAGAATATCACCGCCTATGAATCCACATTCGGGGGACGTCAGCGCCTCGCGCTGGAACTGGGCGGCGATGTTAAGCATTTCGACGCCGCCGTCGAGGGCCGTGTCGATCCGACCCAGCGGATCACGCGCCGCGTCGAACTGGCCACCGACACTCAGGCGGGCAGTCTGAGCTATACGATGCGGGCGGGAGTGGATGTGACCGGCTCGCAAAAGCTGAAGAAGGGTTTCGAGGCGCAGGGTGCCGGGATCGGCGGGCGCGTCGCGAACCTCAAGGATCTCGCCTCGGCCAGCACCGAGGTAACGCTGAACTACGAACTTCCCGCCAATACCGATCCGACCCGCTCACCCGGCGGTCGACCGGTGCCGGAATATGATGCCTTGACCGGAAAGGGCGATCTGGAACTCGATTCTGTGCAGCTTCGTCAGGAGGCCGAGTTCAGCGCGCAGTCGCTTCATGATCCGTCCCGCACCGATCTGCGCCGTCTTTCGGCAGAGGTCACGTTAAATGACCCCGATCAAATCAAAACCGCCATGTCGCGGCTCCGCGACGGCGATTTCGAAGGCGCGGCGGCCGCGAGCGGTGCCGAGGTCGAACTGAACAGCCAGGAAATTTCGCGCTCCGGTGTGGACACTGTGAGCGGGGTCAGCTTCGACTTCGGGATCGGCAATGTCGACGCCTCGGTCATTTTCGAAAGCGGCGTGGACGAGATCACCGCCGAGCACAGCCTCACCGTCTCAGCCGGTCACCCGAAGGCGGTCGCGGAGGGGTTGCCGGGCGGCATGGCGAGATCAACCGGCGCCACCCGGATCCCGCCGGGACCGGAGGATGACGGCAAGACATTTGTTGTCACACCATGGAGCGGTGCGGCCATGAGGGACGCGCCCGGCGGGGCGCAGGACACGGTGATCCAGAGTGGCAGCTTTCTGCGCGACACAGGCGATCGCGGGACCGATGCCGCCGGAAATGACTTTATCAAGGTCAGCGGCACCGATGTGAACGATCGCCCCGTCGAGGGCTGGGTCGCCGCCGACATTCTGGCCCCGCATAGCAGCGCTACCGGCGCGATGGACGCGACCGGGCGCACCAACCCGTCGCTGGAACACCAGCGCTATGACGCGGTGACAGTGGAAAATGACGACAATCTCTGGGATCTTGCCAAGCAATACGGAGCGGACCCGCAGGAAATGGTGGCGCTGAACCGCGATCACCTGCAAAACCCGTCGCTTATCTTCAAGGGCGACACCGTCTATATGCCCGGCACTTCACGCGGACCGGAGCCGGAGACGATAGCGCAACCGGCGACGCCTCCGGCTGCGAGTTCGCCGCTCGCGCCCGAGCGCGCAACCTCCGAGCGTTCAGGGTCGCCGGGAAGCGAGGTGCCGACCAACCCGGAACCGACATCCGGGGCGGAGCCGGGTCGCGTATCGGACGACGAGACCTCGCCTGATCTTCCAAGCGGCAGCGGTGCGCAGCCCGTGCCGCCCGGATACCCCGGTTCTGCCAGTAGCCCACAGCCGTCGCCCGGCCCGGTTTACGGACCGCAGAATCCGGCACCGACTGCCAGCGAAGCGCCCGCGGAAACCGATCCCGCCGCGCCTTCGCCCGCGCCGGCAGCTGGTCCCGGCGACGCCGGTGGTCGCGCTGATCTGGATCGGATCCTGCAGGAATATCAGGTCCGCGAGGACCAGATGGTCGAGGAATATCGCCCCAAATTCGCAGGCGTCGAAATCTCGGTGTTTCCGGCGCAGCGCGTGACTAGGGCCGAAGCCGATCTGCTGGACCGGCTGAGCGCGTTCGAGCTGAAGGATATGAAGGACATCAAGGACGCCGCCTATGCGCGGGCCGATGCGCAGATCCCGCAGACCGGTGCGGATGGCATGCCCGTGGCCGGCGGCAATGACGGGCATAACGATGCTTTCCGCCACGCCTATTGGAATGCGACGATGACGAGCCGCTTCGGCGAGGATTACGCCGCATCCTTCGCCACGGCGCATGAGGGCGTGCCCAACAACCAGGCGGATCGCGAGGCGATGGATCTCTATAACAACGAGGTCGGACGCCGCATCGCCGTTGAAAACCCCGATGCCACTGCCGATGAACTCGCCGATCTGGTCTATGCGGCGCTTGAGAATGGCGAATTGCTGGTTATCGACGGCCAGAACGAGTTGGCTTATTCCGATCAGGTCGCCATCGGAGCGACCGGGATCGCCGATGACGCACCGCATTTTGGCGGAAACGCTCCGCCGCAACTCGATGATGCGACCTCGTGATGAAGAGACAGCGGAACAGCCTGATCATCGCCGCGCTCGGTATTGCCGGTCTGATCGGCCTGTGGGAGATGCGTGCCGACGCCGAAAACACAACCGGCTCGGCGGGTGAGGCGCAGATAGAAGAGACGGCCATGATCGACAGAATAGCCGAGTTTGCCGCGGCAGGCCCGAACGGTGCGGCGCTGAATCTGGCCGAGGTGACCGATTTCGACTGGGACCAGGTCTATGGTTTCAGCGCGACCATGCCGCCGGAGATGCTGGAACAGGCCTTGGGTGCCGCCTACCGCCCTGAACTCGCCAAATTGCGCGAGAGCTGGTACGAAGATGATGCGCTGCTGGTGTTCACCCGCGACGACGAGATCGTCGAGCAGGTCGCCTTCACCAGCGAGCCGCGTCTGGTCGGCACCGACGCCAGGGCCTATGGCACTGATGCGGCACTGGTCGTGCACACGAAAGACCCCGGCCCATATGTCTCGGTGCGCCTTGTCGCTCAGCCGCCGGAGCCGATGGCGGGACAGTGAAAGCCACCGACGCGAAGAAAGGCCCGGCATCGCGCCGGGCCTCGTTCGATGCGCCGGCGGAGCTCAGAACCCCTGCGTCATGTAGCGATACGATTCCCAGCTATGCATCTCGTATGAACCCGCTCCCCAGTTGTTCAGTCGCATGAGCTGATTTGCCGCCGAGCTCATCCCGGACATGGAACCCTGCGCCGCGCGAAGCTGCGCGATCTCCATCAGCGGTTCTTTCAACGGTCCGGCAAAGGCGCCCATTTCCATGAAATGGATCAGCTCGGGGCTGGCCTCGCGCTCGGCATCGGTCATCGGAATATCGACCGCCGCAAGCCAGTGGATCACATCGTCCGTCCCGAGGATCTTTTCCATCGTCGCGGCGGGCGGGATTTCTTCCCGGAAAAGAACTGCGAGCGCGGCTTCGCGTTCGGACGCGTCCAGCTCGGGCCAGGCCGCCTCGACCCCGTCCGCCCAGGCCTGAAGCCGGGTCGGGAAGACCAGATTGACCTGCTGTCCCTCGCCGTCCCAGGCCTCGTGAACGAGCGCGGCGGGATCGCCCTCGGGGATGACCGACAGCCCGTCCTGATCCTGCAGCGCCTTCATCCGCCCGAGCGCGGCCACATCGCTGCTGGCCAGACCCATGCCGGTGATCAGCTCCTCTTCGAACGGGTCAGCCTCTTCCCATGCCGCGAGCGGGGCGAAGCTGCCGGCCGGCTCGCCCGAGAGGGCGGCGGCGGTGGTCAGCGTGTCACGCGCCAGATCATACATCGCGCCACGCGTCGCGGGCTCGCTGCCCTCTCGGGCCAGAGTCGCAGCCTGCACGAAAGCGGGCGGTGCCTTTTCCGCGAGAAGCGGCTCGACAGCATAGGCAGAGATGAGGCGGCGCATGTCCTCTTCGATCTGAGCGGCGTCCTCGGGCTGCGATTCGCTGCCCATCATTTTCTGATAGGCCTCCGCCATGCGAGGTGCCCAGATATCGGGATCGGCAGGGGCTGCGCCCGCCGTGGCGGCACATGAGGCCAAAAGCGAGGTCAGCGCAATTTTTCTGGTCAGGACAGCCATGCCTGGCTCCTTTGCTGAACAACGGACATGACGATACTGGCGCGATCGGGTGATGCTTGCATGACCCGCGCGCCGCTGTGCGCGAGAAGCTGCCGAAACCTGCATCCGACCAGCAAATACACGCTTATCGCAATTTGTCTTCATGGACCTGTCACAGTCCCTGTCCTAGCCTGCCTGCGGGTGAAGTGAATGTTACGAGATTTCGGCGCTCAGATGTCACGGATTGCGCCGGTCCTCCGGTTGATTTCGCTTGGCTTGACGATGCTGGTCGCAACACTGGGCGAAGCGCGGGCTCAGCTGGACGTGTCTAGCGATAACGAAATGCTTGAGCTTCCGTTTCCCTATGAGGCGAATGAAGTGCAGATCGAGGCGATGATGCAGGACGTGATGAGCAAGACCGACATGCCGGTGATTCTCGCCGAGAATCTGGGCGGACGGGTCTCTGTTTCCAATCCTGACGGCACGTTGCGTGATCTGCTGGATGAGATGGCGCGCGACGGTAAGGCGGCCTGGTGGTTCGACGGGCGCGCGATCCATATCGAGGGCGCGGGCAGCATGGTCAGCCGTCTGATTCCGCTGAACGGTTTCAGCATCGGCGAGTTGCGCGATCAGCTTGCCGAAACCGGCCTGGCAAGCGACCGCTACCCGCTGCGCGGCGGTGCCGACGCCGAGATGGCGCGGCTGGTGGCGCCGCAGGGCTATGCCGATGCGGTGGCCGAGCTGGCGGCGCATATGACCGCCACCCGCGAAGAAACCGCGCCAGCCGAAAAAAGACTGCCCACGGTCATCCGCGGAAGGGGCCGCGTCCGGCAATGATCGGCGCGGAATGCAATATCAAGGAGTACTCATGACCATGAACCAGGATAATGCCGACCGGATCGACGATCTGCATCTGATGATGGCGGCCGCGATCTTATGCGGTCAGCGCGGGGTCGAGGCCGAGTTGATGCCGATCTTCGACAGCTGGGCGCAGCATTATCCCGAAGACGCGCTCGCCAATATCGGGCGCGGCCTGTTCATGATCGGGAACGGCAATGCCGAGGCCGGATACCAGATGATCGCCCAGGCTGCCGAGACCGCAAAGACCCGGGTCGATCAGGCCCGCGAGGTGCTTGCCTCGCTCGAACAGGACATGCCCGAACTCGCCCGCTGATCCGAAGGAGCCCGTCATGAAGATCGACCGCGCCGATATGAAGCTGCTGATCGAAGCCGGATATAGCGGAGTAATGCGAGGCATCGATACCGATCTGACCCCGATCTTCGAAGCGATTGGCGAATGGATGCCGCAATATGCGGCGGGCGAGATCGGCATCGCGCTTCAGGAGATGGTGGCAGGCCGTTTCGCGGAGGCGGATGAGCGGTTGACCCGGATCATCGGCTCGGATCTCGAAGGGCGGGACGAGGCGCGGGCGATCCTCGCCATGTGCAAGTCGATCGAGAATGAGCACGACGAGGCACGCCGCCTTCAGCAGGAATTGAAGGGCACCGGAGGGGCTGCCGAAGCCTTCACCGATCTTCTGGTGGATGGTGTCCCAGAGACCACGCAGGGAAATCAGGGCCTTGCGATGGCGACCGACGCCGAGCTCGCGCGCGGCGGTCAGGATGCAGAGCGGGCATGATACCCAGGATGGAGACGTAAATGGGACTGTTTAGCGGAATTTCCAACGCGCTTGGCGGCATCGGCAAGGCGTTGGGTCTCGGCCAGATCATGAAAAGCATTTCGGGCCTTCTGAACTCGCCATTCGGCGCGCTGATGAAACTGGCCTTCCCGCAGCTCGCTCTGGCCAGCTCGTTCCTGAATTTCAGCGGCATGATGGGCAATCTTGCCGGCGGTATCGGCGGAGGCGCTGAATACTGAATTTCGGGCCGGGAAAAGGGGGATCGGTCGCCAGCAACTTCCACCCTCTTTTCCCGCCTTTTCGCCCGCCGCTCGCGGGCCACATGAAACAGATAGTTAACGGACCAGAATGACCCGACCCGCCACAGACAGCCACGACACAGCGCGCAACACCGCGCTGATGCGGGCATGGCTTCGCCGCCGCATGACACGGCGCGCGGGCGGTCGTCTGTCCAACCCGTTCCTCCGCCTGTCCCGGGCGGTGGGCCGCGTCCTGACGGCGCGCCGTGTCCGGCTTTGCAACCCGGGCCGTCTTTCCCTGACCATCCGTATCCAACCCGGCCTTCACTGCCTGACTGCCCTTGGCCTCGGCCTTGCGGGCGGCGGCGGCGGCAGTCCGGGCGATGCGGTCAAGGTCCGACATGTGCCGATTACTCCGCGCCACGAGGCGGAGCCAGTCCAGAGAATGACGAGAGGCCCAAGACATGGTCACAGCAGTTAACGCCGTCGCAACCCCCGCCGCCGCCACGCCTGCACAGGATCCGGTGCTGAGCGATCTCGCACAGGCGACGCTGGAACGGCTGGGCAATATGCACAGCAATTTCAACGAAAGCGCCGTTGCCATGCGCAGCCAGACCGAGGCCGCCCCGGCCACCGGCGTGGCGTCGGGACAGGGAGACGATCTCGCCCGGTCGGTGCAGGCTGCGGCGGATGCGTTCCGCACCGCCTCGCAGGTGCAAAGCCAGATCGTGCAGTTCTCGATGGCGACCTCGATTTCGCAGAGCCTCGGAAATAATCTCAACAGCTTCCTGAAAGGGACCTGAGCCGCGCTCAGCCGGGTCACTGTGATGCGTATATATCGTTTTCTCATCGCATTCTGTGCGATGCTCGCCCTCGCGGGCTGCAAGGCCGAACTCTATACCGGGCTCACCGAGCGCGAGGCGAATGAAATGGTCGCGGCGCTGATGGGGGCCGGCATCCCCGCATCTAAGACGGGTGGGGCCGAAGGTGTCGCGGTCTCGGTAGATGAGGCGCGTTTCCCCGAAGCGATGGCTCTGCTGGACAAGCGCGGCCTGCCAGCGCGCCAATACGAGAGCATGGGCGAGGTGTTCGAGAAAGAGGGGCTCGTGTCTTCTCCAACCGAGGAACGTGCCCGGCTGATCTATGCGCTGAGCGAGGAGCTTTCCCGAACCGTGGCCGAAATCGACGGGGTGCTGTCGGCGCGGATCCATGTCGTGCTGCCGGAATCGGACATGCTTGGCCGTGACGTAAAGCCATCCTCGGCGTCGGTCTTCGTGCGCTATGCGGCGGATACGAATGTTCAGGACTACGCCTCGCAGATCAAGTTGCTGGTGGCGAATTCCATCGAGGGTCTGCTCTACGACAATATCACCGTAGTCATGGTGCCCGCGGCCGCGGATGCCGAAGAGGCCGCGCCGGTCGAATTCGCCAATGTGCTCGGGATCTGGACCCATCCGGGCTCTGAGCAGCGCCTTTGGCTGACGCTCGGCGGGCTGGCGGCGGCTGTGTTGGCGCTGGCGGCGGGGCTGGGACTGATGCTGTGGCGCGGCAGCCGAAAACCGCGCCGGTCCGCGACATCGCCGGTCCTGACAGACGATCTTGGCGAGGAGGCAGGGCCATGAGCGCCGGCGCGTCCCGCACCGATCCGGCGCAGGGCGCAGCAGCGCAGAGACGGGCGCGGCTGATGGCAGCGCGTGCGGTGAGGACGCATCCCGGGTTGTCGGCGAAGGGCCGTCTGGCCGGACGTCTGGGCCAGGATCTGGCCCCGTTGAATATAGATGATACTTATGATGCCTCGGGTCTTGATCTGGTTCTGGACCGCGACCTTGCGGCGCGCGTCTTCGAAGCTGCCGCGGCGGCTTTGATGGCGACGCGGCTGTCGCGGCTCATCACCTCTGATGCGCTGGCCGGTTCGGGTATTTCGGCCGAGGCGCGCGGCTTTGCGCTGCGGCACCGGGCGTTGTCCCTGCCCGACGACGACACCCTTCCGGATCATGCGAAACTTGTGGGTCAGCTGGCGGCACTGTGGGCGTCAACTCTGCCCGAGCCCTTTGCGGCGGAATATGGCGGCGGCGCGTCCCTGCCTGAGATGCCGACAGCGAAGCCCGGCTCCGCTCCGGCGCCGCGTAAGCGCCGATTCCGCCTGCGCCGCGCGCCGCAAGTCGTGCTGGGTTCGCATGGCGCCGCGCGGCAGGAGAACCGCTTTCTTGCCGCGCTGAATGCCGCGATTGAGGCCCTCTCTGGGTCTGCGCGCGGGGAAGTTGCCGCATGAGCCGTTCGCGCATTCTCAGCCGCGATGAGGTGGGCCGGCTGCGCGCGGCTGACCGCATCCTGCGTGACGCAGAACGGGCCGAACGGGAAAGCCGCGAACACAGCGCGAAGCTGGAACAGGATATCGTCAGCGAGGCCCGGCTGAAGGCGATGCGAGAATCGGCCAGGACCGCAGCCAGCCTGATTGCGCGGGCTGAAGAGGCCGCCGAGGCACGGCTGCGCGATCTGGAACCCGAGCTGGCGCGGCTGGTGGCGCAGACCGTGCGCAGCATTCTCGGCGATTTCGAGCCGGAAGAGGCCAGCTATCTTGCCGCGCGGCAGGCTCTGTCGAAACTGCGCGACCATCGGCGCGGTCGCATCTTCGCGGCGCCGGAGATGGCGGGGCCGGTGGGTCGCGCCGTGGACGATCTGGGCGAGAACGGCCCCGAGATCCTGTCGGTGATCCCCGATCCCGCGATGGAGCGCGGCAGCGCCGTACTGAGCAGCGACCGGGGCAGCACAGAAATCGGGCTGGACAGGCTGACGGCACAGGCGCTTTCGCCTTGGGAACGCAGCAATGCAACAGGCGGCCAGGATGGGGACGGATCATGACCGAGATCGCCGCCAACCCGCTGTTGGATCAGCTTCGCGCCCGCGCCAGCCGGATCGAAGCGGTCGAGTTGCGTGGCCGGGTCACGCGCATTCTCGGCTGCGTGGTTCATGCCCGGATGGCCGATGGGCGCGTGGGCGAGGAATGTCTGCTGCGCGATCCGGTCAGCCGGGTCGAGATCACCGCCGAGATCATCGGCTTCGACGGCGAAGAGGCGATTCTCGCGCCGTCGGGCGATGTGCGTGGTCTGTCGTCGCGCACCGAAGTGTTGCCGACCCGCGCCGAACCGCTGGGGCCCGCCGGGCCGGAGCTTCTGGGCCGCGTGGTGGATGGGTTCGGCCGTCCCCTCGATGACGGCGCGGCAATCAAGGGCTCGGCGTCGCTGAACGCGGCCCCGCCGGGGCCATTGCAGCGGCCTGTGATCGACCGGCCCTTCGCGACCGGGGTGCGCGCCATAGACGGGCTGTTGACCATGGGAGAGGGGCAGCGCATGGGCGTTTTCGGCGCCGCCGGTGTCGGGAAATCGACCTTGCTGTCGCAGATCATCCGGGGTGCGGATGCCGATGCCATCGTGCTCGGACTGATCGGCGAGCGGGGGCGGGAGGTGGCCGAGTTTCTGGAACGCGATCTCGGCCCCGAGGGGCGCAAGCGGGCAGCGGTGTTCGTCGCCACCTCGGATCGGCCCGCCACGGAACGGCTGCGCGCCACGCTGGCAGCGACGGCCTGCGCCGAAGATCTGCGCCGGCGCGGCAAACGCGTGCTGCTGTTGATCGACAGCATCACCCGTGTCGCCCGCGCGCTGCGGGAAATCGGGCTCGCCGCTGGTGAGCCTCCGGTCAGGCGCGGCTTCCCACCGTCGGTCTTTGCCGCGCTGCCGCGCCTGGTGGAACGACCCGGACGGACGCGCGATGGGGTGATCACCGCCATCTATACGATCCTGGTCGAGGGCGACGATGACGATGCCGATCCCGTCGCGGACGAAATGCGCAGCCTGTTGGACGGCCATATCATCCTGTCACGCAATATGGCCGCGCAGGGGCATTACCCTGCCATCGATGTGCTGCGCAGCAAGAGCCGGATCATGGGGGCCGTCTCTGCACCCGATCAGATGAGCCAGAGCCAGCGCATCGCCGCGCGGCTGGCGAAGCTGAACGAGATCGAGATCCTTGTGCAGGTCGGGGAATATCGCGCCGGCGCCGATCCCCTGGCCGACGAGGCGCTGAAGATGCGCGCCCAGACCGAAGCCTTCCTGCGTCAGGGCAGCGATGAGCGCAGCTCGCGCGACGAGACGCTCGGGGCGCTCGCGGCTCTGGTGAGTGAGCCATGACACAGCGTCTGTATCAGGTCGACCGGCTGGTGCAGCTTGCCGAGCTGCGTGAAGAGGCAGCGCGGCGCGGGGTGGCGGCGGCGCTGCATGCCCTGTCGGAGCAGCGGTCCGAGAAGCGTCGGGCCGAGGCGGCGCTGGCGGCGCTGTCCCGCGAACAGGCCGAGCGGCGCGCGGCATTGCGCGATCCGCTTATCGGTTCGGCGCAGCTGCGCGGAGCGCTGTCATCGGTGCTGACCACATTCGAGGCGGATCGCGACCGCGAGGCGCAGGCGCAGGCGGCGATTGCCGCCGCCGCTCAGGCGATCACCGCCGCCGAAAAAGAGCTCGACGAGGCCCGAACGTCCCTGCTGCGTGCATGCCGTCTGTCGGAAAAGCGCCGCCGGATGCGCGCGCCCATTGCCGAAGCCATTGCGCGGCAGCGTGAACGGCGCGAGGAGGCCGAGGCCGAAGAAACCCGCATGATCCGTCGTGTCACGAGCGCAGCCGCCATGCTGGATGAGAACGCGCGATGAGAGATTCCGGGCTCGATACGCAGGCGCTGACCGGGCGGCTGGTGCTCTCTGGTCCAGCTTCGGGAGTGGCTGAGGGCGACGCGCCGCGGCAGGCGGTTCTCGCGCGGCGCCGGCTTGGCCGCGAGCAGGCTGATGTTCAGAACCTGCTCTGCCGTCATCGCGGGCCAGTCACGCTGCGCGCCGGCGGCGTGGCCTTGCAGGCCTGGCTCGCCGCGCCGATTAACATGCCTGCGGGCGGGGTCTGGCTGGGGCTGGAGATCGACAGTTATCCCGCGCGGATCGGTCTGTCCTGGGGCCACGCGCGCCGCCTGACCGGGCTGCCGCTGGAAAGCGCCGACCCCGGCGACGCCGCGCTGCTGATCGAAGAGGCGTTGTCGGGCTGGCTGGACGATGTCGAGGATCAGACCAGCCTGTCATTGCGGCTGACGCGGCTGTCCGCCGAGGCCCCTGACGACACCATGTTGCGCTTCAGCCTCCGGGCCGAGCTGCGCAGCCGCAGCGCGCCGGCGCCACAGCGACTGAACCTGCCGCTGGCGCTTTCTGCCGAGGCCGGGCGCAGCTTTGCCGCCGCGCTGACGCGCTGGAACCGGCCCCGCGGCATCCCCGGCGGAGTTTTCCTGAAGGTCAGCGCCGAGATCGATTCAATGCGGCTGAGTATGCAAGAGCTGCGCTCTCTCGTGCCAGGCGATGCGCTTGTCCTGCCGGATCTGCCGCAGGCTGGTCATGTGCTGATCGAATCGCAGCTGATCGCCCCGGCAATGCCGGGCTCTGACGGGCCGTTGCCCGATCGCTGGGTGCTGCAATCCGGCTTTGCGCCGCGCGCGCCTTTTTCCCTGATCTCAAGTGACGAGTCGAAAATCACGATGTCCGATGATACGCCGAAAGACCCCGCCGCCGAGACCGCGCCTCGCACTGACGAGAAGCAGGCCGAGGGGCGGAATGACGAGACTGAAACGAGCGCGGCGAAACCTCCGCGCCAGCCCGAGCCCGAACAGCCCTCGACGCTCGATGCGGTCGAGATGCGGCTGTCGTTCCGATTGGGCGAGACGCTCATGTCGGTTGCGGATCTGCGCAAGGCCGGGCCGGGGACGGTGGTGACGCTGGATCGCCCGGACGGAGCGGTTGTCGATATTCTCGCCAATGGCCAGCTCATCGGCACCGGCGAGGTGATCGCCGTCGCCGGGCAGCGCGCGGTCGAGATCCGCAGCCTCTTCGGCGACGACTGACGCGCGATATGGAAAGCCCGTTTCCGCTTCTGATCGCCGCCACGGGGCTGATGATCGTCCCGTTTCTGGTCGTCAGCCTGACGGCATTCGTAAAGATCGCCGTGGTGCTTTTTCTTGTGCGCAGCGCCCTTGGCGTGCAGCAGACGCCGCCGAATCTGGTGCTGTATGGCGTCACCATCGTGCTGACATCCTATGTCATGTCGCCGGTCCTGGCAGAATCCTTCGCCGCGATGACCAATAACGGCAACATGACCGCGCTGCCCGATCCGACGGAATGGCCCGGGATGTTGCAGCGCGGGCTGGAGCCGGTGCGCGAGTTCCTGCTGCGCTTCACGACGGACGAGGACAGGGCGTTCTTCCTCTCGGCTGCTGAGGAAATGCACGCCGACACCACGGTGACGCCCTCGGACAGCGACATCTTCATCCTCGCCCCGGCCTTTGTCACGGCCGAGCTGACCCGCGCATTCGAGATTGGCGTGCTGCTGTATCTGCCGTTCATCGTGGTCGATCTGGTCATCACCAATATCCTGACCGCGATGGGGATGATGATGGTCTCTCCGACGCTGATATCGTTGCCCTTCAAGGTGCTGCTCTTCGTCGCCGTTGATGGCTGGACGCGGCTGACCCACGGGCTGGTCATGAGCTATGTGCCGGGGGCCTGAGCATGAGACTGTATGATTCGCTCACCCAGGCGCTGATCCTGATCCTGCAATTGTCGCTGCCGGTCATCATCGCGGCGACCGCTGTCGGGCTGGTCATCGGGCTGGTGCAGGCGCTGACCCAGATCCAGGATCAGACCCTGCCCCACGCGCTGAAGCTGCTGGCGGTGGCGGGGGTCATCATCATCCTCGGCGGCGGGCTGGCCGCGCAGCTTGTGGCGTTCGCCGAGGACGTGTTCTCGCGGATCGCGACGGGATGACCGAACTTGCCGACACGTTGCCTGACAGCGTGACGCGGATTCTCGTGCTGCTCGCAGTGGTGGGCGCGCGGCCTATGGGCTTCGTGATGCTGCATCCGATCTTCGGGCGGTTCGGCATCAGCAGCGGCGTGCTGCGCGGCGCGGTCATCGTGGCGATGGTGGCGCCGGTGCTGCCCGGGGCCGCGGCGATGATTACGGCAGATCCGGGCATCGTCGCGCCCGCCGCGGTGCCGGGGCTGATCCTGGCCGAGCTGTTCATCGGCGCCTTGCTGGGTCTGATGACCGGAATCCCGTTCTGGGCAGCTTCGGCGGCGGGCGATCTGATCGACAACCAGCGAAGCGCTTCGATGGCGAATCTGATGGACCCGCAATCTTCGGGCGAGACCTCGGTGACGGGCACGCTGCTGTTTCTGACCTGCATTCTCGTTCTGGCGGCAGAGGGCGTGCTGTTTCCGACCATTTTCGGCCCCCTAATGGAGAGCTATCGCCTGTTTCCGGCGCTCTCCGGCCTGTCGCTGCCCGATCCGCGTCAGGGCGCGCTGGCGCTCGGCCTGCTGGATCAGCTTCTTCGCGCCGGGGTCATCATGGCGCTGCCGATCCTCATCCCGCTCCTGCTGACCGAGATCGTGGTCGCGATTGCCACGAAATACACCCAGCAGATCAATGCGATGTTCCTGTCGATGTCGATCAAGCAGGGCGTGAATGCGTTGCTGATGCTGGTCTATACGGTGCTGCTCGCCAGCTATGCGATGAGCCAGATCGGGCAGGGCCCGTTCGGAACCGAGGCGCTTGCACCCTTCCTGCGGGGCAGCGTCGATGAGTAACGAGACTTCGGAAGAAAAAAACCTTCCGCCGTCGCAGCACAAGCTGCGCAAGGCGCGCGAAAAGGGGCAGGTGGTGACCTCGAAAGAAGCGCTCGCCTCGGTCTCGATGGCTGCGGTGCTGATCTATCTGTTCATGCGCCGCGACGCGATCAGCGCGGATCTTCAAACGCTGTTCATGCTGGAGGAGGTCACCGATGCGGGATTTGCCGGGGCGCTCGCGGAAAAGGCGCGGATCTGTTTCAGGCTGGCGGTGGGGATCGTGCTGCCGATTCTCATCACCGTTGTCACCGTCTCGGTTCTGGGCGGGGTGGTGGTTTCGGGCGGGCCGGTCTTCTCGACCCATCCGCTGATCCCGGATTTCAACAAGATCAACCCGGCTGGCGGGTTTAAAAAGATCTTCGGGCGCCGCGCGATGATGGGGTTCCTGATGCATTGCGTTCGGCTGATCACGCTGTTGGTCGCACCGGCGCTGATTCTATGGGGCAGCTTCGGGGCTCTGATGGCGGCGCCGCCCTGCGGGCTGGGATGCATGGGCGAGGCGATACAGGCGATGCTGGTGCCGCTGCTCATCGCCTTGCTGACCATGTTGGTCGTGGCGATGTTGCTGGATTACCTCGTGCAGCGCTCGGAGTTCATGCGCGAACAGAAGATGTCGATCACCGAGTTCAAGCGTGAGCTGAAGGATCAGGATGGCGACCCGCTTCTGAAAGGCCAGATGCGTCAGGACCAGCGGGCGATGGTCGAGCGTCCCACCGGGCTGTCGCAGGCCACGGCGCTGATCCATGACGCACCGAACAGCGTCGTCGGGCTGCGCTATGTCGATGGGGACACCCCCGCGCCGCTCGTGGTGATCCGCGCGCGCGGCGGTGATTCGGTGAGTCGCATCTTGCGCGCAGCAGCGGCGAGGATCCGGATCAGCCACGATCCGGCAGCGGTGGCGGCGATTTCCGGCGTGGCGGTCGGCGATTATGTTGTCGAGGACGATCAGATCGAAGCGATTGCGCATTTCCTGCGGCCGGGCTGAGCCGAAGCTTGCAGCGGAATCTTCCTGCGTGCGTTGCTGCGCGAAACGGCGACCGATGACCAGAAAAAGCCCCACCCGGTGAGGGGCGGGGCCGTGATTGTCATGGGTTCAATGACCGGGTCGCCAGTATCAGCTATAGCTGTTCCAGCTGTTATAGCCCGAGTTGCTCGCCGAGGAGAGCAGCGAGTTGGTGAGCGTGGCGTAACCCAGCATCATCGCGAACTGCATGGTTTCCTGCGCCATGTCGACATAACGGCTGTTCTGGGCGTCGTCGGCGTTGTGGCTGCCGAAGCTGGTGTCGAACAGCGCGCCGACCTCGTAGCTCTCTACCGTGTCCTTGTCACCACGGCGCGACATGGAGCCGTCGGCCCGCTCGATCGCGCCGCCGCCCTGGGCGCCTTTGCCCTTGTCGCCGTTGCGCGCCTTGCCGTCGCCGTCGAAGGTCTGGCCGATCAGACCGTGGGGGCGCACGCCGTCCGACACCGCGTTGGCGGTATCGATATCCATGTTGATCATGTTGCCCTTGGTCTGGAATTCGACCTCCCACTCGCCTTTCTTGACGGTGATATCGTCGCCGTTCTTCTCGACATAGCCGCCGCCGCTCAGCCCGACGCGGTCGCCATCCTTCAGCGCCTGCCCGTTAACGATGACGGCGCCGCTCTTGTCGACCTCGACATAGTTGCTGCCGGCGGTGATTCCGGCCTTGCCGACCACGGTCGCGCCGCCATTCCCCCATTTCTCGAAGGTGCCGTTCATCTGGAAGCCGCGATCGGAGAGCAGGTTGTAGGTCTTGCCCGCCTCGCCCTGCACATCGTATTTGCCGCCATCGGCGCCGATGAAATGGGGGTCGCCCCAGATCCGCGCCGAGCCCGAGATGGCGGGCTGTTCGGTCTGTTCGGAGGCGTTCCAAAGCGATTCGCCGTCGAACCCTTTCGAGCCGTTCCACAGCGCGTCGTCGAGGAACGAGAACTCCCCCGCGCCGCTGGCGCTTCCGCTGCCTTCGCTGCCGCTTTCATTGCCGCCCAGCATCCGCGCGAGGCTTGCAAGCCCGGCAAATGCCATCAGCATGTCGAAGCCCTGCAGGCCAGAGTTCGACCCCGCGCCGCCAAAGAGGCCGCCAAACCCCCGCTGCGACTGGCATCCGGTCGTCCCGGAGCATTGAGGCGTGAAGTAATTGTAGGTGTTGCTGATGCTTGTCATCGTCATCCCTCTTTACGGTGGTTAACACTACTCAGTCGCCAGCGAGGCTTACTGTCCAGAAAGAATGTGACGATTTAGTGGCAGCGCCTTACCCTGCGCGGAAAGCTGCGTAACAAAACCGCACGACACGCGAGAATCTGCCAGTCGGAATAGTTGTTACTTATGCGCGATGATATTGTCTTGCCGCCGTCATAAATCTCGTCGAGCCTCCGGGTGAAGATGTCGTGCACCTCTGTACGGCATCCGTGAATGACGATCCGAATGGAGGAAGATGTGTCCGAACGTGCAATCGAGATCGTCGAGCTGGACAGGCGCTTTGGGAATGATCCTGACGGGGTCGAGCTGAAGCGCCTCACGGAACGGCTTGAGGCAGGTAAAGGGCGTGTGGTCCAGGAGATGGGCCGTGGGGTGAGCACTGACGAATATGCCCGGCTCTCCCTTCTCGCTCAGGCGTATGATGCTGGCATCGATGCGCTGCCGAAGCTGTGGGCATCCATCAATGAAGACCAAAACCCCTTGTAAAGAGAGAGTGCTACAATGCTGAATATCGGTTCCTCGCTCGCTGAGATGAAGAAGATGCAGGAAACGGCTCTGGCCACCCAGACCGAAATCAACAAGCAGCAGATGCTGTTCAACAGCGCCATGGCCGCGAAAGACGCGTCCAAGAAGGCCTGGGACAAGGTAAGCGGGTAAGTCTCCGTTGTCTTTCGGGCGCGGCTCCGGTCGCGCCCATTCCCGAATAATGCGTTTCGCGGTCCGGCCCGGCCGGATCGGGCGACGCGGTTAAGCGATGCGGTGTTACCCATGACCAGCCAAGCGAAGCCCTTTTTGCTGACAGTTCTCAGCGGCCCCAATGCCGGCGCCACCGCCCGCATTGCCTCGGGTCGCTTTTCCATTGGCGGCGGAGAAAGCGACCGGATCGTGCTCTCGGGTCTGCCGGCCGATCGTCTGGCGCTGCGCCTGACGGATGATCGCGTGCGGCTGCGCCCCGCAGGTGCCGAGATCCGTTACGAGGATCATCACAGCGGCGAGCTGCGGATTCTCCGGGCCGACAAGACCCATGAGGCCGAGTTGCCTGCGACGCTACGGCTCGATGCCGAAACGAGCATCCTGCTTTCGCGCACCGGCGCGCATGGTCCGGCAAAGCGTGGCCTGCGGGCCGGTGCCGGTGCTGCCGGGCTGGCGCTGGCGGCGGGGTTGTGGATCGGTGCGCAATTCGGCGGTCCGGCGACGCCGGCCAATGCCGCCTTCAGCGCGGTCGAGAGCGCCGATACAGCGATTGCGGCTGCCGGCACTCCGGGCGTGGCAGACGCTACCGCGGAAGATTTCGAAACGACGACAACCGGCGCCGCGCGGCTTGTCGCCACCTCGCCCCGGCTGAGCTGCGATGCGGAATGCGTCGAGGGGATTTCGACAGAATTCCGCGCCCGGATGCGCGATGCCGGGCTGACCGGTCTGACGCTGCGCGCCGAGGATGGTGTGCTGCGCGTCGATGGCACGATGTCGGCTGAACAAGCTGGCGTCTGGCGCGAATTGAGGGCGAAATTCGAAGCCGAGAACGGGCAGAGCCTGCCGCTTGTCGCCCAGATCAGCGAGGGTCAGCCCAAGCCGGTTCTGGCGATCGCCTCTGTCTGGCTGGGTCAGGATCCCGAGATCCGCACCCGAAGCGGCGATGTGCTGCGCGTCGGCGATCAGACGGGCGATGGCTGGACGGTCGAGGCGATCTCGCGCGGGGAGGTCGGTCTGGAGCGGGACGGCGAACAGATCAGCGTGCGGTTCTGAGCGTCATGGCCAACCAGATCACGCCCTTTCCGCCCACCCGCAGCCTTGCGCCAAGCCGGGCCGACCAGGCCCCGCGCCACAGCCCGGTTTCCGCCCCGCAACCCCCGCAACAGGGCGAGCCGCGTCGCAGCGAAGCGCCCGCCGAACGGCTTCAGGGCTTTGCTGCGATCATGCAGGACGGCCTGGGCCAGACGCGCCTGCCCAACGCGCTGGAGCTCGTCGCGGCGCTCGATGCCGCACGCGACCATGCGGCGATGGCGGATAAGGCCGTGCCGGGCCTGGGCAAGCTCGTCTCTGCGGTGATCGAGGACGAGTCGCGCAAGCTGGCCCGCTATCTCGACCTGCGTGGCGTCTAGCCGGATCGGAACGACGTGTCTCAGCTTCCTCAGTCCCTCCCCATAGATGCGCGCTATCTCGACGACGAGCTTTACGCCGATACGCCAGAGATCACCGATCTGAGCGGCTGGAGTTTCGACGACGCTGGCACCGGCTGGGCTGGGCGGGATGAAACGCTGCCGCGCGAACATGGGCGGACGCTTGCCGGGCTCGGGCTGGTCTATCTGCGTCATAACCATCCGGCGCGGGCGATGGTGCTGGGTCTTGCGGCAATGTCGATGGGCGATCTGCGCCCGGCCACAATCCTCATGGTCGGCGAGGCGATGCTGGCTGCGGGCGATCCCGAACAGGCGCTGAGCGTGCTGAGCCGGTTCGACCGCGATGACGGGCTGGAAGAGACGCCTAGCCAGGCCGAACGCGCGGCGCGGCATTATCTCGCGGCGCGAGTGCTCTATCGGCGCGGAAATATCGAGGCCGCGCAGGACGAAATGGCCATCGCGCGCAAGATCGCAGCAACCGGCGCATCGGCCGGAGACGCGCCATGAACCTCGTCACCGGGTTTCTGCGTCGCGTGACCGCCAGCCAGGACTTGGCGCTTGTGGTGCTGCTGATCCTGATCGTGTTCATGATCGTGCTGCCGCTGCCGACCTGGCTGATCGATCTGGCAATCGGCTTCAACCTGTCGCTTTCGGTGCTGATCCTCATCGTCGCGGTCTATCTGCGCAATCCCGTTTCGCTTTCGACGCTGCCGGCGATCCTTCTCTTTGCGACGCTGTTCAGGCTGGCCATCGGCATCTCGACCACGCGGATGATCCTGTTGCAGGCGGATGCCGGGCGCATCGTCGAGACCTTCGGGGAATTCGTGCTCGGCGGTTCGCTGGTGGTCGGCATCGTGGTGTTTCTCATCATCACCATCGTGCAGTTCATCGTCATCACCAAAGGATCCGAGCGTGTGGCCGAGGTCTCGGCGCGGTTCTCGCTCGACGCGCTGCCGGGGCGGCAGATGTCCATCGACAGCGACATGCGCGCGGGCGAGATCGACATGGCCGAGGCGCGACGCCGCCGCGAAGCATTGCAGATGGAAAGCGAATTCTACGGTGCCATGGACGGCGCGATGAAATTCGTGAAGGGCGACGCGATTGCCGGGCTGATCATCATTGCGGTGAATATTCTGGGCGGGCTTGGCGTCGGCGTCGGGCAGAACGGGATGAGTTTCCCCGACGCGCTGCAACTCTATTCGGTGCTGACCGTCGGTGACGGGATGGTCAGCCAGATCCCGGCGCTCATCATCGCGATCAGCTCGGGCATCGTCATCACCCGGATCACGCATGAGGGATCGTCGGATCTCGGCCGCGATATTGCCGCACAGATCGGTGGCAGCGCGCGCCCGCTCTATGTCGCCGCGGTCGTGTTGCTGGGTTTCGCCGCGATCCCGGGCTTCCCGACCCTGACCTTCATCGCACTTTCGGCGGCCTTCGCGGTGGCCGGGCTGCTCGCCTCGCGCCGCGCCCGTGCGAGCGACGAGGCCGCGCTGGAGGCCAATCAGGGCCGGGTGGAAACGCGGCAGGATCTGCTGATGGTGCCGATGCCGCCGGTGCAGCTTTCGGTCGGCTCGGGGATACTGGGCAGTGTCGAGCGCGGGGCATTCGAGGATGCCGCGCTGCGTGAGCGCACGCGGCTCTTCGACGAACTCGGCGTGCCATTTCCACGGCTTCAGCTTTCCGCCGATCCGGCGATGCCCGAGGATCGCTGGCAGTTGCGGGTCGAGAATGTGCCGGTGGCCGAAGGTCAGATGCCGGTGCGCAAATTGCGGCTGACCGATCAGCCCGATGCGGCGCGCATCGCCGGGGCGCCGGTCGAACGCGGAGGCGACGCAGCGGCGGATCTGCAAGGCTGGTGGTGCCCGCAGGATGCGGCGAACGATCTGCGCCGCGCCGGTATCCCGTTTCAGACCCCGTCCGACGCGCTTGTCCGCATGGTCGGCACCCGCCTGCCGCGTCATGCCGCCGAATTTCTCGGTGTGCAGGAGGTCAGCGCGCTGCTTTCCGCAACCGAGGCCCGCTATGCCAGCCTCGTCGCCGAGGCACAGAAGGCGCTGCCCTTGCAGAAGATCGCGGCAGTGCTGCGCCGTCTGGTGGAGGAGGAGATCCCGATCCGCAACATGCGGATCGTTCTGGAAACCATCGTGGACTGGGCCCCGCGCGAGAAAGACCCGGAACTTCTGGCCGAATATGTTCGCGCCGCGCTCGCCCGGCAGATCAGCTTCAAATATGCCGACGAGGATCGCCTCATCCCGGCCTATGTCGTCGAAGCGGATATCGAGGAAACGATTCGCGGCGCCATCCGTCAGGCGCCCTCCGGCGTCTATCTTGCGCTCGAGGCGCAGCAATCGCGCAAGCTTCTCGATACGCTGAAATCCGCGGTCGGCGATGTGTCCGGCCATGTCCGCCCACCGGTGTTTCTGTCCAGTATGGATATTCGCCGGTTCCTGCGCCGCTTCCTGGCCAATCACGACATCAACCTTGCGGTGATGTCGCACAAGGAAGTCGCGCCCAATTACAAGGTCCAACCTCTCGCCATGTTGACAATCAAATGAACCAGTTGATCCGTTTACCGCTTTCCCTGGCCCTCGGCGCCATTCTCGTCATGATGATGCTGACGACCGATGCCGTGGCCCAGACCCGCATGGTCATCACCGAAGGAGAGGGCCGCGCCATCGACCTTCCCGCCGGGACCGAGACGGTCTTCGTCGCCGATCCCAGCATCGCCGACGCGCAGGCCATGGCTCCCGGCTCGATCTATGTGACCGGGATGTCTTCGGGACGCACAAATCTCGTCTTGAGTGACATCAACAATAACCAGATCGGCACCTACACGATCGAGGTGCAGGCCGCTGGCGGCGGTGCCGGGGCATTGCTGGATGACGGTTTGTCGGCGCAGCAGCGCGAGAATGTCGTCATCATTTCGGGGAATGCGGGCAATGTGAACGCGGCGCGCTCAGTTGCGGCGGCGCAGGGCGCGTTCGAATCCCAAGGGCTCCAGGTGCAGGACCAGACCAGCTATAGCGGCGGCACGCAGGTTTCGCTGCGGGTGCGCTTTGTCGAGGCATCGCGCAACGATCTGCAACGGCTGGGTGTCAATCTTGCTGCGCTCGGATCGTCGTCCGGCGGGCCGCTGCGGGTGACCACGGGGCTGGCCGATCCGAGCGGCTTCATCGGCGGCGGCAGCGCGGGCGGGCCGGCCATCGGAGGCGCGGCGACGTCGGGCAGCTTCACCATCGACACGCTGATCGACGCGCTGGAAACACGCGGCGCGGTGCAAATCCTGTCCGAGCCGACGCTGACGACCACCTCTGGCACGCGGGCCAGCTTTCGCGCCGGGGGCGAGATCGCCTATCCGATCAATCAGGGCGACGGGGTGATCTCGGCCGGGTTCAAGGAATATGGCGTGTCCATCGATTTCACCCCGACCATCCTGCCCAATAATCGCATCGCCATCGAGGTTCAGCCCGAGGTGAGCTTTCTCGACGCCTCGAGCTCTGTCTCGGTCGAGGGGTTTCAGGTGCCGGGCGTCTCGGTGCGCCGGGCCGATACGACGGTCGAGGTGGCCAGCGGCCAGACCTTCGCGATTGCCGGGCTGTACGAACAATTCTCCGAAAACGAATCGCAGGGCGTGCCGGGCTTCGGCAATGTGCTTGGAAATAATTCCCGCACCCGGCGCGAGCGCGAGCTGATCATCTTCATCACGCCCTATCTCTCGGAAGCGCGTGACGTCGCGCAGCCACGTGCACAGCGCCGCGCGCCGCAAGCCAGCGTGGGGTTCATGACACGATGAAAAGGCTTATATTCCTTGCCCCGCTGATGCTCGCCGCCTGTGCCGAGCCGATGATCAAGGATTCGGATGTGATCCGGAATGCAGCCGATCCCGCCTATACCTATAGCGAGGGCGGCCAGATCATCCCCAGCTCATGCCTGGGCCGGGCCTCCAGCTATTCCGGCACGGCCTCGGCCTGTCAACGCGACGTGGCCTTTGCCCGGCAGGTGGTGAATCCGTCGGATCTCGTCGCGCCGCGTCCGGCCGGTCCGCCGCCAGCGGGGCCCGTGGGCCGCGCCGTTGATAGCTATGTCAATCCAGAGCCGCCGATCACCTCAGGGGTGCCGGATGTGCCGGGTTCTGCACCGACGGGACGGATGCTGACAGGGCAGGGCGGGGCGCCTTACGACCCATACGCGCCACAGATGCCATATTAGAGTGGTTTGGCGGCCGGATGGCTGCCGCCGCCCGTCGCGCATGATCTCAGCTTGCCAGCACGCCAAAGGCGTCCATGCCCTTGGTCCGGGCGCGGCGGCCAAGGGTCAGGATCTCGTTGATCTCATCCGATCCCAGCCCAAGCTGCGCGCCATCCTGCCGGGCGAAGGCGTCATAACCGGTCATGCCGCCGACAAGAACCAGATTTCGCCGATGCGAATAGGTCGAATCCGGCGCGAATGCGGCAGCGCGTGCGATCGCATAGGCTTCGGGATCGCCTGACAGCCCGCCGACAATCGCGATATTGGTGCGCACATCCAGATTGCGCGGCGCCGTCGCACTGGCGGCATCCAGAACCTGCCGCGCTTCCGAGAGCCTGTTCAGCCCTGCCAGCGCGCCAGCCCTTAGCAGGGTCGAGCGGATATCGGTGCCTCCGGCCTGCCGCACGGTCTCGAGCGCGCCGGAATAATCCCCGAGCGCGAGCTGGCCTTCGCCGAAGCCAAGCCGCGCCTGCCGATCCGTCGAATCGACGAGAAGCGCCTCGCGATAGGCCCCCATCGCCTCGCTCCAATTGCCGCTTTCCGCCTGCATGTCGCCGATATTGCGCAGCGCCGCCGAGTCGTTCGGATCGCGTTGAAGATCCCCGCGCAACTCGGCCAGCCGCTGCGTCGATGTGGTCAGCGCGGAAGGATCCTGCCCGAAATTCGGATCGGCACAGCCAGCCAGCGCGGTCAGGACGGCAAGAAGGGGCGCGTGGCGCGGGCGGACGAAACTGAAAACTGGATATGACATGACAAGACCCGGATTTTACTGCTTACTTGATAGTTGAGCCGCAGGCTTCTTTTCCACAGAATTATGACGTTTGGGAAACAGCCGAAGGCGGGACACCGCTATTCTGACAGGTCTTTCCGCGGTTTCTTGCCGATGCGGACCAAGTTGCGTGTGGTGGCAGTCAGGTCGTCGCGGGAAAGTTGTGAATGCATGATCCCGCCGCTGCGCCATATACATGCCGGGGAATCAGCGCGCCGCGTGCGGCAGCATCCATGCAGGCCAACTCACCAGAAGGCGCCGATCCGACTTGGCCTGTTCAAACCCTGCCACACGCCAGATCGGCCGGTTCAACGGGTTTCTTTTCGTCAAAGATAAACACGCGCGCGGCAGTTCGCGGTCGTCCGGGCAGCGCTCGCGCCCGGAAACATGCGGGACCGCAGGCCTCGGCGCGGCGGCAGCCTAACTTTCTGGACAGAAATGATTTTATCGGCTTCGCCTCGTGGCGCGTTCTTGTCACCCGAGCTCCGCAAAACTGTCAGACCGCTGTTACAGGGCGCTGCCATGTACCGCGTCGAACAACTCCGGAGACCGCCATGAATATCTCGAAATTCACCCTGTCCCTCGCCGGGATCTTCTTCGCCTCTACGGCGCTCGCCCAAATCGAGATCCGTCAGCAGGACGACCAGTGGTTCAGCGATGCGCAGAGCCGTATTGCCGAGCTGGAAGCAGTGCAGCCGAACACGGGCAAAGCCAAGAACGTCATTCTGTTCATCGCGGACGGCAATGGCGTCGGCACCAACTATGCGACGCGCCTGTTCGTCGGGCAGCAGGACGGCGGCAATGGCGAAGGCCATGTCCTGCCGCAGGAAGAATTCCCGAACCTCGCTCTGGTCAAGACCTATACCACCAACGGCCAGACCCCGGATTCCGCGCCTACCGCCAGCGCCATGAACAGCGGCATCAAGTCGCGCAACGGGACGATCAATGTCGGTGATGCGGGCGGTTATGACAATTGCGAAGGTGCGGCGAATGCTGGCCTGACAACCTTCTCGGAGATGGTGTCCGACATGGGCAAGTCCGTCGGCATCGTCTCGACCGCGCGGATTACCCACGCCACCCCGGCAGCGGTGTATGCCAAGACCACCAATCGCGACTGGGAGGACGACACCCAGCTTCCGGAGAACTGTGCCCAGAAGGATATCGCAGCGCAGCTTGTCGATGCAATCGACGCAGGAACGGTGGATTTCGTCATGGGCGGCGGTCGCCGCCATTTCCTGCCCAACGGCATCACCGATGAGGAAGGCGATGAGGGCCGCCGCACCGATGACCGGAACCTCATCGACGAAGTTCAGGAGAAGGGCTGGCAATATGTCTGGAACTCGGAGACCGCAGCCGGCATCAAGCCGGGTCAGCCGGTGCTGGGCCTCTTTGAATCCAGCCACATGCAGTATGAGGAAGACCGCGAGGATGAACCGAGCCTCGCCGAGATGACCTCGATGGCGATCGACAACCTGTCGGGCAACGAAGAGGGCTTTTATCTGCAGGTCGAAGCGGGCCGTGTCGATCACGCCAATCACGACGGCAATCTGCACCGCGCCGTCACCGATGGCGCTGCCTTCGCCGAAGCGATCGAGCAGGCCATCGCCAAGGTGGATCTCGAAGAAACGCTGGTCATCGTAACCGCCGACCACGAGCACGCCATCGCCTTCAATGGCTATTGCGGGATTGGCTCCCCGATCACCGGGCTTTGCTATAATGTCGACGACAATGGCAGCACGCATAGCGACGAGCCTGCTCAGGGTCTGGATGGCAAGCCCTATACCGTGGCAGGCTATCTGAACGGGGCCGGGTCGATCCTTAAGGAGATCGTGCCGGAGGATGATCCGAATGCTGCCGACGCGGAAGGCGATGGCGCGCAGCAGCCCGAGGCTTCGGCTGAGAGTGAGGCCGCGCAGCAGGGTCCGGCAGAGTTCTCGGGCTCGCGTCCCGATCTGACCCAGGATGAAGCGACCGATCCGGACTATATGCAGCAGGCGCTGATCCCGATGACCTCTGAAACCCATTCGGGCGAGGATGTCGCCCTGATGGCCGCCGGACCCTGGTCGCATCTGTTCCGGGGCGTGATCGAGCAGAACCTGATCTTCCACGTGATGAACAAGGCTGTCACCGCCGAGTAAGCGGGTCGCCGGAATTCGAGCGGGGCGGGACATTGCGATCCTGCCCCGTTTTCATGTCTAGCTACCAGCGCATCCCTGCGCCGATACCGCAGCCAGCGCGGTCAGTTCCGCCACACTTCCAGCTCGGGCAGATCGGTGACGGACAGTCCCAGCGTCTGCATCGCGGCCAGCGAGATCTGGCTGCCCGCGCCGCCGCCCGCGAGGGGCTGCAAATCGACATTTGCCGATTTGCCGTTTTCCGGGTTGACCACGCGCCCTTTCGCTGGGGCATCGACAAGCGGCGTTTTCAGCCAGAACCCGCCCTCGGTGGCGTCGCCCAATGATGCGACGGTGGTGCCGATAATTCCGCCACCGCTGGCCGGAGCCGCTGCCGCGGCTTTTTCCTCGGCGGTGGTCGTGTCCAGCGCGGCGACGGTCTGCGCGCCGCCCTGCAAGATAGCGCCCGCGGATTGCGAGGCACCCGCGGGCACGGCGGCTGAGGCCGGTGCAGCGTCGGCAGCGGGCTCGACATAACCGCCGGTCTCGCTGCCTGCCGCTTGCCCTTCGCGCGCCGCGGCCTGCTCGCGGGACACGATCCCGGTGCCGCCGGCGAGGCCGCAGGCGCTCATCATCATCGTTACCAGGCAAAGCGCCGTGGCGGTCTGGGTGCGGATCATGCTCGATTCCTCTCGATTTCCGCCGGAGGCTAGCGTCGCGCCGGGCGCGGCGCAATGGCCGCGCTTGAAGCGGGGCAGGGTTCGGCCTATCTCGGGAAGATGCAGCCGCAACCGCTCATTGACCCGTTCGCCCGCCCCATCACCTATCTCAGGGTGTCGGTTACCGATCGCTGCGATTTTCGCTGCACCTACTGCATGGCCGAACATATGCAGTTCCTGCCCAAGCGTGACCTGCTGTCGCTGGAAGAGCTTGACCGGCTGTGCACGGCCTTTGTCGGGCTGGGCGTGCGCAAGCTGCGCATTACCGGGGGTGAGCCGCTGGTCCGGCGCGACATCATGTCCTTTTTCCGCGCCGTGTCGCGTCATTTGGGTGATGGGCTGGACGAGCTGACGCTCACCACCAATGGCAGCCAACTCGCGCGTTTTGCCGGAGAACTGGCGGAAATCGGTGTGCGCCGGGTGAATGTGTCGCTCGACACGCTCGATCCGGAGAAATTCGCCCGCATCACCCGCTGGGGGCGTCTGCCGCAGGTGATGGCGGGGCTCGAAGCCGCAAAGTCCGCCGGGCTTCGCGTCAAGATCAACGCCGTGGCCCTGAAGGGCTTCAACGATTCCGAGCTGTTCGATCTGGTCGAATGGTGCGCGGCAGAAGATCACGACCTGACCTTCATCGAGGTCATGCCGATGGGCGACATGGGCGAAGAGGCGCGGCTGGATCAGTACTGGCCGCTGTCGGATCTGCGCGCGAGCCTTGCCGCGCGCTATACGCTCGTCGATCTGGCCGAGCGCACGGGCGGGCCGGCGCGCTATGTCAGGCTGGCAGAGACCGGCCAGAAGATCGGTTTCATCACCCCGCTGAGCCATAATTTCTGCGAAAGCTGCAACCGGGTCCGCGTCACCTGCACGGGCGAGCTGTTCATGTGCCTCGGTCAGGAGGATCGCGCCGATCTGCGCGCGCCCCTGCGTGCGTCACCTGATGACGGGCTGCTGACAGAGGCGATCCGCGCGGCGATTGCCCGCAAGCCCAAGGGCCATGATTTCGACTATTCCCGCCAGCGCGTCGCAGGCCAGATGAGCCGTCACATGAGCCATACCGGCGGCTGACAGCACCCCTTTGCCGGCGCAGCCTCGCGCAGCGTCTCAGGCGATGGGCATCCGCTGTTCCACGATCTCGGCCAGCCAGCTTGCCCCGAAGGGGATCGCGTCATCGGCAAAGCGGTATTCCGGATGATGCAGCATCGCCGTATCGCCGTTGCCGAGAAAGATATAAGCGCCGGGCCGCTCGTTGAGCATAAAGCTGAAATCCTCTCCGGCCATCATCGGGGCGACATCGGTATCGACATCGCCAGCGACGGCGCGGGCAACCTCGGCGGCGTGCCTCACGGGTTCGGCGTGATTGGACGTCACCGGATAGCCATAATGATAATCCAGTTCGGCCCGGGCACCGAACGCGGCGGCGGTGTTCTCGACCACGCGGGCAATCGCCTTGGCCTGAAGCTCGCGCACGCCGTCATCAAGGCTGCGGGCGGTGCCGCGGATCTTGACCACCTGTGGGATCACGTTATGCGCGGTAGAGTCGGTGCTCATCGTGCAGCACGACACGACCCCGCTTTTCAGCGGATCGACATTGCGCGACACCACCGATTGCAGCGCCACCACGATCTGCGAGGCGACAAGCAGCGTGTCGATGCACTCATCGGGCTTTGCGGCATGGCCGCCCTTGCCGGTGACGGTGATCTCGAATTCATCCGCAGCGGCCATGATGCCGCCCTCGCGGATGGCGAACTGTCCGACCGGAATGCCGGGCATATTGTGCAGCCCATAGAATTCCTGCACCGGCCAGCGTTCGAGAAGCCCATCCTCAAGCATGGTCCGCGCACCGGCGCCGCCTTCCTCGGCGGGCTGGAAGATCAGTATCGCGGTGCCGTCAAAATTCCGTGTTTCGGCCAGATATTTCGCCGCACCGAGCAGCATGGAGGTGTGGCCGTCATGTCCGCAGGCATGCATCTTGCCGGGCGCGGTCGAAGCGAATTCCAGCCCGGTTGCCTCGTGGATCGGCAGCGCGTCCATATCGGCGCGCAGCGCGATCATCCGTCCCGACGCGTCGTTGCGGCCCCGGATCACGGCCACAACTCCGCTGCGGCCGACCCCCTCGGTGACCTCGTCGGCACCGAATTCCCGCAACAGCTCGGCCACCCGGCCAGCGGTGCGATGCACATCGTAATCCAGCTCGGGATGGGCATGGAAATCATGGCGCCAGGCAGTGATCTCGGGCAACAGCTCGGCGAAGCGGTTCTTGACGGGCATGGAGTTCTCCTTTCTGCGCAGCTTGGCAAGCGGCGGCCCCGCGCGCAACTGTCTTGCCGGGCAGGGAACGCGCCGCGCCGGGCGGTTACTCCACCGTCACAGATTTCGCGAGGTTGCGCGGCTGATCGACATCGGTCCCCTTGGCGACCGCCGTGTAATAGGCCAGATACTGCATCGGCACCGCATAGACGATGGGCCGGAACACCCCGCCGCCTTCAGGCATTGCCAGCCCGGCGCGAATCCCGTCTCCGGCCTCGCTGAGGCCGTCATTATCCGAGATCAGCAGCACCTGACCGTGACGCGCCATGACTTCCTGCATGTTCGAGACGGTCTTCTCGAACAGCGCATCGCGCGGCGCCACCACGACCACGGGCATGTTCTGGTCGATCAGCGCGATGGGGCCGTGTTTCAGCTCGCCCGAGGCATAGCCCTCGGCATGGATATAGCTGAGCTCCTTCAGCTTCAGCGCCCCTTCGAGTGCTACCGGATAAAGCGGCCCGCGGCCCAGAAACAGCACGTCATCCGCTTCCGATAGCCACTCGGCCAGTTCGGCGCAGGCCTCGGCGCTGTTCAATGCCTGATTGACCAGGGCGGGGATCGCGCGCAGATCGGCCAGATGTGCTGCCAGCCCGGCATCGTCGATACAGCCACGGTCATGCGCGGCTTTCAGAGCCAGCACCGCAAGCACCGCAAGCTGGCAGGTAAAGGCCTTGGAAGAGGCGACGCAGACTTCGACCCCGGCCAGTGTCGGCAGGGCGGTGTCGGTATCGCGCGCAATGGCAGAGGTGCCGACATTCACCACGCCGATCGTCCTGGCCACCTTGCCGCGCGCGTAATGCAGCGCCGCCAACGTGTCTGCGGTCTCGCCCGACTGGCTGATGAAAAGCCCCCAGCTTTTTTCCGACAGCGGCGGCTCGCGATAGCGGAACTCCGAGGCGACATCGAGATCGCAGGGCAGGCCGGCGAGCTGTTCAAACCAGTATTTCGCGACATGGCCGGCCAGATAGGCGGTGCCGCATGCGACCATCGTCAGCCGGTCCACGGTCGAGAAATCCATCCCATCCGGCAGAACGATCCGGTCGTCCTTCACATAGTGGTTCAGCACATCGCCGAGAACGGCGGGCTGTTCGGCGATCTCCTTGGCCATGAAATGACGGTAGCCGCCCTTGTCGATGGCGGTCGCGCCGACATCGATCTGGGCGATGTCCCGGCTGACCGGGTTCGCATCGGCATCGAAAATATCGCTGCCCTCGCGCGTGACGACGACATGATCGCCATCTTCCAGATAGGTGATCCGGTCGGTGAACGGGGCGAGCGCGATCGCGTCCGAGCCGACGAACATCTCACCCTCGCCATGACCGACGACCAGCGGGCTGCCCTTGCGCGCGGCGACCATCAGATCGCCCTCTCCGTCGAAGAGGAAGGCGAGTGCGAAGGCCCCTTGCAAGCGAGAGAGCGTCGCGCGCGCAGCCTCGACCGGGCTCTTGCCCTCATCCATATGCTTCGCGGTCAGCATGGCGACGGTTTCGGTATCGGTGTCGGATTCGGGGGCATATCCTGCCGCGACCAGCTCTTCGCGGAGTTCCCTGAAGTTCTCGATGATTCCGTTATGGACAACCGCCACCCGCCCGCGTCGATGCGGATGTGCGTTGATCTCGGTCGCCGCTCCATGAGTTGCCCATCGCGTATGGCCAATGCCCGAGCGGCCCGAGAGCGGCTCGGTGACCAGCCGGTCGGACAAATGCACCAGCTTGCCCACCGCACGCCGCCGGTCCAGCCGACCTTCGCCGTCAATCGTGGCGACTCCTGCGCTGTCATAGCCGCGATATTCCAGCCGCTTGAGCGCCTCGACCAGCTGTGGCGCGACCTGGTGGCTGCCGAGAATTCCGATAATGCCACACATCAGGCCGTGTCCTTCTTTGATTTCTGATCCCGCAATGCCTGCATGATGCGCCCTGCCAATCCTGGCTTGTTGGTCTGGCGGGCCCGTCCCAGCCCAAGCGCGTCCTCGGGCACATCCTGGGTGATGACCGAGCCAGAGCCTGTCATCGCCCGGGCGCCCACACGCACCGGCGCAACCAGCATCGTGTCAGAGCCGATAAAGGCCTCGGCCCCGATCTCGGTGCGGTGCTTCATCACCCCGTCATAATTGCAGGTGATCGTCCCCGCGCCGATATTGGTCCGCTCGCCGATATGGGCGTCGCCGAGATAGGTCAGATGGCCGACCTTCACGCCTTCCTCCAGCACGGAGTTCTTGATTTCGACGAAGTTACCGACATGGGCATCGCCGCCTAGCTCGGCGCCGGGGCGCAGGCGAGCGAAGGGCCCGACCGTCGCGCCGGTGGAGAGGTGGCACCCCTCGAGATGGCAGAAGCCGAGCACCTCGGCGCCGCTTTCCACGGTGACGCCGGGGCCGAAGATGACATTCGGCCCGATGATCGCGTCGCGTCCGATATGGGTGTCAAGCGCAAACCAAACCGTTTCAGGCGCGGTTAGTGTAATTCCCTCGGCCAGCGCCTCGGCGCGGCGGCGGGTCTGGAAAATGGCCTCGGCGCGGGCCAGTTCGGCACGGGAATTGACGCCGAGCGTCTCTGCCTCGTCGCAGGTCACGACCGCGGCCCGATGGCCGGCTGCGCGCGCGAGGCCCGGAATGTCGGTCAGGTAATACTCGCCCGACGCATTGTCATTGCCGAGCCGCGCGGTGAATTCGCGCAGCAGCGCCGCATCGGCCGCCATCACGCCGGAATTGCACAGCCGGATCGCGCGGGTGGCTTCATCCGCGTCCTTGAACTCGACGATCCGCTCCAGCGTGCCATCGGCATCCGTCACCAGCCGCCCATAGCGGCCCGGATCGGCTGCCTCGAATCCGAGCACCACCACATCTGCATCATGCGCGGCCAGATCAGCCAGCGTCGCCGCGCCGATAAAGGGTGTGTCGCCGTAAAGCACGATCACCCGGCCCGCGAACCCCTCTAGCGCCGGCAGCGCCTGCGCGACCGCATGTCCGGTGCCGAGCTGTTCGGTCTGAAGCGCGATCTGCGCCGACCCGTCCAGCTTCGCGACGGCCTTGGTCACATGCTCGGCCCCGTGCCCGGCCACAACGATGATCCGCGACGGGTTGAGGCTGCGCGCGGCGGCAAGCGCATGGCCCACCATCGGGACCGCGCCCACCTTGTGCAGCACCTTCGGCAGGTCCGACTTCATCCGGCTGCCCTGTCCGGCGGCCAGAATGACCACTGCGATGTCCTGATCCTGCTGTCCCGCCGTCATGCTGCCCGCTTCGTCGTTTGCTGTTTCTTGTCCAGCGGTTTACCCCTAGCGGGCGGCTGGCCGCAAGCCGGGCTGCTTCACAGGTTTTGACGAAAGGTTTCAATATGGCGGGAACGGTTGTCTTCGACCTTGACGGCACGCTGGCGGATACGGCAGCGGACCTGATCGCAGCGGCGAATGCGGCACTTGCCGCTCGGGGGCTGGACGGGCTGGACCCGGCTGCCGATGCGGCGATTGCCTTTCACGGCGGGCGGGCGATGCTGCGCGAAGGCTATGCGCGGGCCGGCGACGAGTTTCTTATCCCGCCCGGCGCGGAGGACGCCGATCTGGCCCGGCTGCTCGAGGAATATGACGCAAATATCGCAGCGCAGACGCGGCTCTATCCGGGGGTCGAGCCCGCGCTGAGCCAGCTTGCCGCCGATGGGCACCTGCTCGCTGTGTGCACCAACAAGCCCGAGGGTCTGGCCGAAAAATTACTGCGCGAGCTCGGCATCCGCGATGCCTTCGCGGCGATGATAGGTGCGGATACGCTGCCGGTGCGCAAACCCGACCCGATGCCCTATCGCGAGGCGGTGCAACGCGCCGGGGGCGAGGTCGCAGAATCCTTTCTGATCGGAGACACCGTCACCGACGCGAAAACCGCCGCGGCAGCGGGTGTCAGGGTGGCGCTCGTCGCGTTCGGACCAGAGGGCGAAGACATCAGGCGGCTGAACCCGGATGCGTTGCTGCGCAGCTATGACGATCTGCCGGCGCTGGCCCTTGACTGGCTGATCCGCCCGGACATGGCCGCGAGCATCTGATCTGCCTGCTTCTCCGGTGTCTGGCCGCCCATGGCGACGAGGCTCAGCCCATGCCGCCGAGTTCCATCAGCACCTGCCATTCCGCCTCGGTCACCGGCTGGACCGATAGGCGCGAATTATTGACCAGCACCATGTCCTTCAGCCGTGGCTCTTCCTTGGCCTGATCCAGCGTGACCGTCGTCCGGAGCGGTTCGATCGCCTTGATGTCGACGCATTCCCAGCGCTCGTCATCGGTGGTCGAATCGGGATGAGCCTCTGCCACCACCTCGACGATGCCGACGCATTCCTTCCCGATATTCGAGTGATACAGAACGCCGCGATCGCCCTTCTTCATGTCGCGCATATTATTGCGCGCCTGATAATTGCGCACGCCGTCCCATTCCTCGCCCGCATCGCCCTTGGCCACCAGATCGTCCCAGCCAAAGACATTCGGTTCGGATTTGAACAACCAGTAGCCCATCAGCCGATCACCTTCTTCCATTCGGTGACGCTCACGCTTTCGAACAGACCGGCCTTGCCGTAGGGATCGCCAGCGGCCCACGCCTTCGCGGCGTCCAGATCCGGCGCTTCGAGAATGACCAGCGAGCCGCACATTTTCCCGTCTTCCATCAGCGGGCCGCCCAGCATGACGATGCCGGTCTCGTTGATATAATCGAGATGGGCGGGGCGGTTTTCCTGACGAATGGGCAGAGCGCCCTCCTTGTCTTTGCAGATCACGGCGTAAAGCGGCATCATTCCTCCTTCAGTGGTCGGCTGAGCAGTTGCAGAACGGTATCTGCCACGCTGGCGCGGCCTTCGGCAAGCGCTGCGACGGAATCGGCAATCGGCATCGGGATGCCGCGATCCGCGGCGAGCGCGCTGACCGCCTGCGCGGTTTTCGCGCCCTCGACGGTGATCGTGCCGTCAAAGCTTTCACCCGCGCCGAGCGCACGGCCATAGCGGAAATTTCGCGACAGGTCCGATGTGGCCGTCAGCACAAGATCACCCAGACCGGACAGCCCGGCCAGCGTCTCGGCCCGCGCCCCCAACCTTATTGCCAGCCGGGTCATCTCGGCAAATCCGCGGGTGATGAGCGCGGCGCGGGCGCTGTCGCCCAGCCGGGCGCCGATGGCGACACCCGCCGCGATGGCGATCACGTTCTTCAGCGCGCCGCCCAGCTCTGCCCCGCGCAGATCGTCGGTCCGATACAGCCTCAGCGTCGGGGTCGACAGGCTGTGCTGCAACGCCTCGGCCTCTTGATCGGCGCAGGCGAGTGTCAGTGCGGTGGGCAGGCCGCGAGCGATATCAGCGGCGAAGCTAGGGCCGGTGAGTATGGCGATGCTGGCCTTTGGGCAGGATTGCGCGATCAGTGTCGACGGCGAATCTCCGGTCGCGAGATCGATCCCCTTTGCCGTGTTGACCAATGCGCGCCCGTCCAGCGCCGCGCCGTGATCGGCAAGAAATCCGCGCAGCGCCTGCGCCGGCAAGGCGAGGATCACGATCTTCTGCCGGGCCTGTTCGAGATCCTCGGTCAGCCTCACCGTATCGGGGATAGGCACACCGGGCAGACGCGGCGCCTCGCGCCCCTTTGGCAGCCGCCGGGCCCAGAGCGTCACCGGCTGAGTCTCGCTCAGCGCGCAGGCCAGAGCGGTGCCAAAAGCGCCTGCGCCGAGGATCCCGATCATTGCTCATCCCCCGCGGTCAGGTCGATACCGTTGCGTTTGCAGAACCACAGGAAAAGTGGCGTTTCCATGAAGGAAAGCGACAGCAGGCTGAACAGGAACCAGTTCGTGTCGAAAAGGAGGGCGTCGAAACTGATGCGGGCACCGCCGAACAGCCCCCATGCCGTTACCAACGCGATCCCCGTCAAAACCAGATCCGTGCGCAGCATCCGGTTCAGCGTCCGCTGCCGCATTGTGGGGTAGATCCCCAGATAGGCCGTTGCCAGGATGGTGGCATTGACGGACAGGATTTGCAGCTCCGGGCTCACGCCTTGGCTCCTTTGCGCCCCGCGCCCAGCATCGGGACCGCGGCTTCATCCAGCGGCCAGCGGGGGCGGCCGGCCAGATCCATGCCGTCGCGGCGACCGAGGCGAAAAGCCTCGATCCCGGCCCAGGCGATCATCGCGGCATTATCGGTGCAAAGCCGCAGCGGCGGGGCGAGAAACCGCGCCCCGGCCTCGGCTGCGACGATTTTCAGCGCCTCGCGGATCGTCGCATTCGCCGCCACCCCGCCCGCCACAGCCAGGACCGGAGCCGGGTGGGCGGAAAGCGCGCGCCGGGTCTTTTCGGCCATGACCTCGGCCACTGCGCTCTGAAACCCGGCGCAGAGATCGGCGCGATCCTGCCGCGTCAGCCCGCCTTGACGCGCGCTCAGATCGTCGCGCAGCCGCAGCACGGCGGTTTTCAGCCCCGAGAACGACATGTCGCAGCCTGGCCGGTCCAATAGCGGGCGGGGCAGGGCGAAACGCGCCGCGTCGCCCGTTTGCGCCTCGGCCTCGACTGCGGGGCCGCCGGGCTGCGCCAGTCCAAGCAACCGGGCCACCTTGTCGAAGGCCTCGCCCGGCGCGTCGTCGATGGTCCCGCCCAGACGCTGGAAGCGATCCGGTCCCGCCACATGCAGAAACTGGCAATGCCCGCCGGACACCAGCAGCATGAGATAGGGGTAGGCGATCCCATCGGTCAGGCGCGGGGTCAGGGCGTGACCGGCCAGATGGTTCACCCCGACAAGAGGCAGCCCGCTGCCCGCGGCGATGCCCTTGGCCAGCATCACCCCGGCCATCACCCCACCGATCAGCCCGGGCCCCGCGGTCACCGCGATTCCGTCAAGCCCGGAGAGATCCAGCCCTGCCTCATCCAGAGCCGCCTCGACGCAGAGATCCAGCCTCTCGGCATGGGCGCGGGCGGCGATCTCGGGCACGACGCCGCCGAACGCGGCGTGCAGATCGTTCTGCCCGGCGACGACGGACGACAATATGCTGCCATCATCGCGCACGACGGCGGCTGCGGTGTCGTCGCAGCTGCTTTCGATGCCGAGGAAAACGAGTGTCATGGTTGCGGTCCTTCGCCCGGAGCGGCTACTCCATCCAGATAGCCCCCCGACAGCGGAGCCGCAATGACCGCGCCTCTTTGCCTTCTGACCCGACCCGAGGCGCAATCCCGCGCCTTCGCCGCGGAATTGCCCGGTGTCGACTGCCTGATCGCGCCGTTGTTGCGCATCGTCGCGGTCCCGTTTGAACGAAGCCAGGTCGACGCGGCTCCGGGGCTGGTCTTTACATCGGCCCATGCGGTCGGCGCGGCAGGGCCGGGGCAGGGCCGCGCCGCGCTCTGCGTCGGGCCGCAAACGGCCCAGGCGGCGCGAGAGGCCGGCTTTACCGTGACCGAGGGACCGGGCGATGGCGACGGGCTGATCCCGATGCTTCGCGAGCGGCCCGGCTGGCTGCATCTGCGCGGACGCCATGTCGCGGTCCAGCTGCCTGTGCCGGGGATCGTGGTCTATGATCAGCTTGCGATGCCCCTGTCAGAGGCCGGACAAAAGGCGCTTGACGGCAAGCGACCGCTGATCCTGCCGCTGTTTTCCCCGCGCAGCGCTGCGCTGATCTCGGGCCCTGCCGCCAGTGCCGCGGCATCGATCGTCAGCGTGGCGATCAGCGCCCGGTCCGATGCCGCCTATCGCGGCAAATCGGTGCGGCGGCTTATCGCCGAGTATCCGGCGCGGCAGGCGATGGTCGATGCGGTCATGGCGCTGATTTCATTGGAACGAAGCGGTCAGCCGTGGGTTGAGGCGGAAAGGGGCGGTCGCTAGACTGCCTTCGAAACCGGTCCGGCCAAGCCGTCGACCGACGTAATTTCAGGGGGATAAGACGTGGCCACGTCCGGTAAGCCGAACAAGAACGGAAAGAAGACAACCGCCAGGAAATCGCAGCCTTCCGACAAGACGGTCGTCCCGTCGACAAAGGTCGATGCGGGCGAGGCCACAGTCTCGCGGATACCGCCCTCGCAGCCGATCGAGTCAGGGCTCGTTGGCGGCGCAGAGGGCACCACGCCCGCCTCGCGGAAGGCTTCGGCGACGAAATCCGGCGGAAGCGCGTTGCCGAATACCCAGGGCCGCACCGAAACCGCCGCCGAAGCCAAGCAAAGCGATCTGCCGAAGGGCGATGTTCCCGCCGCAGCTGTCGGCGGAGGGTCCGCGTCGCGCAAGAAATCCTCTGCGGGCGGCTCGGGGTTCTGGCCGACCGCGCTTGGCGGTGTGGTGGCCGCAGGGCTGGGTGCCGCAGCAGCGATCATTGCAATGCCGTATCTTGACGGCACCGGCGACGAGGCCGCTGTGGAACAAATCGACCCGGATGCGGTGACCTCCGACGCAGTTGCTGCTGCCACTGAGGCTGCCAGAGCCGAGGTGGCAGGGCTTCGCGACGAGGCGGTCGCCGCTGCCGAAGAGGCCGGCGCACAGGCCGCGCAGGAGATTATCGCCGAGATGCCCGAAGGGGTGGACACCACGGCAGAGGTCCAGGCGGCGCTTCAGGCGCAAGCCGAACAGATCGCCGCCCTTGAGGAGGCTCTGGCGCAGCAGGAACAGAGCGCGGCGGCCCCGGCATCGGGTTCCGGCAGCGACGTACCTTCACAGCAAGGCACCGCTTCGGACGAGCCGACCGAAAGCGCATCGGCCGGCCCGGATATGGCGGCGCAGCTCGAGGAACTTCGCCAGCAGCTCTCGGCTCAGCAGGAAACCATCGCCGAACTCTCCAATCGTCCGCAGGTCGATCCCGAGGCGCTCGAGCGGGTCGAGACGCTTGCCCAGAACGCAGAGCAGGTCAAATCGGAAATCGAGTCCGCCGCCGCCGAAGCGCGCGACAGCCTGTCCTCGGTCCAGTCCGAGGCCGAGGCAGCCACGCAGCGGGCGCAGGCGGTCGCATCAGTCGCAGCCCTTGGCGCGGCTCTGGAGCGGGGCGGTTCGCCGACCGAGGCGGTCGAGCAGCTCGAGAATTCCGGCGTCGAGGTGCCCGAGCCGCTGGCGCAGGAAGATCTTCCGACGCTGGACCAGGTCCAGATCGGCTTCGACGCGGCCTCGCGCGCGGCGCTGCGGGCCTCGTTGCAGGCCGGGGACGGCAATGGCGGCGCGATGGGCGCAGTCGGGAATTTCCTGCGTATGCAGACTGGCGCGCGCTCGGTCGAGCCGCGGGAAGGCAACAGCGCCGATGCGATCCTGTCACGCGCCGGGGCGCTGGTCGAACAGGGCGATCTGAGCACCGCGCTGGAGGAGCTTCAGGCCTTGCCGGATGCCGGGCAGGAGGCGATGGCCGACTGGCGCGCCCAGGCAGAGGCCTATCTCGCTGCCGAAGCCGCGCTGAACGACGTCGCAAACACGCTGAACTGAGGGGTTAATCATGCTGCTGTCTTTGTTGAAGATCCTTCTGTTCTTCGCCGTGATCCTCGCGGTCGCGCTGGGGCTGAATGCGCTGTCGGCGACCTCGGAAGGGGTGCGGGTCGTGCTGGCCGGAACCGAATACACGCTCGGCCCGATCCAGGCGGTTGTCGCACTGCTGATCCTGCTGGTCGCGGTCTGGTTGCTGTTCAAACTGCTGGGCATTGCCTGGGCGTTCCTGCGCTTCGTGATGGGGGATGAAACGGCGATCAACCGCTATTTCGCCCGGTCGCGCCGCGAAAAGGGGCTTGAGGCGCTGTCGCAGGGTCTGCTGGCCGTGGCGGCAGGCGACGCCAAGGAAGCGCAGAGTCAGGCCGCGAAAGCGAATAAATATCTGGACGACAAGCGCGCGACGCGGCTTCTGGCCGCGCAGGCGGCTGAAGTTGCCGGCGATGACAGCCAGGCCGAGACCGTCTATCGCGAGATGCTCGAAGACGACCGCACCCGCTTTGTGGGCGTGCGCGGTCTGCTGAAACAGAAGCTCTCGGCGGGCGACACCGAAACGGCGCTGCAATTGGCGCAGAAGGCTTATGCGCTGCGCCCGCGTCATACCGAAACGCAGAACACGCTTCTCGAATTGACCACCAAGCAGGGTGACTGGAAGGGCGCTCGTGGCATTCTCAAGGACAAGCGTCGTCAGGGCGATCTGCCGAAAGACGTCCATATCCGCCGCGATGCCGTGCTGGCACTTCAGGAAGCGCGCAACGTGCTGGCCGGCGGCACCTCGGTTTCCGCGCGCGAGGCGGCGATCTCGGCAGCGAAGGCCTCGCCCGATCTGATCCCGGCGGTGGTGCTGGCGGCGCGCAGCTATATGGCGCAGAAGGATCCGCGCAATGCCGAGCGTCTGCTGGAGAAGGCCTGGTCGGTCAACCCGCATCCCGATCTCGCCGCGACCTTTGCCGCGATCAAACCGGACGAGACCCCGAACCAGCGTCTGCGGCGCTTCGAATCACTGATGAAGAAGAACGCGGATCACGAGGAAACCCGGCTTCTGCGCGCCGAGCTGCTGCTCGCCAACGAAGATTTCCCCGGCGCGCGCCGGGCGCTCGGCGATCTGGCCGAGACCCATCCGACGACGCGGACCTTGTCGATCATGGCCGCTGTGGAACGTGGCGAGGGCGGGGACGACGCGGCGGTCCGGGCCTGGCTGGTCAAGGCGATGAACGCTTCGCGCGGGCCGCAATGGGTCTGTGACAAATGCGAACATGTCATGGATGAATGGGCGCCGATCTGCGAAAACTGTGGCGGTTTCGACACGCTCAGCTGGCGCGAGCCTGCGCAGAAGCGCGGCACCTCGGTTGCGACCTCCGGGGCCGAGCTGTTGCCGCTACTGGTGGGGCGTCCCTCGGACAGGGATGAGCCCGAGACGACGCCGGGAGATAACGCGCAACCGGTGAACGAAACCGAGTCTGTGCCGGAAGCTGCTCAAGCCAATGGCGCGGCGAGCGGTTCTGTGGTTGCGGATGTTGCGCCGGGCATCGTGCCGCGCGAATCCGACTTCGTTAACGAGCCGGCTGTTACGCAGGCGAAGCAGGCGCCGGCACCCAAGATCGTGCCCGCCAGTGAATCCCCCACTCCGGCGCATGCGAAACCGACGCCTGCGCGTGACGAGACCACTGTCACGACCCGCACCCCAGTCGACGGGCGCGATGCCGAGCCGCTACACGAGCCAGTGCGGCCTGATGTAGAGCCGCCCGAAGACGCCTCGCTCCCCCCGGCCCGCGAGGCCGACCGGTCCAGCCGTCTTGTGCTCGATGCGGACAACCCACCCCGGCCCGATGTCGAGCCGATCGACAAGGCCGACAAGCCGCGCTGATTGCGGCGAAATTCGCGCCGATAGGGTCTTTTCCCCCGCGCCGGAAACTGCTATCCGGCGCGGCACGCAGACGGGGCCGGTGTAGCTCAGCTGGTAGAGCACGTCATTCGTAATGATGGGGTCGTAGGTTCGAGTCCTATCACCGGCACCACCCCTGCGGCGCTTCCGAGTATCTGGGTTTGCGACGCGGTCGCTCCGGGGCTCACAGCGTTCCCGCGTCGAGATTTGCGCAGAGCTTGAGATAGGACGGATCGAACCTCGCCAGCCGCGTGAGTCGTTCCAGATCGAGCAGTCGGATTTGCTGACCGTGCCATTCGATCAGCCCCCTCTGGCGCAGCTCGCGCACGGCGCGGTTGATATGCACCGGCGAATAGCCAAGCGCGTCGCCCAGATCGCGTTGCAGAATCGGCAGCGAAAACACACCGCTATTCACCGCATCCGCCTCTGAAAGGCGGAAATGCAGCTCGCAGAGCAGATGGGCCAGATGCCCAGCGACATTTAGCCGGGCTGACGCGGCGAGCCATTGCCGGCTGATCGCGGCCTCGCGCGCTGTCAGGCTCATGAACAGCCTCGCCAGCCGAGGGCTTTCGGTGGTCGCGCGACGCAGTTCTTCGTGGTCGATATAGTTGACCGTGGTCGGTCCGCAGGCGACGAGCCCATGCAGCAACCGTGTGAGTATGAACCCGTCCAGAGCAACGATATCGCCCGGAACCTTCAGCCCGGTGATCACCCGCTTGCGATGCTCGCTGTCGACCTTGAGCTGGCAGATTGCCATCCCTTGCGCGATCACGCAGCTCTGCGCCGTCCGCTCGTTTCCGCAGAAGATCATGTCACCATCGGCGAGTCGCACCTGACGAGAACGAATCAGACCGATTCGTTCGAACAGGTCCGCCGAGATCGCTGCATGGCGCTGCAATTGAGCGATGAAAACGGAAGGTAAAGAGAAACTCAGCATGACGCGAATGAGATTCCCAATTCGACGCCTGCTGTCCAACAAAATCAACGCTAACCATCAATTTTTAACTAAAGTTTCAATTAGTTAGGGTTAATTAAATGTTAATGGTTAATGCCGCGACTGAGAAGCTCCGCGTGCGAAGACGAGCTGCGTCTATTTCGGGCAGATCGCCCGCCAAAAACCAGGTTTCGTGGCCGGGCCTGCGGGCCGCAGGCGGCGCCGATGTGTCAGTGCTGGTGACCATTTGACATTCCCGCTCTGCGCGCTGAGTTTGAGAGAAACCCGCCTGGCGGGACAACCAACGGAGGAGATGTGATGACAAGAATAATTATGGGCTCCGCGGCTGTGATAGCGCTCACAGCGAGTGTCGCTCAGGCGCAGATGATCTTCGAGCCGGGCGAGGACGATCGTTTCAACTGGGACAGCCTCGATGCCTTTGCCGAGGAGTATTCCGGGCTCGACGGGCAAAGCTTCACGATCCTCGGGCCCTGGCTCGGTCAGGATCTCGAACTGTTCGAATCGGTGCTGCCCTATTTCGAAGAAGCGACCGGCGCTCAGGTCGAATATAATGGCTCGGACAGTTTCGAGCAGCAGATCGTGATCGACAGCGAGGCCGGCTCTCCGCCCGACATGGCCGTGTTCCCGCAACCGGGCCTGGCCGCGGGTCTGGCCGCGAAGGGCCAGCTTCAGCCGCTGCCCGAGGAAACCCGCCAGTGGATCGTCGACAACTATGCCGCCGGCGAAAGCTGGGCCGACCTTGTCACCTATGCCGGACCCGAAGGCGAAGAACAGGTCTATGCCTTCCCCTACAAGGCCGACGTGAAATCGCTGGTCTGGTATGTCCCGGAGAACTTCGAGGATGCCGGTTATGAAGTCCCCGAGACGCTCGAGGATCTCAAGGCGCTGACCGAGCAGATTGCGGCGGATGGCGAAACGCCCTGGTGCATCGGGCTGGGTTCGGGCGGCGCGACCGGCTGGCCGGCGACCGATTGGGTCGAAGATCTGATGCTGCGGCTGAACTCGCCGGAGGATTACGACGCCTGGACCACCAACGAGATCCCCTTCAACGATCCCAAGGTGCTCGCGGCGATCGAGGAATTCGGCTGGTTCGCAAAGAACGAGGATTTCGTATCGGGCGGTGTCGGTTCGGTGGCGGCTACCGATTTCCGTGAAAGCCCCGCCGGTCTCTTTGAATACCCGCCCGGCTGCTATCTGCATCGCCAGGCGAGCTTCATCCCGACCTTCTTCCCGGAGGGCACCTTCATCGGTGAAGATGTAGATTTCTTCTACCTCCCGGCCTCGTCCGAAAACGATCAGGGCCAGCCGGTTCTGGGCGGCGGAACGCTGTTTTCGGTGCTGACGGAAAACGAGGCGGCGATGGCCTTCATCGAGTTCCTCAAGACTCCGATCGCGCAGGAAATCTGGATGGCGCAAACCGGCTTCCTGACGCCGCATACCGGGGTCAATACCGAGGTCTATGGCGATGAGACGCTGAAGCGTATGGGCGACATCCTTCTGAACGCGACCACGTTCCGCTTCGACGGCTCGGATCTGATGCCGGGCGCGATCGGGGCAGGCGCGTTCTGGACCGGCATGGTCGATTATGTCGGCGGGCAGTCCGCCGAAGACTCGGCAGCCGCGATCCAGTCCACCTGGGACACGCTGAACTGAGGCGAAACCGGCCGGCCCCAGCCGGGGCCGGCCCATTTTCGGGGAGGAACGGGGATGGAATTATTCCTGCTGGCCGTGGGCACGATCATCATCGGCGTTTTCGGCTGCGTATTGTGGTTCTGGGGATCGAATTTCGTCCTCGATTCCATCTATCCGCCGCGCGGGCCGAATGCGGGCGAGAATATCCGCCGTGCCAGCACGATCCGCCCCTGGTTGTTTCTCGGCCCGGCGATCCTGTTTCTCGGGGTGTATCTTGTCTACCCGGTGGTGAACTCGCTCTGGCTGTCGCTTCTGAACGGGTCGAGCACACGCTTCATCGGCGTCGATAACTATACCTGGCTGGTCGGCGACTCGAAATTCCAGGAGTCGATGATCAACAATTTCTTCTGGCTGCTGATCGTGCCGGCGCTGTCGACGCTGTTCGGGCTGATCGCCGCACAGCTGACCGACCGCATCCGCTGGGGCAATATCGGCAAGTCGCTGATCTTCATGCCGATGGCGATCTCTTTCGTGGGTGCGGGTGTCATCTGGAAGCTGATCTATGAATATCGCGAGCCCGGAGCCGAGCAGATCGGTCTGCTGAATGCCATCGTTCAGGCGCTGGGCGGCGACCCGCAGACCTGGCTGACACTTCAGCCCTGGAACAACTTCTTCCTGATGATCGTGCTGGTCTGGATCCAGACCGGCTTTGCCATGGTGATCCTCTCGGCCGCGTTGCGCGGCATCCCCGAAGAAACCATCGAAGCCGCGGTGCTGGACGGTGCCTCGCACTGGCAGATCTTCTTCAAGATCAAGGTGCCGCAGATCATGGGCACCATCGCCGTTGTCTGGACCACGATCACCATCACCGTGCTGAAGGTCTTCGACATCGTCTTCGTGATGACCAACGGCCAGTGGGGCACGCAGGTGCTGGCGAACCTGATGTATGACTGGATGTTCCGCGGGACGCCCGATTACGGACGCGGCTCGGCCATCGCCATCGTGCTGATGGTGCTGGTGCTGCCGATCATGATCTGGAACATCAGGAACGTCCGCAAGGAGATGCGCTGATGGAAGGCATGGCCGGACAGAAATCCTCGCTCACCTGGGCGGTGAATATCGCAGCTCTGCTGCTGGTGATCCTCTGGACCATCCCGACTGCGGGTCTGCTGGTCTCGTCCTTCCGCGACCGCGATCAGATCTCGGCGACGGGGTGGTGGAAATCCATGGTCGCGCAAGAGCAGACCGGCTTCGTGCGCACGGGCGGAGCGGACGATCAGGTGCAGGATGGCGATCTTTACGTGCTTGAGGGCAGCCTCGTCGAAGAGGGTCAGACGCTTGCCGCCTGGGGCACCAGCTCGCGCGATCCGGGGGCCTTCGCGCCGGGGGATTCGACCGAGGTGGACGGCGCCACGCTGAGCGTGGCCGAGAATGGCGGCTATCGGCTCGAATCGACCGTGCCCTTCGAAATGCGGCGCGGCGAGCGGATCTTCGTCGTTACCGAGAGCCCGCCAAGCTTCACCACCGAGAATTACAGCCGGGTTCTGAACGCCGAGGGGATCGGTCGTGCCTTCATGAACACCATGACGGTAACCATTCCGGCGACGGTGATCCCGATCCTGATCGCGGCCTTCGCAGCCTATGCGCTGGCGTGGATGGAGTTCCCGGGCCGAGCGCTGCTGACCGCGGCGGTGGTCGGCTTGCTGGTCGTGCCGCTACAGGTCTCGCTGATCCCGCTGCTGAGGCTTCACAACGAGATCGGGCTCGGCAAGGGGTATGTCGGCATCTGGCTTGCCCATACGGGCTTCGGTCTGCCACTGGCGGTTTATTTGCTGCGCAACTACATGGCCGGACTGCCCCGCGAGGTGATCGAGTCCGCCCGCGTCGACGGCGCGACGGAGTTCCAGATCTTCCGCAAGATCATCCTGCCGCTGTCCTTCCCGGCACTGGCCTCATTTGCGATCTTCCAGTTCCTCTGGGTCTGGAACGACCTTCTCGTGGCCACCGTGTTCCTCGGCAATACCCGTGAACAGCTGGTCATGACCGGCGTGCTGCGCGAGTTGATGGGGTCGCGCGGCGGTGACTGGGAAATCCTCGCCACCTCTGCATTCATCTCGATTGCCGTTCCGCTGCTTGTGTTCTTCGCCATGCAGAAATATCTGGTCCGCGGCCTGCTGGCAGGATCGGTCAAGGGTGGATGATGACACAGTTGGACAAGGCGAAGGACTGGTGGAAAGGCGCGGTGATCTATCAGGTCTATCCGCGCAGCTATCAGGACACGACGGGGGACGGGACGGGCGATCTGGCGGGCATCACCGACAGGTTGGACTACATCGCCTCGCTCGGGGCGGATGCGGTCTGGATCTCGCCCTTCTTCCGGTCGCCGATGAAGGATTTCGGCTATGATGTCAGCGATTACCGCGACATCGACCCGATCTTCGGGACCATGTCCGATTTCGATACGCTCGTGTTGCGTGCGCATGAACTCGGGCTGAAGGTGCTGATCGATCTGGTGCTGTCGCACAGCTCGGACCAGCATCCCTGGTTCGTCGAAAGCCGCGCCAGCCGCGACAATCCCAGGGCCGACTGGTATGTCTGGTCCGATCCGAAGCCGGACGGGACGCCGCCGAATAATTGGCTGTCGATCTTCGGCGGCTCTGCCTGGCAGTGGGATTCCCGGCGTGAGCAGTATTATCTGCATAATTTCCTGACCGCGCAGCCCGATCTGAATTTTCACAACCCGGATGTGCAGCAGGCGCTTCTCGATGTGGCGAAGTTCTGGCTGGAACGTGGCGTGGACGGGTTCCGGCTGGATACGATCAACTTCTACACCCATGACGCCGAGCTGCGCGACAACCCGGCCCTGCCGCCGGAAGAGCGTAACGACCAGACCGCGCCCAAGGTGAACCCCTATAATCACCAGCTGCATCTCTATGACAAATCGCGCCCCGAGAACCTGATCTTCCTCGAAAAGCTGCGTGCGGTGATGGAGCCTTACAACGCCGCCGCCGTTGGCGAGATCGGCGACAGCCAGCGCGGGTTGGAGCTCTTGGGCGAATACACGTCAGGCGATAAGCGGATGCATATGTCCTATGCGTTCGAGTTTCTCTCGGGCCGCGACCTGACGGCGCAGCGCGTCATAGATGTGTTCGAAGACGTGGCTGAAAAGGCCCCGGACGGCTGGCCTTGCTGGGCGTTTTCCAATCACGACGTGGTGCGCCACGCGACACGCTGGGGGCTCAGCGACGCTGCCGTTGCCGCCTATGCGCATGTTCTGCTGGGGATGCGCGGATCGGTCTGCATATATCAGGGCGAAGAGCTTGGGCTGCGCGAGGCGGATGTGCCTTTCGAAGCGTTGCAAGACCCGTATGGCATCGAGTTCTGGCCTGAATTCAAGGGCCGCGACGGCTGCCGGACTCCGATGGTCTGGCAGGCGCAATCCAATACCAATGCCGGTTTTACCACCGGCGTGCCGTGGCTGCCGATCCCGGCCGAGCATCTTTCGCTCGCCGTGTCCGAGCAGGACCAGCGCGCCGGCTCGGCGCTGAACCATTACCGCAACGCCATCGCGCTGCGCCACAAGCATCGCGCCTTGCAGACCGGCACGCAGGAGCTGCGGGCCGAGCGCAACGTGCTGACCATCGAACGGCGCGAGAATGACGACCGCGTCACGCTGCGCATCAACCTGTCCGACACGGATGCGGACGGGCTGGGACCGTGGCAGGTCGAGATCACTGAAGCATAGCCGGACCGCAACCGGGGGGAGAACAACATGGCCGATCTGAAGCTGACGGATATCGCCAAATCCTATGGCGACGTGAATGTGCTGCGGAATATCGATCTCGACATCAAATCGGGCGAGTTCATTGTCTTTGTCGGCCCCTCTGGCTGCGGCAAATCCACGCTTCTGCGCATGATCGCGGGGCTGGAACGGATCACCGGCGGCACGCTGGAGATCGACGGGGAGAAAATGAACGATATTCCGCCCAGCCAGCGCGGTATCGCGATGGTGTTCCAGTCCTACGCGCTCTATCCGCATATGACGGTGCGCGACAATATGGCCTTCGCGCTGAAGATCGCAGGCCAGTCCAAGGATCAGATCCAGCAGGCCACCGACCGCGCCGGAAAGATGCTGCAACTGACGCCCTATCTGGACCGCCTGCCGAAGGCGCTGTCGGGCGGTCAGCGGCAGCGCGTGGCCATCGGCCGGGCCATCGTGCGCGACCCGAAGGTTTATCTCTTCGACGAGCCGCTTTCAAACCTTGATGCCGCATTGCGCGTGGCGACGCGGATCGAGATCGCGCAGCTCAAGGAATCGATGCCTGACCGCACGATGATCTATGTCACCCACGACCAGACCGAGGCGATGACGCTGGCCGACCGCATCGTCGTCCTCGCCGGTGGCGGCATTGCCCAGGTGGGCGCCCCGCTGGAGCTTTACGAACGTCCGGTCAATGAATTCGTGGCCCAGTTCATCGGCTCTCCTGCGATGAATCTGTTGCCGGGCCGGATCACCGGCACCGGCGCGCGCACCAGTGTCCGGCTCGATGGCGGTGGCGAATGCGAGGTTGCGATCCCGACGAAGCCCGAGGATGAGGGGATGCAGGTCAATCTCGGCGTTCGCCCGGAAGATATGCGCATCACCGATGGCCCGTCATTGTTCGAGGGCAAGGTCGATCTGACGGAAGCCCTGGGCGAGGTCACGCTTCTGTATTTCGGCACCGGGCAGGAGGCCGATCCGGTCATCGCCAAACTGCCCGGCATCCACAGCCAGCTGAATCACCAGACGGTTCGGCTGACCGCCGATCCCGAGGTCATGCATCTCTTCCACGAGGGGAACTCGCTGCTTTATCGCGACGGCCCGCCACCGCCGCGCCCGTCAGAGACGCCCGAACCCGCTGGGGGCGAGGATCTCGACGAGGTGGTCAAGCCGACTCCGGCACGCTGAGGCGTCTGATTGACCACCCGTGCCCATGCGCCTAATGCTGGCGCAAAGGCGAAGGGGTCGGCATGAAGATCATCATATGCGGGGCAGGGCAGGTCGGGTGGCAGATCGCGCGCCACCTGTCGGGCGAACGCAACGATGTCACCATCATCGACAATAACGGCGAACTCGTCCGCCGCGCGACCGAGTCGCTGGACGTGCAGGGCGTCGAAGGCTTCGCCAGCCATCCCGACGTGCTCGACCGGGCGGGCGCCCGCGATGCCGATCTGATCATCGCGGCGACATTCTCGGACGAGGTGAACATGGTCACCTGCCAGGTCGCCCATTCGGTGTTCCGGGTGCCGCGCAAGATCGCCCGGCTGCGCAGCTCGGCCTATCTGGATGCGATCTATTCCGATCTTTACCGCACCGATCACCTGCCCATCGATGTGGTCATCAGCCCCGAGCGCGAGGTCGCGCAGGCCGCGCTGTCCCGGCTGCGCGCGCCGCAGACCTTCGAGGCCGAGGATTTCCTCGACGGGCGGGTCCGGCTTCTCGGGCTGGCGCTGGATCAGGACAGCCCGGCACTGAACACGCCGCTGCGACAGCTGAGCGACCTGTTCTCGAGCCTGCGCGCGATCGTCGTCGGGGTGCGCCGCGAGGGGCGGCTCTTCGCGCCCGAGGCCAATGACCAGCTTTTCGCTGGCGATCAGATCTATGTCTTCACGGATCGCGACGATGTGGTCCGCACCTTGGAAATCTTCGGCAAGGAAACCACCCGGCCCGAGCGCGTCGTCATCATCGGCGGCGGCAATGTCGGGCTCGCCGTCGCGCGCGAGCTGGAAAAAAGCCGCAACCGCGTCCGCACCAAGATCATCGAAAGCAATCGCGAGCGGGCGGAAATCAGCGCCGACGTGCTGGAACGCACCATCGTTCTGCATGGCGACGGTCTGTCGAGCGAGCTGCTGGAAGAGGCGGCTGTCGCAAAGGCCGACGCGGTGCTGACCCTGACCCATGACGACAAGGTCAACATCCTCGCCGCGGTGCGCGCCAAGCTGGCCGGTGCCAAGCTGGTGGTCAGCCTCGTGAACGATCCGACGCTGGTGCCGCTGATGGGGCCTCTGGACATCGACGCCTATATCAATCCGCGCTCGACCACGGTCTCGACCATCCTGCGCCATGTTCGCCACGGGCGGGTGCGCGACATCTATTCGATCGGCGACGCCGAGGCCGAGGTGATCGAGGCGCAGATCCTTCCCACCTCGTCCATGTCGGGCAGGACGATCCGCGATATCGACCTGCCCGAGGGCGCGCTGATCGGCATGGTCATGAAGGATGACCGGATCATCAAGCCGAACCCCGATACGCGCATCGAAGAGGGCGATATCGTCTGCATCTTCGCGCTCACCGCGGATGTTCCGGAGGTCGAGCGGCTGTTGCAGGTCGCCATCGACTTCTTCTGATGGAGCGTTTGTCGCGTCTGCCACTCTTCGTGCTGCTCATCGGTGTTGCCGGGGCGGCGATGATGCTGCCCGCGGGCTATGCCGCGGCAGGAGACTGGAACGCCATCGCGCGGAATTTCTTCTTCAGCGGTATCCTGTTGCTGGTGATGGCCGCATTGCTTGCCGTGGCGCTCGCCGCCAGCCCGATTTCGTCCGGACCTCATGGTCGCTCGGCGCTTGCGACGATGCTCGGTGTGTTCGGGCTGCTGCCGGTGGCGCTGGGCCTGCCGCTGGCCATGTCGCTGCCCGATACGGGCATGTTCAACGCCTGGTGGGAAATGGTGAGCTGCCTGACCACCACCGGCGCAACGCTCTATGCCGCCGAGATGCTGGCCCCGCCGCTGCATCTCTGGCGCTCTCTGGTCGGCTGGATGGGTGGGCTTTTCATCCTGGTCACCGCCGTCGCCATCCTTGCCCCGTTGAAGGTCGGCGGATTCGAGATCCTCTCTTCGCCCTATGGGCGCGATGAGCGTTTCCCGCGTCTGCCTGACAGCGCCGGTCCGCCCAAACAAGCCGCGCAATATTACCTCGCCGATGGCGATCGAGGCACGCCCAGTTCGCGCGCGCTTCGGTCGCTCTTTGATGTCCTGCCCTATTATGCGGGCTTCACCCTGGTGCTCTGGGTGCTGCTGTTGCTGGGCGGCGATCCGGGGCTGATCGCGCTGTCTCGGGCCATGGGCACCATCTCGACATCGGGCATCTCGCCGGTCTCGGGGGCGACGGGGGTGCATTCCGGCATTTTCGGCGAAATGATGGTGTTTGCCTTCATGATCCTCGCCACATCGCGGCGGTTCTGGCCCGGAGGAGAGCAACTCCGCGCGACCGACTCGCTGCGCAGCGACCCCGAATTGCGCCTTGGCGTCGGGGTGGTTCTGCTGGTGGCCGCGGTGCTTTTCGCGCGGCATTTCTTTGCCACGTTTGAACAGGTGACCGACGCCGAGGACCCTGCGACGGGGCTGCTGATCACGCTTCAGGACGCGGCGCTGGCCACATGGGGAGGGCTTTTCAACGCTTTGTCCTTCCTGACCACCACCGGCTGGAATTCCGTCGACTGGCAGGGCGCGCGAAGCTGGTCGGGGCTGGAATCTCCGGGGCTGCTGCTGGCCGGGCTGGCGATTATGGGCGGCGGCATCGCTACGACGGCGGGCGGGGTGAAGCTGCTCCGCGTGTTTGCTCTGGCACGGCAGAGCGAGCGCGAACTGGAACGTATCGTGCACCCGACCTCGGTTTCCGGCGGCGGGCGTATGGGGCGGCGTCTGCGCGGCGAGGGGGCCTATCTCGCCTTTATCTTTTTCATGCTGTTCGCCCTATCCATCGCGGCGACAGTGATCCTGATCTCGATCCACCAGATCGAGTTCGACACGGCAGTGATGCTGTCGGTGTCGGCGCTGACCAATACCGGTCCGCTGGCGGGGACCATCGCGCTGACTCCCAGCTTTGAAGCCAGCGCCGGCATTGCCTCGAACCCATGGGAGGGATGGTCGGGCCTCGCGACCTTGCCGAAAACCGTGCTCGCGGGCGCGATGATCGTGGGCCGTGTCGAAACGCTGGTGATTCTGGCCCTGCTCACACCGGATTTTTGGCGGCGCTGAGTCGCGGATCGGCCACAGCGCGGCTCACTTCGTGCTCACATGCTTGTCAGTACCCGATTCGTCTCTTAAGTTTTGGAAAACAATTAGAACAGGGTTCCGACCATGGCCGGTGACAAGCAAAATCTTCAGGACGCCTTCCTCAACCACGTCCGAAAGGCCAAGGTCCCGGTCACGATCTTTCTGATCAACGGGGTCAAGTTGCAGGGCGTGATCACCTGGTTCGACAATTTCTGCGTGCTGCTGCGCCGCGACGGCCAGTCGCAGCTGGTGTATAAATCGGCCATCTCCACGATCATGCCGGGCGCACCGATCAGCCTGTATGAAGGTGAAGACTGATTGGCCGAGGCCCATATCACCGAACGCGCCCCGACCCGCGCCTTTGTGATCCATCCCGATATCGACGGCAGCGGCGGCAATCGCCGGACGCCTGAGAATGCTCTGGAAGAGGCTGTCGCACTCGCGGAAGCGCTTCCGGGGACCCGGATCATCGGATCGCAGGTCGTGCGGCTGCGCAACCCCTCTCCGGGGCAGCTTTTTTCAGCCGGCAAGCTGAAAGAGGTCGCGACCGCGCTGAAAGCAGCCGAGGCCGAACTGGTGCTGGTCGACGGGCCGGTCAGCCCGGTTCAGCAACGCAATCTGGAAAAAGCCTGGGACGTGAAGATCCTCGACCGGACCGGGTTGATCCTCGAAATCTTTGCCGACCGCGCAAGGACGCGCGAAGGTGTGTTGCAGGTCGAACTCGCCGCGCTCTCTTATCAGCGGACCCGGCTCGTCCGCGCCTGGACCCATCTGGAACGCCAGCGTGGCGGGCTGGGTTTTGTCGGCGGCCCCGGCGAAACCCAGATCGAGGCCGACCGCCGTGCGATTGATGAACAGATGACCCGGCTGCGCCGCCAGCTTGACCGGGTGGTAAAGACGCGCACGCTGCACCGCGCCTCGCGCGCCAAGGTGCCTTATCCGATCGTCGCGCTTGTCGGCTATACCAATGCCGGAAAATCGACGCTGTTCAACAGGCTGACCGGGGCCGAGGTCATGGCCAAGGACATGCTGTTTGCGACGCTCGACCCGACCATGCGCGCGATCCGGCTGCCGGGCGGGCGGCAGATCATCCTTTCGGACACGGTGGGGTTCATCAGCGAATTGCCGACCGAACTGGTCGCCGCCTTTCGCGCCACTCTGGAAGAGGTGCTTGAGGCCGACCTGATCCTGCATGTCCGCGACATCAGCCATCCCGAGACCGAGGAACAGGCCGCGGATGTCGCCGAGATCCTGGATTCGCTCGGCGTCGCCGAGGATGTCGCGCTGATCGAGGTGTGGAACAAGATCGACGCGCTGACCCCGGCCACCCAGCAAGCGCTGCGCCGCGCAGATCAGCGCACCGAAGGGGTGCAGGCAGTCAGCGCGCTGACCGGGGACGGGCTTGATGAGCTGTCGCAAGCCATTGACGAGGCTTTGGAAACTGCGCTCGAGCAGCCTCGAAGCCAGGAGCGGCTGAGTCTCGATTTCAGTGACGGACGCCGCAGGGCTTGGCTGCACGAGGCTGGGGTGGTCGAACGCGAAGAGGCCACGGATGACGGGCTGACCGTTCATGTGAACTGGACCGAACGGCAGCGCGACAGCTTCCGGTCGCTCTGACCGCGCGCATCCCGCCGGCGATCTTACAGGCTGTTATCGCTGTTCAGCAGATCGGCGGCGCGGACCGTCCGACCGCTTGGCAGTTTGCACAGATCGGCGCGCCGCCCGCCCGCCGTCGCCGCGATCACCTCTCCGCCGACCCTCTGGCAATAGAGGATCGAGGGCGTCAGTGGCAGGGCCGCGCCCGACCCCCCGCTCCGGGAAGCGCTTGAAGAGCCGCCGCAGGCACTCAACGCCGCAATCGCGGCAAGCGGAACAAGATATTTCATCTGGTCGTCCTAGTCGGTTCGGTTCAGAGATTGACCGGAGTGTTAACCAGAGGCAAGCGCAAGCCGCACTGCCGACTCCGCAATGGCGCACAACCCGTTAACAATCATTAAAAAATTTTTCGAGAGCCGGAGCATCGGCAGGTCTCCGCCGCAACCTCAAAGGGCAGCGCGGTGCTGTTCGGCGCGCGCTCCTGCACGCTTTTCTTCGTCTTCGGCAATGGAAATATCTCGGGCTCCGGGGCAGCGCCCCGGTCCGGTGATGCGATCAGAGCAGCCCTTCGCGCCGGAAACTCACTTCGCGCCCCGCGCCTATCACCAGATGGTCATGAATGGCGATTCCCATGACCTCGGCCCCGGTCAGGATGCGATGCGTCATTTCGATATCCGCCTCCGAAGGGGTGGGATCGCCAGAGGGGTGATTATGGACAAGGATCAGCGCCGAGGCCCCAAGCTCCAACGCGCGGCGCAGAATTTCGCGCGGATAGACCGGAACGTGATCGACCGTGCCGCGCCCCTGCGCTTCATCCGCGATCAGCACGTTCTTGCGGTCGAGAAACAGCACGCGGAATTCCTCGGTGCCCGCATGGCTCAGCGCGGTGTGACAGTAATCGAGCAGCGCGTCCCAGCTGGACAGCACAGGGCGTTGCAGGACCCGCCCGCGCGCCATGCGCTGGGCCGCGGCGGCGACGATCTTCAGCTCGGTCACCACGGCGGGCCCGGCCCCCGTGACCGCGGACAGGCGGGCCGGAGGCGCGGCCAGCACCCGCGCGAAATCGCCGAATGTCTCGATCAGGCGGCGTGCCAGAGGCTTTGCGTCCTGACGCGGAATGGCCCGGAACAGAACCAGTTCCAGCAATTCGTAATCCGGCATCGCTTCAGCCCCGCCCGCCATGAAACGTTCCCGCAGCCGGGCGCGGTGATCCGCCAGGTAGGATGGAACACGGCCCGCACGTAACGCCGGGCCGTCGGGTATCGCCTCGTCCCCGTCCGGTCGGAACAGGGGCAGGGGCGTTCCGTGAAACCGGTCTCGATTCGGTGGCATGGCGTCAGCATGGGCATGGCTGATTAAGAAAAACTTAACCCGGCCGCACGACAAAGCCTGAGAGCGCCCGGCTTCCCAAAGCTTCACACCGACTGCGCACGGCACGCTTTTTTCAGGAATCGCCGGTTGCCTCCCGGTGCTGACCTTGGGTCAGTGGCAAGAAACCGCCTTGACCCCCGGCCCGGCTTTCGCCCTAAACTCGGGACCATCGCGGGCTATCTCGCCCGCAGGACATAAGAGGTTGCCATGACGGTGCAGAAAACCCTTTTCGCCTCGGCCGCTGCGTTCGGCCTGATGGCGGGCATGGCGTCGGCAGAGCCGGCGCTGATCTTCGATCTGGGAGGTAAATTCGACAAATCCTTCAACGAGGCCGCCTATACTGGCGCGGCGCGTTGGGCCGAGGAAACCGGCAACTCCTACAAGGAGTTGGAAATGCAGTCCGAAGCACAGCGCGAACAGGCGCTGCGGCGTCTGGCGCAGAGCGGTGCGAACCCGATCGTGATGACCGGCTTTGCCTTCGGCGAGGTGCTGAACAAGATCGCCCCCGACTATCCGGACACGAAATTCGTCATCATCGACGCCGTCGTCGAACAGCCCAATGTGCAGTCGAATGTCTTCAATGAAGGCGAGGGCTCGTATCTCGCCGGGATCATGGCCGCGCAGGCCTCGGAATCCGGCACGGTAGGCTTTATCGGCGGCATGGACATTCCGCTGATCCACAAATTCGAATGCGGCTATCGTCAGGGCTTCCTGGCGGCGAATCCCGAAGGCGAGGTGCTGATCAACTATACCGGCACCACCCCCGCAGCGTGGAACGACCCGGTGAAGGGCGGCGAACTGACTCGCGCCCAGATCTCGCAAGGCGCCGATGTGATCTATGCCGCAGCGGGCGGCACCGGGATCGGTGTGCTGCAAACCGCCGCCGATGAGGGCGTCCTGTCGATCGGCGTGGACAGTAACCAGAACCATCTTCACCCGGGGCAGGTGCTGACCTCGGTGGTCAAGAACGTCGATGTCGCGGTGTTCGACGCTTTCACCGCCGGAGAAGAGGTCGAGCCGGGCGTGAAAGTCTGGGACGTGGCCTCGGACGGGGTGACGGTCGCCATCGACGACAACAACGCCGAGCTGGTCACCGATGAGATGCAGGCCGCCGTCGACGAGGCCCGCGAAAAGATCGCCTCCGGCGAGATCGAGGTGCATGACTACATGACCGATAATAGCTGCCCGGTGGATTGATGCCGGACGGCGCGACCAATGCAGGGGGGCCGTCCGCGGCCCCCCATAACGCTCCGAAAGATGCGGCGCCCGCCATCGAGTTGCGCGGGATTTCCAAATCCTTTGGTCCGGTTCAGGCCAACAAGGATATCGACCTGACCGTCGCGCGCGGCTCGATCCACGGGATCATCGGCGAAAACGGCGCCGGTAAATCGACGCTGATGTCGATCCTGTATGGCTTCTACAAGCCCGACCGGGGCGAGATCCGCATCAACGGCACGCCAATCCAGATCACCGATTCCATGACCGCGATCCGCGCCGGGATCGGCATGGTCTTCCAGCATTTCAAGCTGGTGCGGAACTTCACTGTTCTCGAAAACATCATTCTTGGTGCCGAGGACGGGCCGATGCTGCGCCCGTCTCTGGCGCGTGCGCGCACCCGACTTCGTGAACTGGCCGAGGAATACGAACTTCAGGTCGATCCCGACGAGACGGTCGAGGAGTTGTCGGTCGGCCATCAGCAGCGGGTCGAGATCCTCAAGGCGCTGTATCGACAGGCTGATATCCTGATCCTCGACGAGCCCACGGGCGTGCTGACCCCTGCCGAAGCAGATCACCTGTTCCGCATTCTTCAGGGGCTGCGCGACGAGGGGAAGACGATCATTCTCATCACGCACAAGCTGCGCGAGATCATGGATATCACCGACACGGTCAGCGTGATGCGGCGCGGCGAGATGGTGGCCTCGGTCAAGACCGCCGAGACCTCTCCAGAGGAGCTGGCCGAGCTGATGGTGGGGCGCAAGGTGCTGATGGAGGTCGACAAGACACCGGCCCAGCCCGGAGATACCGTGTTGCAGGTCCGCAATCTGCGCATGGTCGATGAGGACGGGGTCGAGCGTATCCGCGGCATCGATTTCGAGATTCGCGCGGGCGAGATCGTCGGCATTGCCGGTGTCAGCGGCAACGGCCAGACCCAGCTTTTGGAATTGCTGGGCGGGTTCCCGGAAAAAGGCGCGACGGTCAGCGGCGAGATCGTGATGAACGGAGATTCGCTGGACCTCACCGGCTCGAAATCCGACGCGGCGACACGGCGCGCGCGCGGCATCGGCCATGTGCCCGAGGACCGGCAGGACGAGGGGCTCATCATGGATTTCGCGGCGTGGGAGAATGTCGCCTTCGGCTATCACCATTCCGAGGAGTATTCGAACGGGATCTTCATGGATCGCATCGCGATCCGAAAGGATGCCGAGGCCAAGATCGAGCGCTTCGACATCCGCCCGCCAAGCTGCGATCTTGCGGCGCGCAATTTCTCGGGCGGGAACCAGCAGAAGATCGTCGTCGCCCGAGAGGTCGAGCGCAACCCGGATCTGCTTTTGATCGGCCAGCCGACCCGCGGCGTGGATATCGGCGCGATCGAATTCATTCATAAACGCATCGTCGAGCTTCGCGACGCCGGCAAGGCGGTGTTGCTGGTCAGCGTCGAGCTGGATGAGATCATGTCGCTCAGCGACCGGATCCTGGTGATGTTCGACGGCACCATCACGGGTGAGAGACGGGCCGAGAACACCTCGGCGCGCGAGCTCGGGCTGCTCATGGCCGGCGTCACCGATACCGAGCACGCCTCTGCCGAGGATGGCATCCCGCCAGAACACAGCCACCCGGTCGATCACGGCGAGGCGCCGCAGAACCCGGCGGACCGCCCATGATCCCGGCAATCGGTGACAGGCGTTTCGGCGTTGGGGGCGGGTGATGTCGATTCTGGATCTCATCTTCGCGTTATTCTTGCTTGATGTCGTCTGGCGGGAGGCTGTGCAGATCGCACCGGCCGGCTCTGATACCGAGATCACGGTGACGCCCGCACCGGATGCAGCGCCGGGGGACGACGCCGAGATACCGGACATGCCGGAGTTGCCCGATGCCGCACTCGCACCGCTTTACAGCGATGCGGCCCCTGCGGGCGGGGCTGTCGAGCGAATCGAGTTGTCGGATGGAAGATTATGCGAGCTTCGCGACGTGGTCGGGCCGGACGCGGAAGGGGTGATGACCTTCACCCTCTCCGCGATCTCCGAGACCGGCCGGGACTATGAAATGCCGGTGCGACTGTCGCTTGGTGCCGCAGAGGCGGCCGGGGATGACCGCATGCCACGGCTGGCGAAACAGGATAGCTGTCGCTCGGCGCATGACCGGATTCAGCAGATCGAGCAGGGTGAATAATGGATAAGATGCCGAAATGGGCGGATGTGCTGCTCACGCCGCTGATCTCTTTGGTGCTGGCGTTTGCCATATCCGCCCTGGTGATCCTCGCTATCGGGGAAAGCCCCTGGGTGGCGTTGCAGACGATGGTGACCGGGGCGCTCGGCTCCAGCTACGGTTGGGGCTTCACCCTGTATTACACGACAAATTTTATCTTTACCGGTCTGGCGGTGGCGGTGGCTTATCACGCGCGGCTGTTCAATATCGGGGGCGAGGGGCAGGCGGGGCTCGGCGGTCTTGGCGTGGCCATCGTCTGCCTGTTTCTGCCCTGGCCGCACTGGTCGCTGGCGCTGATCGCGGCAATGCTGGCCTCGGCGGCGTTCGGCGCGGCATGGGCCTTCATTCCGGCAATCTTGCAGGCCAAGCGCGGCAGCCACATCGTCATCACCACCATCATGTTCAACTTCATCGCCGCGGCGCTGCTGAACTGGGCCTTGGTGAACTGGCTGCGCCCGGTTGGCAGCATGGACCCGGCCTCGGCCAACTTCCCCGAGGCCACCCATCTGCCGAAAATCACCGACTTCTTCGCCGCGTTCGGCATAGAATGGGGCACGCATACCCCGGTCAATGTCACCTTCCTGATCGCGCTTGCCGCCTGCGTCATGGTCTGGCTGCTGATCTGGCGCACCAAGCTCGGCTATGAGATCCGCGCGCTCGGCCGGTCCGAGACGGCTGCGCGCTATGCCGGCATCTCGCCGGTGAAAATCACCGTGATCGCCATGCTGGTCTCGGGCGGGCTGGCCGGAATGATGGCGATCAACAATGTGATGGGCGAGGCCGAAAGGCTGGTGCTGAACAATGTCGAGGGCGCCGGTTTCATCGGCATCGCCGTGGCGCTGATGGGCCGCAATCACCCGCTTGGCGTGGCGCTGGCGGCGCTGCTCTTCGGATTTCTCTATCAGGGCGGAGGCGAGCTTGCGCTATGGACCTCGATCCCGCGTGAATTGATCGTGGTGATCCAGGCCCTCGTGATCCTCTTTACCGGCGCGTTGGACAATATGGTGCGGATGCCGCTCGAGGCGTTTTTCGTTGCGCGCCGCAAGAAGAGGAGCGCGTGATGGATATCAACACGATCATCCAGATCCTCGATTCCGCCGTGCGGCTGATGACGCCGCTTTTGCTGGCCTGTCTGGCCGGGCTTTATTCGGAACGCTCGGGCGTGTTCGATATCGGGCTGGAAGGCAAGATGCTGATGGCGGCCTTTTCGGCGGCGGCGGTGGCGGCTGTCACCGGCTCGGCATGGCTTGGGCTGATCGCGGCGGTGGCGGGCTCGCTGCTGCTGTCCATCGTGCATGGCGTGGCCTCGATCACCTTCCGTGGCAACCAGCTGATTTCGGGCGTGGCGATCAACTTTCTGGCCTCGGGCATGACCGTGCTGCTCGGGCAGACATGGTTCGGCCTTGGCGGGCGCACACCGCCCCTGTCCGGCGCGGGCCGCTTCGGTTCGATCGAACTGCCCTTCGCCGATGCGCTTGCGCCGGTGCCGGTGATCGGGCCGATCTATGACGAGCTGATCTCGGGACATTCGATCCTTGTCTATGTCGCGTTCCTGGCGGTGCCGCTGACCTGGTGGCTGTTGTTCCGCACCCGTTTCGGTCTGCGCCTGCGCGCGGTCGGCGAGAATCCGGCCTCGGTCGATACGGCGGGGGTGTCGGTCACAAGGCTGCGCTATGTCGCCATTGCGATTGCAGGGGTGCTGTGCGGGCTGGCGGGGGCCTATCTGGCCACGGGCCTGTCTGCGGGTTTCGTCAAGGAAATGACCGCCGGGCGCGGCTTCATCGCGCTGGCGGCGCTGATTTTCGCCAAGTGGCGGCCCTGGGGGGCGCTGTTCGCGACCTTCCTGTTCGGCCTGCTGGAGGCAATCGCCAACCGCTATCCCAATCTGGATCTGGGCCCGATCACCATCCCGTCCATGTTCATGAACGCGCTGCCCTATATTCTTACCGTCATCATCCTTGCCGGCTTCGTGGGCCGCGCCATCCCGCCGCGCGCGGGCGGAGAACCCTATGTCAAAGAGCGCTGAACTCGCCGATCTCATCCGCAGCCGGGCAGGGGAGGCGGCGCCGGAATACGGGCTGATCCTCGGCTCGGGGCTCGGGCATCTCTCCGAGGCTGTGGATGGGGTCGCGATCCCTTACGACTCGCTGCCCGGCTTTCCTCATGCGGGTGTGTCGGGTCATGTTCCGCAGCTTGTGATCGGCGCGTTGGAGGGCGCTCGCGTCGCGGTGTTCGGCGGGCGCTCGCATTACTATGAGAGCGGAAAGGCCGATGCGATGCGGCTGCCACTGGAAACGCTCGCGGCGCTTGGCACCGAAAAGCTTATCCTCACCAATGCGGCGGGGGCTGTGAATGCCGAACTCGCGCCGGGCGGGCTGATGCTGCTGAACGATCATATCGCCTTTGCAGGCACCAACCCGCTGATCGGGGAAAAGACCGACGCGCGGTTTGTCCCCATGACCGAGGCGCATGACCCGGAGATGCGCGCCGCGCTGAGAGAGGCCGCCGCCGCCGAAGGGGTAGAACTGCCCGAAGGCGTCTATGGCTGGTTCTCTGGCCCAAGCTTCGAGACGCCGGCAGAGATTCGCGCGGCGCGTGTGCTGGGGATGGATGCGGTCGGCATGTCCACCGTGCCGGAAATCATCCTCGGCCGGTTCCTCGGCCTGCGCTGCGCGGCGATCTCGGTCATCACCAATATGGGCGCGGGCATGTCTGACGAATCTATCAGCCATGATCACACCAAGCAGATGGCGCCACTGGGCGCGGCCAAGCTGGAAAAACTGCTGCGCCGTTTTCTGCGCGGATAGGTCTTTCCTATGCGGCGCGGCCACGGGGCGCATGGTCGGGCTGCGTCGGAATGTCGCAATCCGGCGCGGGATGCGGAGACGAAAACGCAACACATGCGGTGATTTGCCCGAAATACCGCGCCCGCCCCTTCTGGACTGGCACGAAATTGATCGCTAGAGATGAGCACGCAAAGGCTGCGATTCAAGCGGCCCGATACAACATAGAAGGCCCGCCCGCCGGGCCTGAACCGGAGAATTGCCGTGACCCACGCTGAAGAACACGAAGGCACGCGGAGGGATTTCCTCTACTACGCTACCGCCGGGGCCGGAGCGGTCGCGACGGGTGCCGCCGCCTGGACGCTCATCAACCAGATGAATCCCTCGGCCGATGTGCAGGCCCTGTCCTCGATCATGGTCGATATCAGCGGCGTCGATGTGGGCACGCAGCTGACGGTCAAATGGCTCGGCAAGCCGGTCTTCATCCGCCGCCGCACCCCGGAAGAGATTGAGGCCGGTCGCGCCGTCGATGTCTCTGATCTCATCGACCCGGTCGCGCAGAACGCGAATCTGTCGGGCGAGGAACCCGCGACCGATGAAAACCGCACCCTCGACCCCGAGGGCGAATGGCTGGTCCAGATCGGTGTCTGCACCCATCTCGGCTGCGTGCCGATCGGCGAGGGTGCGGGCGATTTCGGCGGCTGGTTCTGCCCCTGCCACGGCTCGCATTACGACACGGCGGGCCGCATCCGCCGCGGTCCCGCGCCCCGCAACATGGATATTCCCGTGGCGTCCTTCGTCGACGACGCAACGCTGCAACTCGGCTGAGGAGGCGCCCAATGTCCGGAATCCCGCACGATCACTATGAACCGAAAACGGGCGCCGAGCGCTGGCTGCATCGCCGCCTGCCGATCGCCGGTGTCATCTATGACACGCTGATGATCCCGACGCCCAAGAACCTCAACTGGATGTGGATCTGGGGCATCGTCCTGACCTTCTGCCTGGCGTTGCAGATCGTCACCGGCATCGTGCTTGCGATGCATTATACGCCCCATGTGAACATGGCCTTCGACAGCGTCGAACATATCATGCGTAACGTGAATGGCGGCCAGATGATCCGCTATCTGCACATGAACGGTGCCTCGCTGTTCTTCTTTGCGGTGTATCTGCACATCTTCCGCGGGCTGTTCTACGGGTCCTATAAAGCCCCGCGCGAGGTGACCTGGATCATCGGCATGCTGATCTATCTGTGCATGATGGGCACCGCGTTCATGGGCTATGTGCTGCCCTGGGGTCAGATGTCCTTCTGGGGCGCGACCGTGATCACCGGGCTCTTCGGCGCCATCCCCGGCATCGGCCCGAGCATCCAGGAGTGGCTGCTCGGTGGGCCGGCGGTGGATAATGCCACGCTGAACCGCTTCTTCTCGCTGCATTATCTGCTGCCCTTCGTCATTGCCGGGCTGGTGGTCGTCCATATCTGGGCCTTCCACTCGACCGGCAACAACAACCCGACCGGGATCGAGGTTCGCCGCACATCGAAGGCCGAGGCGGAAAAGGACACGCTGCCATTCTGGCCCTATTTCGTCATCAAGGATCTGTTCGCTCTGGCGGTGATCCTGGTGCTCTTCTTTGCCGTGGTCGGCTTCATGCCGAATTATCTGGGCCACCCCGACAACTATATCGAGGCGAACCCGCTGGCGACGCCGGAACATATCGTGCCGGAATGGTATTTCCTGCCCTTCTACGCGATCCTGCGCGCCTTCACCGCCGATGTCTGGGTCGTGCAGCTGGTGAACTTCGTGTCCTTCGGGATCATCGACGCAAAGTTCTTCGGTGTGCTGGCCATGTTCGGCGCGATCCTGGTTATGGCTCTGGTGCCGTGGCTGGACACCAGCCGGGTCCGCTCTGGCCGGTTTCGTCCTCAGTTCAAGTGGTGGTTCTGGCTGCTCTGCATCGACTTCGTGGTTCTGATGTGGGTGGGCGCCATGCCGGCAGAGGGGATCTATCCCTATATCGCGCTGGCTGGCTCGGCCTATTGGTTCGCCTATTTCCTTGTGATCCTGCCGCTCCTCGGCATCATCGAGAAGCCCGAGCCGATGCCCTCGACGATCGAGGAAGACTTTAACGCGCACCACGCCGCACAAACCCATCCTGCCGAGTAAGGAGAGGCAAGCATGACCATGAGAATCACGACCCTCACGGCCGTGGCCGCGCTGACCCTTGCTGCCCAAGGCTGGGCGCAGGAAGGCGAAACGGTAGACGCCGTAACCATCATCGAAGAGGCTCCTGCAACGGCTGAAACCGAAGCGGGCGCAGCGACGGAGGCCCCATCCGGAGAAGAGGCCGATACCGAAGAGGCCGCTGCTGACGCGGAAGGCGCGGCGGAAGCCACCGCGGAAGAGACTGCCGCCGAAGAAGCTACGGCAGACGAAGCTGCTACCGAAGAGGCCGCTACTGGAGAAGCCGCTGCCGAGTTAGAGGCCGGCGAGGCTGAGGCCGCAGACACAGAGGCTGAGGCGCAGCCCGCGAGTGATGAGGAAGTTGCCGCAGACGACGCCGCCGAAGACGGCGAAGCTGCCCCCGCAGTCGCAGAAGATGAGCCCGCCGCAGCTGCGGAGGGCGAGGCTGCCGAGGCAGATCCCGCAGCGGAAGACGGCGCCGCAGATGACGCGACGGCTGAGGGCGAGGCGCCCGAACCCGCCGAGGCGGAGGGCGAAGCCGGTGACGGGGGCGAAGAAAGCGCCGCCGAAGAGGTGGAAAGCGAAGAATACGCGCATGTCACCGATATCGACTTCAGCTTCGAAGGTCCGTTCGGCAGCTTCGACCAGTTCCAGCTTCAGCGCGGTCTGCAGGTCTATACCGAGGTCTGCGCCGCCTGCCACGGTCTGCGTCAGGTGCCGATCCGCACGCTTAGCGACGAATATGGCCCGGAACTGCCTGCCGATCAGGTGCGCGCCTATGCGGCGAATATGTTCGTCATAGATGCAGAAACCGGCGAAGAGCGTCCGCGCGTCCCGACCGACCATTTCCCGACCGTGACCGGCGAGGGGATGGGGCCGGATCTGTCGCTGATGGCTAAGGCCCGCGCCGGATTCCACGGACCTTACGGCACCGGCATCAGCCAGCTGATCAACGGAATGGGCGGCCCGGAATATATCTATTCCGTGCTGACCGGCTATACCGGCGAAGAGGTCGAGCAGGCCGGGACCTATCTCTATGGGAACGAAGCTTTCGCGGGCGGTCTGATTTCGATGCCCGCACCGTTGTCGGACGGGCTGGTGACCTATGAGGACGGGACCGAGGCGACGGTCGATCAGATGTCGCGCGACGTGTCGGCCTTCCTGATGTGGACTGCCGAGCCGAAGATGATGGCGCGCAAGCAGAACGGCTTTGTTGCGGTGATCTTCCTCATCGTGCTGGCGGCGCTGCTTTATTTCACCAACAAGAAACTGTGGTGGGACGTGAAGCACGGCCGTCGCGAGGATTGACCGGGCGGCCATGCCGACCGCATCCATATCCGAACCACCCAGAAACGCGCCCTTCGGGGCGCGTTTTTCTTTTCCTTGACCGGCTTGCCGGCGGGCCGCCCTATCTTCGGGCGGATGGAAGAAGGGCCGGGCGATGGCGCGCCCGGCCCTGTTGCCGTCCCGCTTGGGCGGGCTGTCGAAGCGGATCAGAGACCCAGCGAGCCGTAGACATTGGCGATACGGCGGATCGCGACGACATAGGCGGCGGTCCGCAGATCGGTGACCCGCTCATCGTCGAACCAGACCTCCTGCATCTTGCGGTAATTGTCGCGCATCGTGTCGTCGAGACCCGAGCGCACCAGCTCGATCTCGTCTGCACCGTGCAGATAGGCCTCCTTGAAGCCCTCGGTCATGGTCCAGGCCAGTCCGGAATCGGATGAGAGCCGCTCGATCTCCGAGATCAGAAGCCGGTTGCGATGCTCTTCATAGCGGCGCTCCATCCGGCCGAGGCTGATCTGCGACAGGTTCTTCACCCATTCGAAATAGGAGACGGTCACACCGCCCGCATTGGCATACATGTCCGGGATGACGACCACGCCGCGCTTTTTCAGCACCTCGTCGCCATCCGAGGTGATCGGACCGTTCGCGGCCTCGATGATCAGCTTGGCCTGGATTCGCGGGGCGTTTTCAGCGGTAATGACGCTTTCCACCGCGGCGGGGATCAGAATGTCGCACTCGTCTTCGAGTGCGTCGAGCCCGGCCGGGCGGAAGCTCGCACCCGGGAAGTTCTCGACCCCGCCGGTCTCGGTGATGTGCTTTTTCAGGGCGACGATATCCAGCCCGTCGGGATTGTGGACCGAGCCGTTATATTCGACCACGGTCACGATCGCGCAGCCATCTTCTTCCGAGAGGAACTTGGCGGCATGATAGCCCACATTCCCGAGACCCTGCACGACGACGCGCTTGCTTGACAGCGGTCCCTCGATGCCGGCGCGCTTCAGCGCATCGGGGTGGCGGAAGAACTCGCGCACCGCATACTGGACGCCGCGCCCGGTCGCCTCGACCCGGCCCGAAATCCCGCCAATGGTGACCGGCTTGCCGGTCACACAGGCCTTGGCGTTGATATCGTCGGGGTGCAGCCGCTTATAGGCATCGGCCATCCAGGCCATCTCGCGCTCGCCCGTGCCCATATCGGGGGCAGGAACGTTCTGCGACGGAGAAATCAGACTGCGGCGCGACAGCTCATAGGTGAAGCGGCGCGTGATTCGCTCCAGCTCGTCCTCGTCCCAGTCGCGCGGATTGATCCGCAGACCGCCTTTCGAGCCGCCGAAGGGCACTTCGACCAGCGCGCATTTATACGTCATCAGCGCGGCAAGCGCCTCGACCTCGTCCTGATTGACCGACATGGCATAGCGGATGCCGCCCTTCACAGGCTCCATATGTTCGGAATGGACCGAGCGATAGCCGGTGAAGGTGTGGATCGCGCCGCGCAGCCGCACCCCGAAACGCACCGTGTAAGTCGAGTTACAGACCCGGATCTTTTCCTCCAGCCCCGGCGGCAGCTTCATCAGGGAAGCCGCCTGGCTGAACATCCGATCGACTGAGTCGCGGAACGACGGGTGGGCGTTGGACATGAGCACTCTCCGCTTTGCCTATTCCTTTGGCAGAGCATCGTTGCTACGGCGGATTTTCGCAATGCCATTTCACCAAATCGCTCTGGCCTTGTGGTTAACAAGCTCGCGGATTTATCTTTCGCCGGTACGACACAGTTTAGGCAGTCCAATGGTTAACGAGGCACGGTCCATCACCAGGGGCCGGAAATACGGTCAGGTGCTGGAGGGCGCGCGACGCGTCTTCATGCGCGATGGTTATGAAGGGGCGAGCGTCGACGATATCGCCCGAGAAGCATCTGTGTCCAAGGCAACGCTCTACAGCTATTTTCCCGACAAGAAGCTGATGTTCGACGCGGTGTTCCGCGACGAGCTGGACCGCGAGCGTCTGGATGGCACCGCGCTGATCGGGTTGGATCTGCCGGTGGATCAGGTTCTGCGCTTCACCGGCCATCTGATCGCCAACCATGCGGTGTCCGAGTTCGGATCCCGTACCCTGCGGCTGGCCATTGCCGAGGCCGAGCGTTTCCCGACTCTTTCGGCGGAGTATTACGAACTTGGCCCGGCGGCGCTGCGACGCCAGCTGGAACGGCAGCTTCGCCGCTGGCAGCAGGACGGGCTGCTGCGCGACGACATTGCGGATCTGGGTCTTGCCGCCGACAGCTTCGTGCAGCTCAGCATGGCGCGGGTGAAGGATCGGGTGATGCTGATGGGCCGGGCCTCGGTCGATGACGCGATGATCCGGCGGACCGTCGATAACGCCGTCGACACGTTCCTGCGCGCTTATGGCACGGATTCGGCACGGCAATTGCTGGCAAGCTGATGGGGTTGTGACCCGCCATGGGCGCTGCGGGCTTAACAGCGGCGCCTCCACAGCGTATAGGTTTTCGCAAGGCCCCCGGCTCAGCGGGGCCGTGTGACGCAGGACCATACGAAACCTCATCAGGGACAGATGAACGAGATGATGAAGACGCCCCGCCTTTTCGCCCCGCTCGCCGCCGCGCTTGCGCTTGCCGGCTGCATGGCCGCGCCGCCGCAGGCTCCGGTGGATCAGGCCGTGGTCAACCCGCAGGTCGCGCCGCTGCCCACCGCTTCCGATGACGGTCTGGTCGAGCGCAAGCCGGATCTCTGCAAGGCCAGCACCTATACCAGCTATATCGGCCAGCCGGGCAGCGTCGTGCCGACGCTCGGGATCACGCGCGAGTATCGCGTCGTCGAGTATCGCGGCATCGAGCCGCAGGAATATGATCCCAACCGGATCGTGTTCCGGCTGGACAGCGCCGGGAACATCTCTGCCGTGGATTGCGGCTGATGCGGGCGCGTCTGACATTCTGCGCCGTAGCGCTTGGCGCGCTTGCGGGCTGTATCGAGACCGCCGAGCCCTCGGGCCCGGCAGAGCCGCCTCCGCCTTCGGATGCCTGCGGTGCTTCGCAGCATCAGCGGCTGGTTGGCCAGAGCAGCGCAATCCTCGCCGGTGGCGCGCTTCGCGAGGCGCGGCGCATCGGGCCGGACATGGCGGTGACGTCGGATTATCGCCCCGAGCGGATGAATATCGAATATGACGAGAACGGGATCATCACCAAGATTTCCTGTTACTGACCGGCCCTGGGCGCGGCCTGGCTTATGGCGACCGGCCGCGCATCGCATGTTTTTGCCGTTGATCGTGGCGGCGAGCGGTGCCACGATCCCAAGATGCAGAACCCGCATCACCCTCTGACCCCCCAGCCCGACAGAATAGCCTTCGACCGCGCCGAGCTTGGCGTGATCCTGTCGGTCTATGGCCGCATGGTCGCGGCAGGAGAGTGGCGCGATTACGCAATGGCGTTTCTGCGTGACGTGGCGGTGTTCTCGATTTTCCGCCACAGCGCCGAGACCCCGATCTATCGCGTGGAAAAGCGGCCCCGGCTGCGCAACCAGCAGGGCATGTATGCGGTGATCGGCATGGATGGACGCATTCTCAAGCGCGGTCACGATCTGAAACAGGTGCTGCGCGTGTTCGACCGCAAGATGATCCGGGCGGTCGACTAGCCAAGATAAGCGGCAAGCGGCGCGGGCGGATGGTCCAGCAATGGGCCTGTCGGGACTGCGGGCTGCGCGAGCCCATCTATCACTACCACCGTCTGGGGCGCGAAGGCGCGGGCGTCCTTCGGGTCATGCGTGACCATCAGCACCGTCGCACCGCTGCGTTCCGCGATCCGGCCAAGAAGCTCGAGCATCTCCGACTTGAGCGCCGGGCCGAGCGCCGAGAACGCCTCATCGAGAAGCAGTACGGGCCGGGCGCGCAGCGCCACGCGCGCCAATGCCACGCGGCTTTGCTGGCCGCCGGAAAGATTGGCGGGGCGACGCTCGGCCATGCCGGACAGCCCGACCTCGTCGAGGGCCCGCGACACCGCCCGTTCCTGATCCGCCGAGAGCCGGAGGTCGGGCCGCAGACCCAATCCGACATTCTGCGCCACGCTGAGATGGGGGAACAGGTTCTGGTCCTGAAACAGCACCGACACCGGACGCTCGCCGGGGGCCAGCACCCCCATGTCGCGCCCCTGCCAACACACCCGTCCCGAAGACAGCGGCACGAAGCCCGACACCGTTCCAAGCAGCGTGGACTTGCCAGAGCCGGAGGGCCCGATCACCGCGACCCGCGCCCCTGCATCAATGCCGAAATCGGCGCGCAGACGGAAATCGCCCAGCCTCGCCTCGGCAGCCTCAAATCGCAGCATTCACACGTCCTCCGCGGTCGAAGATCCAGAACAGGGCAAAACTGATCGCCATCAGCAGCACCGCGCAGGCCGCGGCATCGGCCATGCGATAGCTGTTCATCAGCTGATAGAGCTTCAGCGGCAGCGTCGCGTTCTCGCTGTCGGCAAAGAGCGTGATGACGCCCAGATCGCCCATCGCCAGGGCCGCAGCCAGCCCTGCTGCAAAGCCCAGCGGGCGCGACAGGCGCGGCAGGATCAGCAGCCGCAGCCGCGCCAGCCCGCGCATGTCCAGCGAATCGGCCAGCCTTCCGTAATCCGCGCGCAGGCTCCGCGCTGCCGGGATCAGGATGCGCAGCGCAAACGGCAGCGCCATTGCCGCGTTGATCCCGACCGTGACGGGCAGCGCGAGCTCGGTGGGCGAGGCCAGCCCGCGCAGCAGCAGGTAAAGCCCCGTGCCGAGCACAAGCGGCGAGGCGACGATGGGCAGCATCCCCGCCGCCTCGACCCAGCGATTGCCCCGCGCGACGCTAAGCGCGAGCGGCAGCGCCAGCACGAGCGTCGCAAAAGCCGAGATCAGCGCCATCACCACCGAACGCAGCGCCGCCGCCCAGATCGGCGCGGGCAGCCCGGTCAGCCGCGGCAGCCCCTGCGCGATCACCGAAAGCATCGGCACAAGCAGGAAGCCGGCGGCAAGGGCAATCGCCACCAGATCCATCCCGCGACGCCAGCCGGGCGGGCCGCGCAGTCCGGAATCGCGATCCATCCCCGCGCCGAACCCGGCGGGAATCGCCACGCGTGAGGACAGCGCCAGCGCAACAAGGCACAGCGCCACCTGCACCAGCCCCAATGTCGCCGCCTTGCCGAGATCGAAATCGAAGCGGAACGCCTGATAGATGGCCAGCTCGACCGTGGTCGCGCGCGGCCCGCCGCCGAGCGCCAGCGCCACCGCAAAGGAGGTCAGGCAGACCAGAAACACCGCCAGCCAGGCGCCCGGCAGCACCTCGCGCAGCATCGGCCGCTCCAGATGCCTCCCGATATCGGCCGGCGCAAAGCCCAGCGAACGGGCCAGCCGGAACCGCTCGGACGGGATCGCCTGCCAGCCATGAAGGATCATCCGCACCGAGAGCGGCAGGTTGAAGAACACATGCGCGAGGACCACCCCCTGCCAGCCATAGATCGACACCGGGCCCAGCCCCAGCGGCGCAAGCGCCTGGTTGACCAGCCCCGAGCGACCAAAGACCGAGACCAGCCCCATGATCGCCACGATCACCGGCAGGATGAACGGTGCCCCGAGCAGCGTGATCAGCACAGCGCGCCCGAAAAATCGCCGCCGGGCCAGCGCGCGGGACACCGGGATCGCCAGCCCGGCCGATAGCGTGGCCGAGACCACCGCCTGCCAGATCGTGAACCAGACCGCCCGCCAGTCCCATGTCCCGAGCCCCGAAAGGCCGCCCGCTTGCAACGCCACCGCGCCAAGCGTGCCCATCACCAGCAGGACAAGCCCCGCCGCGACGGCGGGACCGGCGGGGTCTATTGCGCGAAAACGCTGAGCCATTCATCAAGCGCCGGTTTGCGCAGCGCCTCGGCTTCCTCTTCGTTCAGGAAGATGGTCTTTCCGGGCCGGGGCAGCGCCGCGAAATAGGCCGGAAGCAAATCGCGCTTGAGCTTGGCCGGATAGGACCAGTTCGCCTCGGCGATCATGCTCTGGAAATCCTCGGAAAGAACATAGTCCATGAATTGCTGCGCCAGCGCGGGCTGATCGGTCCCGGCAAGCTGTGCGGCCAGCTCGACCATGAAGTAATGCCCCTCGGGAAAGATAGCGGCAGCCTTGGTCGTGTCCTGCTCGGCGCCGATGTGATAGGCGGGCGAGGTTGTATAGCTTAGCACCATATCGGCCTCGCCATCGGTGAACATGCCATAGCTTTCGGACCAGCCCTGGGTCACGGTCAGCACCTTCGGACGCAGCTTTTCCCAAGCCGCGCGGGAGTCGTCGCCATAAACGCTGTTCACCCACAGCAGCAGCGCCAGCCCGCTGATCGAGCTGCGCGGATCCTGGATCACGATCTTGAGGTCATCGGGCGCATCGAGCAGCGCGTCGAAACTTTCGGGCGGGTTGTCCATTCGGGTCTTGTCATAGACAAAGGCCGTCTCGCCCCAGTTGAAGGGCAGGAACACCTCATCAGTCCACTCGATGGGCAGGGTCAGCCCGGACAGGTCCTGGCCATGCGGCGCGAACAGCCCGGATTGGCGGGCGCGCATGGTCACGTCGCTGTTCAGCCCGATCACCGCATCGGCCTCGGTCTGCTTGCCCTCCAGCAACAGCCGGGGCAGCACATCGCCGGTGACGAAGTTCAGGTCGCAATCGCAGACCGCCTCGAAGCCCTCCTCGATCTTCGGACCCGGCCCCCATTCCGAGGCGAAGTAGTCGGGCGCATAGACGGTGAATTCATCGGCGGCCAGCGCCGGGCTGGCGGAGATCATCAATGCCAGCAGGGCATTACGCATATCGTCCTCCTTCTGTTCAATGTCGGAAAGAAAGGATGACGAAACCTTCCCTCCGCCGGTCGTGAACCGGATCAGGTTCAACGGGTCCGCGAAAGCGTCTCAGCCCGAAGGCACCCCGAGGTGGAACCGAAGATAGCAGCGGAGGTTGGCTGTGCAAGGCCCCCATCGCGACGACAGGTCGACGCTTTAGACAGAAAGGACCGCAACCATGTTCAACGAAGCCGTCAAGCACGTGCCCGCCCGTGCGGGAGAGGATACCGTCAACGTCTTTATCGAGACGCCTCGCGGCAGCCGGCAAAAGATGAACCTGCACGAGAGCGGGCTGTTTCGGATTGGGCTGGAGCTGCCGGAGGGAATGCGCTTCCCCTTTGCCTTTGGCTTCGTGCCGCAGACCCGTGCACCGGATGGCGACCCGCTCGACATCTTGCTGCTTTGCGACGGCGAGCTTCCCGCGGGGTCTCTGATCGAGGCGCGGCTGATCGGCGTGCTGAAAATGGAGAATGAGGAAGATGGCGCGTTGGTCCGCAATGACCGCGTCGTCGCCATCGCCACGATGAGCAGGATCTATAACGACCTCGCCGACCTTGCCGAGGCGCGAAAAGAATTCGTCTGGGACATGCAGCTGTTTTTCGAATCCTATAACCGGATGATCGAGCGCGGCTATGAGTTCAAGGGGCAGGGCGACCGGAACGAGGCGATCTCGCTGTTCGAGGAGTCGGTGTTGCAGCAATAGCATATGGCTCTGGCGCCTTGCCGCGGGCCGGGCGGGCGGCTAACGAGGGCGTCAAAGGAGATCCCGCGATGAGCCTCAACAGCTTCGGCCATGTCTTCCGCGTTACCACCTGGGGCGAAAGCCACGGGCCGGGGCTTGGGGCGGTGATCGACGGCTGCCCGCCCGGCGTGGCTCTGGACGAGGGCTGGATCCAGCCCTTCATGGATCGCCGTCGCCCGGGCAGTTCCAAGAATACCACCCAGCGGCAAGAGCCCGACCGGGTCCGCATTCTGTCGGGCGTGTTCGAAGGCCGCAGCACCGGCACACCGATCATGCTGATGATCGAAAACACCGATCAGCGCTCCAGGGATTACGGCGAGATTGCGACCGCCTTCCGTCCGGGCCATGCCGACATCGCATATCATCAGAAATACGGCATTCGCGATTACCGCGGCGGCGGTCGTTCGAGCGCGCGCGAAACCGCCGCGCGGGTCGCGGCGGGCGCGGTCGCGCAGGCGGTGCTGCGTGAATTGGTGCCGCAGCTCTCGGTGATCGGATATATGGTGCAGATGGGCGATCTGCGGCTCGACCGGTCCAGCTTCGACGAAAGCGCGATCCGCCAGAACCCGTTCTTCCTGCCGGATGCGGCAGCGGCCGTCGAGTGGGAGGATTACCTCACCGGTATCCGCAAGGCGCAGAACAGCGTCGGCGCCGCGATCGAGGTGCTTGTGCGCGGTTGCCCGCCCGGTCTCGGCGCGCCGGTCTATGGCAAGCTCGACACCGATCTCGCCGCGGCAATGATGTCGATCAATGCGGTGAAGGGCGTCGAGATCGGCGAGGGCATGGCAGCGGCGGGCCTGACCGGCACCGACAATGCCGACGAGATCCGCATGGGTGCGGATGGCCCGGAATATCTGTCGAACCACGCCGGAGGAATCCTCGGCGGGATCTCGACCGGGCAGGACATCACCATCCGCTTCGCAGTCAAGCCGACCTCATCCATCCTCACCCCACGCCGCACCATCAATCAGGCGGGGGAAGAGATCGAGCTGATAACCAAGGGCCGTCACGACCCTTGCGTCGGCATTCGCGCCGTGCCGGTGGCCGAGGCGATGGCGGCTTGCGTCGTGCTCGATCATCTTTTGCTCGATCGCGCCCAGACCGGCGGTCAACGAGGCCGGATCGGCTGAGAGGCAGGGGCGTGACCCCGCTTCGGCGGCGAAATGTCGCGGATCAGAAATCCAGCAACGCGTAATGCGCCGCCGGGTGAATGCCGGGGACCTGATCGGCCAGCACGTTGCGGAAGGCCGGGCGCGACTTGATCGTCGCATACCACTGCCGCACCAGATCCGAGCGGTCCCAATCCACATCCGAAATATAATCGAGACAGGAGAAATGCGCCGCCGCTGCGAAGTCGGCGATGCTCAGCGTCGGGCCAGCCAGCCAGCGGCGCTCTTCCAGAAGGCGGTGCATGTAATCGATATGCACCTTGATCGCGCCCAGCCCGGCCTTGACCACGCGGCTGTCGGGATAGCCGGTTTTCTGCACCTTCTTCCAGACCCGCTCATTCAGCACCGGGCGGGTAACCTCGGCATTGAATTTGTCGTCGAACCAGGCACATAGCCGGCGAACCTCATAACGTCCGGCGGCGCCGTCCGGCATCAGCGGCGGGACCGGGACAGTTTCGTCGAGATATTCGCAAATGGCCTGGCTTTCCGCCAGCAGCATCCCGTCGAGCCGCAGCACCGGGATCTTGCCGGCAGGGTTGCGGCGATAGAGTTCGGGGTCTTGCTCCCAGTAGCGCTCTTCGGCGAGTTCCACCTCGATCCGCTTCTCGGCCAGCACCAGCCGCACCTTTCGCGAGAAGGGCGACAGCGGCGAGTGATATAGCCGCGCGGGCTGGCTGGCCGTGGGGCGCGGGGTGGCGGCGGCGGACGATGCGTAACGGTCGGTCATGGGGCGGTGATACGCGAAGCGCGCCGCGCCTTTCAACACCATCCGCGCATCGCTCGGCGGGGCTTTGCCCGCATTGCCCCCGCGCGGCGGCGGCGTTATGTCTGGCACGCAAGCAGGAAAGGGCAGCGATGGCATATCAGGTCTTCATCGATGGCGAGGCCGGCACGACGGGGCTCCAGATCCGCGACCGTCTGGCCCGGCGCGACGATATCGAGCTGATCCGGATCGACCATGCGCTGCGCAAGGATGCCGAGGCGCGCCGCGATTGCTTTGCCGCGGCGGACCTTGCGATCCTCTGCCTGCCCGACGATGCCGCGCGCGAGGCGGTGGCGCTGTCCGCGGATCTGCCGGTTCGGCTGATCGACGCCTCGACCGCGCATCGCATCAGCCCTGGCTGGGCCTATGGTTTCCCCGAATTGACCCGGGATGCCCGCGCGCAGGTCGCGGATGCGCGGCATGTGGCCAATCCGGGCTGCTACGCAACCGGCGCCATCGCCATGATCCGGCCCCTGGTCGAGGCCGGGCTGATCGGCCCGGAAGAGGCCGTTTCGGTCAACGCGGTCTCAGGTTACACCGGTGGCGGCAACGCGTTGATCGCCGAATATGAGTCAGGCGATGCACCGCCCGCTTTTCTGTATGCGCTCGCGCAAAGCCATAAGCACATCCCCGAGATCATGGCGCTGAGCGGGCTTGGCGTGCAGCCGGTCTTCGCGCCATCGGTCGGGAGTTTCGCGCAAGGCATGGCGGTGTCGCTGCCGCTGCATCTGGGTGGGGCGCGCAGCCTGTCCTCTCTCCATGCGGCGCTGGCGGAACGCTATGCCGGGGCGCAATTCGTCCGGGTCCGCGAGGCGGAAGAGGTCGGGGCGCGGGTCGATCCGACGGCGCTGAACGGCACCAACATGCTCGATATTTCGGTGCATGGCGATGATGCCTCGGGCTGCGCGGTGGTGGTCGCCGTGCTCGACAATCTCGGCAAGGGTGCCTCGGGCGCGGCGGTGCAGAATCTCAATATCATGCTCGGGATTGACGAGGGGGCCGGGCTATGAGCGGCAAGAAACCGGTCGTGCTTTGCATCCTCGATGGCTGGGGAATCTCGGACCGGCCGGAGCAGAGCGCGCCCGATCAGGCGCAGACCCCGACCTTTGATCGGCTGATCGCGCATGCGCCGCATGACACGCTGATCACCTATGGGCCGGATGTCGGCCTGCCGAAGGGCCAGATGGGCAATTCCGAGGTCGGCCACACCAATATCGGCGCGGGCCGGGTTGTGGCGATGGATCTGGGTCAGATCGATCTCGCCATCGAGGATGGCAGCTTTTACGACAATACCGGTCTCGGTGCCTTTATCGACAAGCTGAAGCAGACCGGCGGAACGGCGCATCTGATGGGCGTCGTCTCGGATGGCGGGGTGCATGGTCATATCCAGCACGTCATTGCGGCGGTGAACGCGGTGGCGCGGCAGGGTGTGCCGGTTGTGGTCCATGCGATCACGGACGGGCGCGACGTGGCGCCGAAATCGGCGATGGGGTTCGTCACGGAATTGCAGGGCAGCCTGCCGGAGAATGCAAGTATCGGCACGGTGATCGGGCGCTATTTCGCTATGGATCGCGACAATCGCTGGGACCGGGTCAGCCGCGCCTATGCGGCGATGATTGGCGGGCGGGGCGAGGCCGCGCCGCATGCGGATCAGGCCGTCGAGGCCGCCTATCAGCGCGACGAGACGGACGAATTCATCCAGCCCACGGTGATGGACGGCTATCAAGGCGCGCGCGACGGGGATGGGTTCTTCTGCCTGAATTTCCGTGCAGACCGCGCGCGAGAGATCCTTTCGGCCATCGGGAGGCCGGATTTCGATGCGTTCGACACCGGCCCGCGCCCGGATTGGGCGGCGCTGCTGGGGATGGTCGATTATTCCGAACAGCATAATGATTTCATGTCCACCGCCTATCCCAAGCAGCATGTGGCGAACACTCTCGGCGCCTGGGTGGCGTCGCGGGGGCTGCGCCAGTTCAGGCTGGCCGAAACCGAGAAATACCCGCATGTCACTTTTTTCTTGAATGGCGGCAAGGAGACGCCCGAACCGGGCGAGGACCGGCATATGCCGTCAAGCCCGAATGTGGCGACCTATGATCTCCAGCCGGAAATGGCGGCTGACGAGGTGGGCGAATATCTGGTCCGTGCCATCCGGGAGGGCTATGAGCTGATCGTGGTGAATTTCGCCAACCCCGACATGGTCGGCCATACCGGCAGCCTAGAAGCGGCGGTCAGAGCCTGCGAGGCGGTGGACCGCAATCTCGGCCGTGCGCTGACTGCGCTGGAAGAGGTTGGCGGCGCGGCGGTCATCATCGCCGATCACGGCAATTGCGAGACGATGATCGATCCAGAGACGGGCGGACCGCATACTGCCCACACCACCAATCCGGTGCCGGTCATCGTGACCGGCGATCCGTCGGTCGCCGGACTGCGCAGCGGCGGGCGGCTGGCCGATGTGGCGCCGACGGTGCTTGATCTGATGGGGCTGCCGCAGCCACCTGAGATGACTGGCCAGAGCCTGATCGAACGCTGATGACAGGTATGTTCCGCAAACTCACCGGCCCGCTGACCGCGCTCGCGCTGTGCCTTCCCGTCAACGCGGCACATGCGCAGGAAAGCGCCGGAGAGGGCGCCGCCCGCGCCGCGTTCCAGCTGCGCGAGGCCACCGGCCGGCTGGAAGAGGCGCTCAGCAAGGAAGATCAGGTCACCGCATTGACCGAGATGATCCAGGCTTACGAATCCGGGTTGTCGTCGCTGCGGGCAGGGCTGCGGCAGGCAGGCATCCGCGAACAGGAGATCCGGGCCGAGTGGGAATCGCGCCGCGAGCAGCTCTCTTCTATCATCGGGGTGATGATGTCGATGGAACGCTCGCCCGAGACGCTGATGCTGCTGCATCCCGACGGTCCCGAGGCCACGGCGCGCTCGGGCATGATCCTGTCCAGCGTGGCCCCCGGACTGCGCGAGCAAGCCGATGCGCTGAAGGCCAGTCTCGACGAAATCGCCGAGCTGCGCGAACTTCAGGAAGATGCCGCGAACACGCTGGCCGAGGGGCTGGGCCGGGTCCAGGACGCCCGCCGCCTGCTGGCGAGCGCGGTGACCGACCGGTCGACCATGCCAAAGCGCTTTGCAGAGAACCCCGAGGAATTGCAGGTGCTGGAACGCTCTGCCGCGACGCTTGATGCCTTTGCAGAGGGCATTGCGGACATGGAATCCGATGTCGGCCCGCCTCTGGCCGATTTCGAGGGCGCGCAGGGGTCGCTGCCGCTGCCCGTGCGCGGCAAGGTGCTGCGCCGTTTCAACGAAGCCGACGCGGCCGGAATCGAGCGTCCGGGGCTGGTGATCGCCACGGCACCCGCATCTCTGGTCACGGCACCTTGGCCGGCAACGATCCGCTATCGCGGACCGCTGCTGGATTACGGAAATGTCACAATTCTTGAACCGGCACAGGATTATCTGCTGATTCTCGCTGGCATGTCGCAGGTCTTCGGCGAGGTCGGCGACGTGCTTGCCGCCGGTGAGCCTGTGGGGCTGATGGGCGGCACGGAACCGCCTGCGCAAGAGTTCGGGATTGAATTCGTCGTGAATGCGGCGACAGGCAGGGATGCGGATCGCAGCGAAACACTGTATCTGGAACTGAGGCGGGACAAGGAAACGCTCGATCCGGCGGAATGGTTCGTGCTGAACCATATCGTCGAAGACGAGCAGGGCGAGACGCAAGAACAGGCGGAGACGCAATGAAGCATTATCTCATCGCAGGCATTGGCGGCACTCTTGCCGGGGTCCTGCTGACCACGCAGTTTGCCGGGCCGATCGCGGCGCAGAGCTCTGGCGGCAATAATTCGGTTTACGAACAGCTCGACATGTTCGGGAATGTGTTCGAACAGGTCCGCAATCAATATGTCGAGGAAACCGAGGCGCAGGATCTGATCGAGGCCGCGATCAACGGGATGCTGCAATCGCTGGACCCGCACAGCTCGTTCCTCCCCGCAGAGGATTACGAGGACATGCAGACCCAGACCCGCGGCAGCTTCGGCGGCCTCGGCATCGAGGTCGGGCAGGAGGACGGCGTCGTCAAGGTCATCTCGCCGATGGACGACACCCCCGCAGACGAGGCCGGGGTCGAAGCCGGGGATTACATCACCCATGTGGATGGCGAGTCGCTGATGGGGCTGACGCTCGATCAGGCAGTGGATCTGATGCGCGGCCCGGTCGGCTCGGAGGTGACGATCACCGTGCTGCGCGAGGGCGAGCAGGAACCGTTCGACATCGACATCACCCGTGACACGATCAAGCTGACCGCCGTGAAAGGACGTGTCGAGGGCCATGCCGTCGTGCTGCGCGTCGCCACCTTCAACGACGAAACCATGCGCAGCCTTGAGGAAGAGCTTGCGAAAGCCGTCGAGGAGCTGGGCGGGATTGATCAGATCACCGGCATCATGCTGGACCTGCGCAACAATCCGGGCGGGTTGCTGGATCAGGCGATCTATGTGTCGGACGCCTTCCTCGATCGCGGCGAGATCGTCTCGACGCGTGGCCGCACCCCCGAGGAAAGCGAGCGCTGGAACGCCGAGCAGGGCGATCTGGCCGAAGGCAAGCCCATGGTGGTGCTGATCAATCGCGGCTCCGCCTCGGCCTCCGAGATCGTGACCGGTGCCTTGCAGGATCATCGCCGCGCCATCGTGGTTGGCGAAAAATCCTTCGGCAAGGGCTCGGTCCAGACGGTGCTGCCGGTCACGTCGGACAGCGCCATGCGGCTGACCACGGCCCGGTATTATACGCCTTCGGGCCGCTCGATCCAGGCGCTCGGGATCAATCCCGACATCATCGTGGCCCAGCCCGCCGCCGCGCCGACCGAGGAGGATGAGGAAGAGCCGCGGACCAATTCCAGCTTCATCAGCTCGGAAGCCGATCTGCGCGGTGCGCTGAATAATGACAGCTATTCCGAGGAAGAACGCCGTCAACTGGAAGAGGAAGCCGCCGAGGTTCAGGCCACGGCAGAGCTGCGCGAAGAGGATTACCAGCTCGCCTATGCGATCGACATCCTCAAGGGGCTTGCGGCGGTGGATTTCGACGCGGATGAAATCGCCGCGGCTGAAACCCCCGCCGTGACCGGCGAGGATTCCGGCACCGAGGACGCCCCCGCCGTCACCGAAAGCGACGAGGCCACAGATGAGGGCGCAGCTGACGGCGACGCCCAGACCGACGCCGAGGAGGACGCGCAGGAATGAGCGGCGCGGATGACGGGCGGCGCGGCCCTTCCGGGCTGCCCTATCGCCCCTGCGCCGGGGTGGTGCTGGTGAATGACGCCGGGCTGGTCTTTGCCGGCCAGCGCATCGACACGCCCGGGGCCTGGCAGATGCCTCAGGGCGGGATCGACGAGGGGGAAACCCCGCGAGACGCCGCCTTGCGCGAACTCGGCGAGGAAACCGGCCTGCCGCCAAGCGCCGTCGAGATCCTGTCAGAGGCGGAGGATTGGGTCTATTACGATCTCCCCGACGAGCTGGTCGGGAAGATGTGGAAGGGCCGGTTCGGCGGCCAGCGCCAGAAATGGGTGCTGATGCGCTTCACCGGGGATGATGCGCAGGTCGATATTGCGACTGAACATACCGAATTCGATGACTGGGGCTGGCTGCGGGCCGATGAGCTGATCGGAAAGATCGTGCCTTTCAAGCGCGGCGTCTATGAACAGGTCATCGCGCGGTTCCGCGATCATCTCGCCTGACAGGCCGGTCGGGGCCGACCGCGCTGACCGGCATGGCCCCCGCCGAGGCGCCGCTCAGCCCGGCCGCGCCGGCTCGAATTCGTCGATGATCTTCACAGCCTCGTCTGCTGTCTCGACATAGCGGAACAGTTCCAGATCGCCCGCGCCGATCGTGCCGGCTTCGGCCAATGCCTGCCAGTCGATGATTCCGTCCCAGAACTCCTGCCCGAACAGCAGGATCGGCACCGGCCGCATCCGCCCGGTCTGGATCAGGGTGAGCGTCTCGAACAGCTCGTCCAGCGTCCCGAACCCGCCGGGGAACACCGTCACCGCCCGCGCGCGCATCAGGAAATGCATCTTGCGGATGGCGAAATAATGAAAGTTGAAGCAGAGATCCGGCGTTACATATTCGTTCGGCGCCTGCTCATGCGGCAGAACGATGCCCAGCCCGACGGATTGGCCGCCGACATCATGCGCGCCCTTGTTTCCCGCTTCCATCACCCCCGGCCCGCCGCCGGTGCAGATGACATATTCGCGGCCATAGGTTTCCAGGCTCCGCTCGGTCATGATGCGGGCGAAGCGATAGGCTTGTTCGTAATATTTCGACAGATCGGCCAGCGTCTCGGTCCGCGCGCTGTCCTTGTTCTCGGGGGCGGGGATGCGGGCGCCGCCGAACATCACCACGGTGGATTCGACCCCGCGCTCGTCCAGGATCATCTGCGGCTTCAGCAGTTCCAGTTGCAGCCGCACCGGGCGCAGCTCTTCGCGCAGCAGGAAATCGGTATCCGCAAAGGCAAGCTTGAAGGCGGGCGCGCGGGTCTGCGGCGTGTCGGGCATGTCCTGCGCCGCCTCGGCATCTTCGCGGCTATGCGGGAAGGGGTGGGCGCGGGAGTCTTCGTCGTTCATGGGGGCCTCTGATCGGTCGGGCGCATTGCGCCGGGTCAGATCCCCGCTTATAGCCCTTGGGCAAGAGTTTCTACCCTGAGCCGAGGAGAACCCGCATGACCGACGCGCCGTCGAACCCGCAATCGCAGATCCCGTCGAATGACGCGCTCGAAGCCGCGATCGAGGCCGCCTGGGAGAACCGTTCCGAGATCACGCCCGCCACTGGCGGCGAAACCCGCGAGGCGATCGAGGACACGCTGAACGCGCTCGACAGCGGGCAGCTTCGCGTGGCCGAGAAGCGCGGCAATGACTGGCATGTCAATCAATGGGCCAAGAAGGCGGTGCTGCTCGGCTTTCGCATCAAGGACATGGAGATGCAGCCGGGCGGGCCGCAGGGCGGCGGCTGGTGGGACAAGGTCGACAGCAAATTCGCCGGATGGGGCGATAATCAGTGGCGCGCGGCGGGGTTCCGAGCGGTGCCGAATTGCGTCGTCCGCAAATCCGCCTTTATCGCCAAGGGCGTGGTGCTGATGCCCAGCTTCGTCAATCTCGGCGCCTATGTCGACGAGGGCACGATGGTCGACACCTGGGCCACGGTCGGCTCCTGCGCGCAGATCGGCAAGAATGTCCATCTCTCGGGCGGCGTCGGCATTGGCGGCGTGCTCGAACCCATGCAGGCCGGCCCGACCATCATCGAGGATAATTGCTTCATCGGCGCCCGCTCCGAGGTGGTCGAAGGCGTCATCGTGCGCGAAGGCTCGGTGATCGGCATGGGCGTGTTCCTGGGCCAGTCCACCAAGATCGTGGATCGCGAGACCGGCAATGTCACCTATGGCGAAATCCCGTCGGGCTCGGTCGTCGTCTCGGGGTCGATGCCGTCGAAGAACGGGGTGAACCTGTATTGCGCGGTGATCGTGAAACGTGTGGATGAACGCACCCGCGCCAAGACCTCGGTGAACGAGCTTCTGCGCGACTGAGGACCGGGGGCTTCGCGCCCCCGGGCCCCGCGGGATATTTCTGTCAGGATGAAGGCGGTTTTCGTCCTGATTCAAATATCCTCGGGGGTGAATGGCCGACAGGCCAGAGGGGGCGCGAGCGCCCCCTGGGATCACGCGGCGCGCCGGAGGATTGTCACGATGGTTTCGCCGTAACGCCGCTGGTCCAGCATGGCGAAACCCTCGGGAAGCTGCGGCGGAAGATTATCTTCCCAGACGATCAGCGCGTCATCGCTCAGCCAGCCGCCGCTCAGCGCCGATTGCAGCGCCGCCTCGCCGAGACCCTGCCCATAGGGCGGGTCCATGAAGACCAGCCCATAGCCCGCGCCGCGATTGGGGCCGAGCCGGGTCGCGTCGCGACGCCAGATATCGGTGACCCCCATGGCGCGCGCCTTTTCCACATTGGCCCGCAACAAGTCGCGCGCCGTGGCACCGTCATCCACGAAGGCCACCCGCGCCGCGCCGCGTGACAACGCTTCCAGCCCGAGGGCGCCGGACCCGGCGAAAAGATCGAGAACGCGCACGCCCTCCAGACCGATCCCGAGGCTGTTGACGATCAGATTGAACATCGTCTCTCGGACCCGGTCTGTGGTCGGGCGCAGATGCGCCGATATGTCTCCGGCGCCGATCTCGGCCAGTTTCAGCCCGCGCAGCCTGCCGCCGACGATCCTCACAGCAGCTCTTTCACCGCTGTGTCCGGATCGGCGACGAGCGCCGGATCGGGGGATCGGCCCGCCTCGATCAGCCGCTTGCCGACCATATAGGCGCGCGCTTCGTTCAGCGCATCCACCGCGATCAGCCGGTCGCCGCGATAATACCAGACCGAGCCGCCAAGCGCATCAGATCCGGCGCGTTTGACCACCCGATCATGCCCGGCGTTCAGGCCGGCGATCTGAAGCTTGGCGTCATATTGATCCGACCAGAACCACGGCTTCGGCGCATAGTCCTGACCCGCGCCGAGCATGTTCGCGGCGACCAGCTCGGCCATGTCGATGGCATTGCCGACGCTTTCCAGCCGGACGCGCTCGCCCTGCCACGGAAAAGAGGCGCAATCCCCCGCCGCCCAGATCGCCGGGTCCGAAGAGCGTCCCTGCGCATCGCAGGCGATGCCGTTGTCCAACGCCAGTCCGGCATCGGCGGCCAATGCGGTCTCGGGCGCGATGCCGATCCCGAGCACCACCAGATCGGCGGGGATCTCCTGCCCGTCGGAAAGCTGCACAGTTTCGATCCGCGCGTCACCCTTCAGCCGCGCCAGGGTCCTGTTCTCGAGAATATGCACATCGTGATCGCGATGCAGCGCGCGGATCATCTCTGCGGTTTCGGACGACGCGACACGGCCGAGAATGCGCGCGCCGGCCTCGATCACCGTCACGTCGAGCCCCAGCTTTCGCGCCACCGCGGCCGCCTCCAGCCCGATATAGCCGCCCCCGATCACCACCAGCCTGCGGCCCGTGACAAGCTGAGGTTGCAACCGGTCGATATCGCCGAGATTTCGGACCGTGTGCACCCCCGCCAGATCTCCGCCAAGCCCGGCGGGCAGACGTTTCGGCGCCGCGCCGAGTGTCAGGGCAAGCTGGTCGTAGGCAAAGCGGCCATCCGTCGTCTCGATCTGTCTGGTCGCGCGGTCGATGCGCATGGCGCGGACGCCTGTCATCAGGCGGATTTTCTGTTCGTCCCACCATTCCGGGCCGCGCAGCGTCAGCCGCTCGACCGGCATGTCGCCCAGCAGATAGGCTTTCGAAAGGGGTGGGCGCTGATAGGGCGCGACGGGCTCGTCGCCGATGACGGTAATCGCGCCGTCATGACCGAGCGCGCGCAGCTTGGCCGCCATCGAGGCCGCGGCCTGTCCGCCGCCAATGATGAGAATATCCATCGCCATTCATCCTTTCGCCGCCTGTCATGGCCCGCGCGGCGCATCGGTGCAAGCCCCGCGGATTTCCGCGCTTGACAAAATTCCGGTCCCGCGCCACACAGCGCGCCTGATGGGGCCATAGCTCAGTTGGTAGAGCGCATCGTTCGCAATGATGAGGTCAGGGGTTCGACTCCCCTTGGCTCCACCATCATCCCGCCTGTTGCCTGTTCGCCACAAGCCGGATCTCCGGCCCTCTTGTGCTATTTTGATGCGCGCTCAGCCGCTTGGCAAAAGCAAGAATTACTTGTCATTTAGCCCGCTTTAATTGTTTCCTCACCCTCGGAAAAACGCGCAAGCTGGCGCGGCAAGAGGAGGCTTGGAATGACACGGCATGGCGGACAGCTTTTGGTCGATTGCCTGGAGGCGCTCGGCGCGACGAAAAGTTTCGGAATTCCGGGGGAAAGCTATCTGGCGGTGCTGGATGCGCTGCATGATACGGCGGGACGACTGGATTTCGTGCTGTGCCGGAACGAGGGCGGCGCGGCATTGATGGCGGCCGCCTATGGCAAGCTGACCGGATCTCCCGGTATCTGTTTCGTCACGCGGGGTCCGGGCGTTACCAATGCGTCGATCGGTGTGCATACGGCGATGCAGGACAGCGCGCCGATGCTGCTTTTCGTGGGTCAGGTCGGCACCGACATGAAAGGCCGCGAAGCCTTTCAGGAGATTGATTACCGCGCCGTTTTCGGCACCATGGCGAAATGGGCGGTAGAGATTGACGATGTGGCGCGGCTGCCCGAGATCGTCGCCCGCGCCTGGACCACGGCGACGACCGGCCGGCCCGGCCCGGTGGTGATCGCGCTTCCCGAGGACATCATCAGCGCGCCGACCGATGCCGCTCCGCTGCGCGGCCCGGCCGAGATTGCCGCACCCGCCCCGCCGCCCGCGGCGCTGGACAAGGCGCGCGGCCTGCTGGAAGCCGCAAGTCGCCCGCTGATCCTGATCGGCGGCTGCAACTGGACCGAATCCGGACGCCAGGCGATGAAGGATTTCGCCGAAGCCTCGGATATTCCGGTGGTCGCGGCCTTCCGCTATCAGGACCAGTTCGACAATTTCTCGCCCGTGTTCTGCGGCGAGGCCGGGGTCGGGATGCCGCCCCATGTGCGGCGGCTGATTTCGGAGGCCGATGTCATTCTTGCGGTGAATATCCGCTTTGGCGAGATGACCACCGACGCTTATACGCTTCTGAACGTGCCCGAGCCGGCTCAGAAGGTGATCCATGTGCACGGCTCGGATCGCGAGATCGGCAAGATCTACCAGCCCGCTCTCGGCATCCAGTCGGGGCCGGATGAATTCGCCCGCATCATCGAGCCGGTGCGCGGAGACTGGGCGGCGTGGCGCGAGGCGGGGCGGGCCGATTACGAGGAATCGCTCGAGCCGCCGCCGCAACCATCGCCGGTGGATATGGGGGTGGTCACGGCACGGCTGCGCGAGATCCTTCCCGGGGATGTGATCCTGACCAACGGGGCAGGCAATTTTTCCGTCTGGCCCAACAAGTTCTTTCCCTTCGGCAGCCGGGCGCGGTTGCTCGCCCCGCAATCCGGCGCGATGGGCTATGGTCTGCCCGCCGCCATCGCCGCCCGGATCGCCTATCCCGATCGGCGCGTCGTCTGTTTCGCCGGTGACGGCGATTTCCAGATGACCTGCACCGAGCTGGCGACCGCGCTGCAACATTACGCCCAGCCGATTGTGCTTGTGCTGAATAACGGGATCTACGGCACCATCCGCGCCCATCAGGAACGGAATTATCCCGAACGCGTCTCGGGGACGGACATGACCAATCCCGATTTCGCCGCACTCGCCCGTGCCTATGGCTTTCATGGCGAGCGGGTCGAGACGACGGCAGATTTCGACGCCGCGTTCGAGCGCGCGCTTGCGTCGCCGACCGGGGCGGTACTGGATCTGAACATCGCCCCCGAGGCGATCACCCCGCGCCAGACGCTCAGCCAGATGCGCGACGCCGCCCTGGCCGGGAAGCGGAGCAGATGAGCGCCGGGCAGGACATCAGGCTCGGGGCCGATATAGGCGGCACCTTCACCGACATCGTGCTGGATCTGCGCGGCACGATCCACTCGACCAAGGTGCTGACCGATTACACCGCGCCCGAACAGGCAATTCTGGACGGCATCGGCATCGTCACCGCCGAAGCCGGAATCAGCGCCGCCGAGATCGGGCTGGTGATTCACGGCACCACTCTCGCCACCAATGCGCTGATCGAGCGGCGCGGTGCGCGCACCGCCTTCATCACCACCGAAGGTTTCCGCGATGTGATCGAGATGCGGACCGAGAACCGCTTTGCGCAATATGACCTGTCGATTGAACTGCCCAAGCCACTGATCCCGCGTCAGGACCGCTTTCCGGTCGGCGGCCGGATCAGCGCCACCGGGGATGAGCTGGCTCCGCTGGACGAGGCGGCGCTGCGCGATATCGCCCGCCGGATCGCCGATGCGGATTTCGGTTCCGTGGCCATTGGCTTCATTCATTCCTACATGAACGACTCTCATGAACGCCGCGCGCGTGAGATTCTGGCCGAAACGCTTGACCTGCCGATCTCGATCTCTGCCGAGGTCTCGCCGCAAATGCGCGAGTTCGAGCGTTTCAACACGGTCTGCGCCAATGCCTATGTGCGGCCGCAAATGGCCAGCTATCTCATGCGTCTCCAGGCACGGCTGGGCGAGATGGGCGCAGATTGCCCGGTCTTCATGATCCATTCCGGCGGCGGTCTGGTCTCGGTCGAAACGGCGGCAGAGTTTCCGGTCCGGCTGGTCGAATCCGGCCCGGCAGGCGGCGCGATCTTTGCCGCCGACATCGCGCGGCGCTTCGATCTGGGCCGTGTGGTCAGCTATGACATGGGCGGGACCACGGCCAAGATCTGCCTGATCGACGATTTCCAGCCGCAGACCGCACGCAGCTTCGAGGTGGCGCGCAGCTATCGCTTCGCCAAGGGCTCGGGGATGCCGATCTCGATCCCGGTGATCGAGATGATCGAGATCGGGGCAGGGGGCGGCTCGCTGGCCTGGGTTGACGATATGAGCCGCATCCAGACCGGCCCGGAATCCGCGGGATCAGAGCCCGGCCCGGCCTGTTATCAGCGCGGCGGCACGCGGCCCGCGATCACCGATGCCGACCTGCTTCTGGGCAAGCTCGATCCCGATAATTTCGCTGGCGGCAAGATCACCCTTTCGACCGATGACGCCGCGAGCGCCGTTGACGTCGAGATCGGCGCGAAGCTGTCCCTCGACACGCCGGAAGCGGCTTTCGGCATCGTCGAGGTGGTCGATGAGAACATGGCCAATGCGGCGCGGGTCCACGCGGTCGAGAATGGCAAGAATATCTCGGATCACGGGATGATCGCCTTTGGCGGCGCGGCCCCGCTGCATGCGGCGCGGCTCTGCGAAAAGCTGAATATTGGCCGCTGCATTATCCCTGAAGGTGCGGGGGTCGGCTCGGCGATCGGGTTTCTGCGCGCGCCATTCGGCTATGAGGCGGTGGCCTCGCAGATATCGGCGCTGTCTGATTTCGACCCGGCGCGGCTGAACGCCCTGCTCGACGGGCTGAAGGACACGGCCGAGCATTTCGTCCGTGGCGGCAGTTCCGGCGAGATCGAGCGCGAGATCGTGGCCTTCATGCGCTATCGCGGTCAGGGCTGGGAAATCCCGGTCGAGCTTCCCGACCGCGCCTTTACGTCAGAGGACCGTGCGATGATCCGCGATGCCTTCCGCGACCGTTATGCCGGGTTCTTCGGCCGTGCCGTCGATGGGCCCGAGATCGAATTCGTGACCTTCTCGGTCAAGGCGCAGGACCGGCGTCCCGAGGCCGCGCGCATCCAGCTTGCCGAGACCGGCACCACACGCGCGCCCGCGACGACGCGCAAGGTGTTCGACCCTGCCGCGGGCCGGGCGCTCGACACGGCGATCTTTGCCCGCGACGCGCTTTCGCCCGGCGAGCGTATCCCGGGTCCGGCAGTGATCGCAGAGGCCGAGACCTCGACCGTCGTCACCTCTTTATTCGACGCCGTCATCCAGCCGGACCGCGCGATCCTGCTGCTGCGCAAGGAGGCCGCATCATGAGCCAGCTCGAGGAAATCCGCATGCAGGTAATGTGGAACCGGCTGGTCTCGGTTGTCGAGGAACAGGCGATGACGCTGCTGCGCACGGCTTTTTCGACCTCGGTGCGCGAGGCGGGCGATCTCTCGGCGGGGGTCTATGATGCGGAAGGCGCCATGCTGGCGCAGGCCGTCACGGGGACGCCCGGGCATGTGAATACGATGGCGCAGGCGGTGAAGAACTTCATCGACGAGATCCCGCGGCAGCAGATGTTTCCCGGCGACACCTATGTCACCAACGACCCATGGCTGGGGACCGGGCATCTTCACGACATCACCATGGTCTCACCGTCATTCAAGGGAGACAGGCTGATCGGGTTCTTCGCCTGCACCGCGCATGTCGTGGATATTGGCGGGCGCGGCTTCGGGGCGGACGGCAAATCCGTCTATGAAGAAGGGATCCAGATCCCGATCATGAAATTCGCCGAGCGTGGCGAGGTGAACCGCGATCTGGTCAGGCTGCTGCGCGCGAATGTCCGCGAGGCAAGCCAGGTGATCGGGGATTTCTACTCGCTCGCGGCCTGCAACGATGTGGGCCATGCGCGGCTGATCGAGATGCTGGACGAAACCGGCATGACCGATCTCGAGGCGCTCGGGGATTTCATCCTCTCGCGGACCGGCAAGGCGATCCGCGAACGCATCGCGGCGCTGCCCGACGGGTCGTGGTCGAACGAAATGGTGACGGACGGTTATGACGACCAGATCCTGCTGAAGGCGCGGCTGGACATTGCGGGAGAGCGGGTGCAGGTCGATTTCGCGGGTTCCGCGCCCGTCAGCCGCTGGGGGATCAACTGCCCGCTGATCTACGCGAAAGCCTATGCCTGCTATGCGCTGAAATGCGTAATCGCGCCGGATATCCCGAACAATGCGGCCTCGCTCGCGGTGTTCGACGTAAGCTCGCCCGAAAATATTCTGAACGCGCCGCGACCGGCACCGGTCTCGGTGCGACATGTGCTGGGTCATATGGTGCCGGATCTGGTGCTTGGCGCGATGGCGCAGGCGCTGCCCGGTCAGATCCAGGCCGAAGGGGCGGCCTCGCTGTGGAACGTGCATATCTCGGCCCGCCCGGTCGCCGGTCAGGAGGGACGGCGCGCCGAGGTTCTGATGTTTAACTCGGGCGGAACCGGGGCAAGGCCGGGGCTCGACGGGCTGTCCGCGACAGCTTTTCCGTCCGGCGTGCACACCATGCCCATCGAGGCGACCGAGCATACCGGCCCGATCGTCGTCTGGCGCAAAGAGCTGCGTCCGGATTCCGGCGGGGCCGGCACGCAACGCGGCGGTCTGGGCCAGATCATCGAGATCGCGCCCGCCGAGGGGCACGAATTCGATTTCTCGGCCATGTTCGACCGCGTCACCGAACCGGCGCGGGGCCGCGATGGCGGTCAGCCCGGCGCGGCTGGCGCGGTCGAGCTCGATGACGGCACCGTGCTGCGACCCAAGGGCTGGCAGCATGTCCCCGAAGGCCGCCGGCTGGTGCTGCGCCTGCCCGGCGGCGGCGGGTTCGGAGATCCGGCGGGGCGCAGCGCGTCGGCGCGCGAGGATGATCGGGTCAAGGGCTATGTGACGGCTGACGACGCATGAGCCGCCGCTCGCCCCTTGTACCGGCATCGGACCCGCGCGACTTTGCCCGTGACGCGCGCGGGTTATTCGCACATCTCAGCGTGCAGATCTGCGCCGCAACAGAAAAAAAGGAAATGTCATGTCGAAACCCTTCAACCGCATCCTGATCACCGGCGCTGCCGGACGCCTGGGCACCGAGCTGCGCCGTGGGCTCGCACCACTGGCCGCGCATCTGCGCCTGGCCGATCGCGAGCCCTGCGACGATCTCAGGGAGAATGAAGAATCGGTGGCGTTCGATCTGTCCGACGAGGCCGCGGTGATGGAAGCCGTGCGCGACGTCGATGCCATCGTGCATTTCGGCGGCGCCCCGCATGAGCGGCCCTGGGACGATGTGCTGAACAGCAATATCCGCGGCAGCTACCATATTTACGAGGCGGCGCGGGCGCATGGGGTGCGGCGGGTGATCTATGCCTCGTCGGTCCATGCCATCGGTTATCACCGGCTGGCCGACCATGTTCCCTGCGACGCGGTTGGCCGCCCGGACAGCCTTTACGGCGTATCGAAATGCTTCGTCGAGGCGCTGGCCTCGATGTACTGGGACAAGTTCGGCATCGAGAGCGGCTGCCTGCGCATCTTTTCCTCGTTCCCCGAGCCCGCCGACCGCCGCATGCTGTGGTCCTGGCTGAGCTTCGACGATTGCGTGCGGTTGGTGTCTTCGGCGCTGACCGCTCCGCATCTGGGGTTTTCGATCATCGCGGGCATGTCCGACAACAAGGTCAAGCCGGTCGATAACGGTCCTGCCGGGCATCTTGGCTTCAGGCCGCAGGACAGCGCCGAGCCATATCGCGACAAGGTCGAGGCCGCCAACCCGCCTGCCGATCCGCAGGACCTCTCCACCCAGTGCATCGGCGGCTGGTTCGTCAATCTCGGCCACCCGGACGACGAACAGGAGGAGTGATGCGGGACAGCTATGATGTCGTGGTCGTCGGCGGCGCGGTCATCGGTTGTGCTGTCGCCTATTACCTGACCGCCAATCCCGATTTCGACGGGTCGGTGCTGGTGGTCGAACGCGACCCCAGCTTCGGCCGGGCCTCGACCGCGCTGTCCTGTTCGGGAATCCGCACGCAGTTTTCCAACGCGGTGAATGTTCGGATCAGCCAATATGGCGCCGAGGTGATCCGCGACTTCGCCGAGATGGCCGCGCTGGGCGAGGACCGGCCCGACCTTCAGTTCCATCAAGGCGGCTATCTGTTCCTCGCCGCCTCGCCGGAACAGGAACGGGTCCTGCGCGAAAATCATGAGGTGCAGCGGCGCTGCGGTGCCGATGTGGTGCTGTGGAACCGTGACGAGCTGGCCGCGGCTTTCCCGCATCTGCGCGTGGACGATATCCGCCTGGCGTCCTATGGCCGCTCCGGCGAGGGCTGGTTCGACAATACCGGCATGATGGCCGGATTTCGCGCCAAAGCCCGCGCGCAGGGGGCGGATTTCGTCACCGATGAGGTGGTGGCGATCGGGCGGGGCAGGGGCCGTGTCGACAGCGTCACGCTTGCCTCCGGCGCGACGGTTCGGGCGGGATGGGTCGTCAATGCCTCGGGTCCGCGCGCCGCGCTGACGGCGCGGATGGCCGGGCTGGATCTGCCGGTCGAGCCGCGCAAGCGAACGCTCTTCGTCTTTGACTGCGCGCGCTCGCCCGAAGGCTCGGCGGCGATCAATCAGGGCCGGCTGCCGCTGATGATCGACCCTTCCGGCGTGTTCTGCCGCCCCGAGGGACGCTATTTCCTGGCCGGTTGCCGCCCGGATGAGGATCCGGTGGTGGACTGGGACGATTTCGAGCCACGGCATTCGGAGTTCGAAGAGAAGATCTGGCCGATGCTCGCCGCCCGCTCCGAGGGATTCGAGGCGATCAAGGTGATGAACCAGTGGGCCGGGCACTATGCGTATAATACGCTGGATCACAACATGATCCTCGGCGCCCATCCCGAGCTTGGGAACTTCATCTTCGCCAACGGTTTTTCCGGGCACGGGCTGCAACAGGGACCGGCCACGGGGCGCGGCGTGTCCGAGCTGGTGATCTATGGCGGATACCGGACGCTTGACCTTTCCGAGGTGGGATTCGAACGTGTGCTCCTGTCGCGCCCTTTCCTGGAAAAGGCGATCATCTGAAATAATCCCGCCCGGCACCGGCGGGTCGCGGGGGTCATGACACGCACCGGACTCCGATACAGCCTGCACGGAGCGGCGCGATGAACGGGCGCGCGCCGCGCCTGCCGCCGCTGAACGCGCTGCGGGCCTTCTGGGCGGTCATGCGGCGCGGCAGCTTCCGCGCCGCCGCCGACGAGCTTTTGGTCACACCTCAGGCGATCAGCCAGCAGATCCGACTGCTGGAGGAAACGCTCAATCTGCGTCTCTTCACCCGGCGTGGGCGCGCGATCGAGCCGACCGAGGAGGCACAGATCCTGTCGCGTTTCGTCGCCGCCGGATTTGACGAGTTCTCCGAAGGCATTCGCCGCGTCACGCAGACCGCGCAGCGCAGCCGGATCAACATCAATGTCAGCCCTTATTTCGCGACACGCTTCCTGCTCGAACGGCTGGAATCTTTCCGCCGCCAGATGCCCGGCGCCGATCTGCGGCTGACCACGATGGTCGAACTGCCCGATTTCGACCGCGACGACATCGACGTGGCGATCCAATGGGGGTTCGGCGACTGGGCCGGGCTCGACGCGCAATTGCTGGTCCGCGATCCCAAGATCATCTGTTGCGCGCCGGATCTCGCCCCGGAGCTGACCGGCCCCGAGGATCTTTCCGCCCAGACCCTCCTGCACCCGGTGCGCGCCCTCAGCCTCTGGGATCGGGTTTTCGCGCATCTCGGGCTGGACAGCGACGGGATCACCGGCGCGCTCCAGTTGCAGGATGCGGCAACCATGCGCCGCGCGACCATATCGGGCATGGGGGTCGGGCTGATCTCGCGTCGCGACGCAGCGGAGGATTTGGCGGCGGGCCGTCTGGTGGCACCTCTGGGTGCGGATGTGCTGGCCGGGATGGCGCCCAAGGATGTGCCGGGCTTCTATCTGCTGCTGCCGCGCGCGCATCGGCGTATCGAGATCATTCGCCGCTTCTGCGACTGGATCAGCGCAGAGAACTGGGATGCGCTCATCTGACGGCCCCGATGGCTGGCGTGCAGATGATTTAATGAAGTTTTCACAGGCAATTCACACACGTTTCAAGAGATGTGCCGATAGGATGATTTCATCGGGGACGGCAGTGTAAACCCCGAATTTTCGAGTACCACGTCGTTAAGGTTCGCGGGATCCGTGGGAATGGTCATCGCAATTCGTGCCAAGACCGTCTGGTAAATTTCCACGAATCCCGCGGCCAATCACGGCGCAAAGTAACCAGTGAGGCGGCCGCAGCGCGCGCCGCATATCACGAGTTGCCCAGGTTTTGGGGGCCGGGCGCAGGCACCGGATCGGACGGCCGTGGCGGTCAACGAGGGAAGACCGCCGCAGTCGGCCGCTCCGGTGCGGCGCTGGCACGAGGCGCCGGATCACCAGCTGCCGGCCAAGCCCGATCAGCTTCGACATGGCGGCACACAGGCGCCATCATGTTCCAGACAGAGAGTTCATCAGATATCGAAGCTACGGACGCCGGTCGCGAGTGTCGCCGTCGCCTGCACCCGCATCGTCCAGATCGGCGGGACCGACCCGGTCGGCGATCACCACCAGCCAGGCCAGCGTCTCGCGCTGCGCCGGGCTCAACCGTTCATCGCCCACGAGCTTCACCGCATGCGCGCGCAATCCGGGCCAAGCGTGGTAGAATTCTGAAATCGAGTCGATCCCGAGCCGCGATTGCTGTTCTGCCATGATCGTCCTCCTCCACGGGGCTCCCATGAGGGCAGTTTGGATCAGCGGATCGCGCCTTGGGGCGTGAATATAGTGTGAGCGGCTTGGCGATCGAGCAAACTGTAAAGTAGAGTTAATTTATGTTTGATTAGATTGGTCTGCCATGGGTGAGCCTCTGCAAATCTCACTGTTCGGAACCTGCGCCGTTAAAATGGCCGGCGCGGACGGGGTGGAGATACGCGGGGCCAAGCATCGCGCGCTGATCTCGCTTCTGGCGACGGCGCCTCTGGGGCGTCGCACGCGCTCCTTTCTTCAGCACACGCTCTGGGGCGATGCGGGCTATGATAGCGGCCACCAGAACCTGCGTCGTGCCCTGTCGGATCTGCGCAAGATCCTCGGCGAGGATTTCGACAGGATTCTGCACATCACCAGCACCGATGTCGAGATCGACCTCGATGCGCTGCGCTTTACCGGCGACCCGCATCGCGGCGCGTTTCTCGAGGATCTGAACGTCCAGACCCCGGCCTTCGCCGCATGGCGTCAGAAGCTGCGCGACAATCCGGCAGGCGCCGCGACGCTCTGCGCGCGGGGCGCGATCACGCAATCGCCGAAGCCGCGCATCACCGCGCTGCCGCTGAGCGTGCTGGGAGAGGATCCGCAGCTGCGCGCCTTCGGCGACTGGGTGGCCGAAGAGATCTGCCGGGTTTTGTCGCGATCCTCGCTGTATTCGGTGATCTCGCATCTCTCGGCGCGCGCGATGGTGCAGCGCATGATCGACCTCGCCGATGTGCGCGACACGCTGGATGTCGATTACATGATTACCGGCACGATCCGGCGCTATCGCGGCGACTGCGTGCTCGATTTCGACTTTCTCGATGCCCGCAGCGGGGTCATCGTCTGGAACCGGCATTTCTCATGTCCCGAGGACAGCTTCACCGACGAACTGCCCGAACGGCTCATCAATGTCGTCGTTTCGGCGGGGCGGACCATTGCCGACGCGGCGATCGGCCATATTCGCGACAAAAGGCTGGGCGACATTGCCGATCATCAGCTGGTGCTGGGCGGCGTTTCGCTGATGCACCGCCCGGCGCTGCGCGATTTTCTCCGCTCGCAAGAGCTGCTGATCGAGGCCGCCGAGCGTATGCCGCAAGCGCCGGAGGTCCATGCCTGGCTGGGCAAATGGTATGTGCTGAACGTCTTCAAGAACTACACGACAAACCGAAAGCGCGACACGCAGCTCGCGCTCGACTGCACCGAGCGTGCTCTGGATCTCGACCCGACCTCCAGCTTTGGGCTGACCATCAACGGCTTCGTCCATGGCAATCTGCTGAAGCGGCTGGATGTCGCTGAGGCGCGCTATTGCGCAGCGCTCGAGGTCAATCCGAATGAAAGCCTCTCCTGGCTGCTGCGCGGAACGCTGCTGGCGTTTCGCGACAACGGCCAAGCCGCGATAGAGGCTACGGACACGGCGCGGCGGCTCTCGCCCATCGATCCGTTCGGGTATTATTATGACAGCCTCTCGGCCTCGGCGCATCTCGCTGCCGAGGATTATCCACGCGCGCTGGCGCTGGCCGACCAATCATTGCAGGTCAATGACCGACATCTTTCGACGCTGCGCACCCAGATCGCGGCGATGTATTTTCTGGACGATATCGAGGGCTGCCGGCAGGCGGCCGAAACGCTGAGGCGGCGCTTCCCCGAGTTTCGGCTGGACAGCTATGGCCGTGACCATCCGGGCGCGGGATCGAAGACGGGGCAGCGCGTGCTCGAAGCCTTGCGCGCCTCGGGGATCAGGTAACTCAGACAGGAGATACATCATGTCGGCTTCAGGCGGGTTCGGAGGGTTCGGCGGCTTCGGAGGATTTGGCGGGTTCGGAGGATTTGGCGGCTTCGGGGGCTTCGGCGGCTTTACAGGGCTCGGCGGGTTTCTGGGGCAGGGTGACACCGGCGCCTATGATCCTGCGACGACAATGGGTTTGCTGACCACATCCGAGGCGCTGAACCATCTGGCCGGGGCTGATCCCGCACCGCAGGGCCAAGACCTGCCCGCCAATGATCCCGGCAATCTCGCGCGTTGGGCGGTCTGGGTGCGCGGATCGCTTTACGTCGCCGAATTCTTGAAGGGGCTCGACTGGGGCATGGATGGCGGCGGCCCAGTCACGCTGTCCTTCGACGGGGCAGAGATGTTTCGCGTGCAGCGGCCTTCCTCCGCGCTGTTGGTCGATCAGTGCCGCCATGTGCGCGACTATGCCGCCTTGCGCGAAGAGCGGGGGACCGAAATCACCTCGCAGCTCGGCTTTCCGACCCCTTATTTTGCGATGCTGCTGGGTTTGCATAGCGGCCAGCACGGGCGCAGCTTCGAACTGATTACCGCAACGCAGGTCATGGCCGCCCATGTTGCGATGGTGGTGAAACACGCGCTTGCCGTGCGCCGCCCCGACCAGATCGACGGGCGCATCGCGCCGATGATCCCGACACCGGGTCACGGCAGCTTTCCGTCGGCCCATGCGACCGAGGCTTACGCAGTGGCCACCGTGCTGGAGTCTCTGGTCGGCGCGTGGGGCTCGCTGGGCGATGCGGGGCCGCGTCTGCGGATGCTTTACGGGCTGGCTGAGCGTGTGGCGGTCAATCGCACGGTCGCCGGGGTGCATTATCCGATCGACAGCTGGGCCGGCGCCGCGCTGGGCGTCGCGGTGGGCCGCGCCGTGCTTGGGCGCTGCGGGCAGGACATGCCGATCCGCCCGGCCCGCTACGAGCCCGTCGATGCCGATTTCTTCGATCACGATTTCCACGACGAGCAAGCCGCCGCCCGCGCCGGTCTCAGCCGCGCAGCGACCGGATCACGGGCCGGGGCGGGACAGTGTTTCTCCTGGCTATGGGCGAGCGCCTGCAAGGAGCGGCAGGGAAGCGGCGGGGCGGTGTCATGAACCGCATGGCGGATGGTGGCCAGAGTCGTCGCCTCTTCCGCTATGACGGCCCCTATGAGACATGGTCATTCGGCGCCGCGCTGGGCCGCGCATTCTCTTTCCCCGCTTTGGCCGAAGATGCGGCGCAGCATTACGCGGCGCTGGTCGAGGGCGGGGCCGAGCCGGCGGCATTGAAGGCGCAGCCTCCGGTTGTTCTGCGCTTGCCGCCGCTGTGGAATCCGGGTGCAAAGTCGCTCGCCGCGATCCCCTTTGCGATGTCGCGCCCCGACGAGCGGGGCCGTTACCGGGATCTGCGAGAGCAGGACTTCGACCGGCTGCGCCTGGCGGCATCTGCTGCCGGTGAGGGGGCCGCGCCGCGCTATCGGGTGAATTATCCGATCTCGGCGCAAAGCTGGGTCACGGATTACGACCCGTCGCGCGCAATGGAAAGCTGGCAGAGACCCGCGACCCGCCCGCGCGTGATCATTGGCGTAATCGATGACGGGATTCCGTTCCTGCATCGTGGCTTCGTGGAAAACGACGGGCGCTCGCGGATCAGCCATTGCTGGCTCCAGCCCGCCGCCGCGCCCACGGGTCCCGCCGCTGTGCCCTTCGGGCGCGAATGGACCAATGCCCGCATCGATGCCCTGCGCGCCAGCGGCACCGATGAGATGCGGCTTTATCGCGAAGCGGGTGCGATAGACGCCAGGCTTCCTGAACTGGGACTGCATCTGCGCCGCCGGGCGACTCACGGTGCCCATATCGCCGGACTCTGCGGCGCGGATGATCCCGTGCTGCGCGCCGCGCCCCTGGGTGACGAGGTGCAGATCGTTGTCGTGCAGCTGCCCAACACCATTGCCTGGGACACGTCGGGTTTCGGCAAGGAGATGTATATGCTCAGCGCGCTGCATTACGTTTTCGACCGCGCCCGCAGGATCGCCGCCGCTTTCCCCGGCGGCCCAGAAGAGCTGCCGCTGATCGTGAATTTCAGCTATGGCTGGAGCGCCAACCGCCATGACGGCGGTGCCACGATGGAGCGGGCGATGGAACAGCTGATCTCGCGCCGTCGGGCGATGCAGCCGCTGAGCTCGCTGAACATGCCGATGGGGAATAATTTCGCCAAGTCGATGCATGCGAGCATCGGACCCGCGGACATGACGGGTGGCGAGGCGCGGATTGGCTGGCAGGTATTCCCGGATGACCGCACCTCGAGCTATCTCGAAATCTGGTTTCCGGAAGGGCAGGGTGGTCCGGGGTCCGGTGTGCGGCTGACGCCGCCCCCAGGAACGACGCTCGACAGCCCGGCGGAGATTTCTCTTGACGGTGAAGAGGCTCCCGAAGGCGGGGACGTGTTTCATCACATGCCGCTGCGGATCGGCGGGAAGGTCGTGGGGATGCTCTCGGCCGATCTGCATCTGGGCGAGCGCTGGCGGGTGACGCTGGCGCTGATCCCGACAGTCGATAGTCGTGGTGAGGGTCGCCGCGCGCCCTCGGGACTCTGGAAGATCGCGCTGCGCGGACCCGGTCTTGGCCACGATGAGCGGATCGGGGTCTGGTTGCAGCGCGATGACGATCCCGAAGCGCTGCGCAGCTTCGGCCGGCAGAGCCGTCTGGTCAATCCCGACGTATCCGGGGCGAATCCCGGCCCGCTTGAACCGGCGTTACCAAGCGGGAAGGTGCGGGGCTATGGCACGTTCAACGGCATCGGCTCGGCGCCGTCGGTGACGCGCGTTTCAGGCTATGTGATGGGGTCGGATGCGCCGAGCCTCTATAGCGGAGCCGCCGCGCTGACATTCACGGACGGCGCGCTGAAGGTGATCGGTGTCCGCCCGGCCTTCGCCGCGCCTGCCGATCGCGGGCTGCACCGCGCCGGGCTGCAATCCATCGGTGTGCTGAGCGGCAGCGCCGCGCAGCTTCAAGGCACCAGCGCCGCCTGCGCGCTCGCCACACGCTGGATGGCCCTGAACATCGCGGCAGGGCACGACATCCATGCAGGGCTCAGATGCTTCTTTCGAGGGGATGACCACGGGCGCGATCCCGCCCCGGCCCTTCGCAGCGGCGAAACAGATCGCTCAGACAGCGATGCGATCCGGGCGGCGCGTCTGGGTGATGGGCTGATCCCTTTTCCCCATCCCTGAGCCATGGATCGCGAGGGGCCAGCGGAAGCGGCAGCTTCGAAACGACATCAACCGAAGACCCGCCGCAATTTTATGCGCGGCGGGCCTGTCTAGACTGCGAAGCAGCGAGGCCGCGAGAGTGACTCAGGCCACGTTGCGGATGGCGGCAGAAAGCCCCGTGGCAGTCGGGCTTGTCTCGAATTTCTCGAGCAGCCGGGTCAGGTCATTCACCTGTGCCGAGAGCGATGTCGCCGCCGAAGCATAGCTTTCCGACATGGACAGGTTCGCCTGGTTCACGCTGTCCAGATGCGAGAGCGCAGACGAGACCTCTTGCACGCCGGTAGACTGTTCGGCAGTGGCGTGGGCGATGCCGGCGATATTGTCGACCACGCCACGCACGGCGTTCTGGATATCGGTCAGCGCGCTGCCGGTTTCACGGACCAGATTGGCACCGGACTGCACTTCGGCTTCGCTCTTGCCGATCAGCTCGGCGATGCTTTGCGAAGCCTTGCCCGATTGCTGGGCGAGATTGCGAACCTCTTGCGCGACAACGGCAAAGCCGCGCCCGACCTCTCCCGCGCGGGCCGCTTCGACGGCGGCGTTGATCGAGAGCAGGTTTGTCTGGAAGGCGAAATTCTCGATCACGCTGGTGAATTCGCCCATGCTTTTGGTGTGCTGCTCGATGCGTTCGATGGCGGCGACCGCGTCGGCGACGACGTCATTGCCGCGCTTGACCACCTTCTCGGCATCCTGGGCAGCGTTGTTCATATCCTGCGCCGCGTTGCTGGTCATCGAGGTGTTGCCCGAGATCTGTTCGACCGCGGCCGCGGTCTGTTCCAGCGAGGCAGCCTGGCTTTCGCCGCGACGGGCCAGATCGTCGGCGCCCTGTGCGATCTGCGAGGTTTCCTTGTGGATCAGCGCGGCGCGTTCGCGGATGTCGTTCACCATGATCGAGAAATTCTCGACCGTGCGGTTGAAGCTGTCGCGAACCTCGCGGAACTCGGTTGGCATCTCGCCCTCGAGCCTATGGTTCAGCTTTCCATCCGCAAGCCTGCGCAACCCGTCGATGATGCTGGCGACCGCGGCCTTTTTCTCGGTGATGTCATTGGCCATCTTGAGAACTGCCGTCACTTTCCCGTCCTGGTCGACCAGTGGCACATAGCTGCCGTTGATCCAGACGGTTTGCCCGCCGCGCGTCACCCGCTCGAATTCGCCGGTAAAAGCCGCTCCCGAGCCAAGCTGCCGCCAGAAATCGGCATATTCCAGACTGGTCGCGAAATCGGGCGTCGCGAATTTCCGGTGGTGCTTGCCGATGATTTCGTCACGGCGATAGCCCATGAGTTGCAGGAAATTGTCATTGGCATCGACAATCGTGCCGTCAGGGGTGAATTCGATCATGGCTTGCGCAAGGCTCAGCGCCTTGACGCGGTCATGGTCGTCGATCTTCTTCGATTCGGTCATCGCCGTCCTCGTTGCTCATCCTGATCCGAGGGATAGGCGCAAATGATTAAGAACTGTTTGAGATGCGCTGTTTTCTCCGAGAGCTGCGCCGGGCCGCGTCTCGCGGCATGGACTTTGCGCGGCGCTGGTGGCTAAGAGAAGGCCGTGACAGGGGAATAGCGATGCGGATTCTGTTTCTGGGCGATGTGATGGGCCGGGCCGGACGTGCTGCGGTCGCCGAGCGGCTGGCGGGGCTGAAGGCCGATCTGCGCGCGGATTTCTGCGTGGTCAATGGCGAGAACGCCTCGGGCGGGATGGGGCTGACCGGGGGTCACGCACAGCTTTTCCTGGAGGCGGGGGCGGATGTTGTGACGCTGGGCGACCACGCTTTCGATCAGCGTGACATGCTGGGTTTCATCGAGAAAGAGCCGCGCGTGCTTCGTCCGCTGAACTTCGCCAAGGATGCGCCGGGGCGCGGCGCCGGCGTGTTCGAGGCGTCGCGCGGACGCAAGGTGCTGGTCGCGCAGGTGCTTGGGAATGTGTTCATGAAACGCGCCTATGACGACCCTTTTTCGGCGCTGGATACAGTGCTGCGCGCGCATGCGATGGGTCCGATGGCCGGGGTGCAGGCGGTGCTGGTCGATTTTCACGCCGAAGCCACCTCGGAAAAAATGGCCGCCGGCCATTTCTGCGACGGGCGGGCCAGCCTCGTCGTCGGAACGCATACCCATGTGCCCACCGGAGACGCGCAGATAATGTCGCGCGGGACCGGGTATCTGACCGATGCCGGGATGTGCGGCGATTACGACAGCGTCATCGGCATGGACAAGTCCGAACCGCTGCGCCGCTTCGTCACCGGCATGAACCGTGAACGCTTCAGCCCCGCCATGGGCGATGTCACGCTGAGCGGTGTGCTGGTCGAGACAGACGACCGCACGGGGCTTGCCCGCGAGATCTGGCCGGTTCGGCTGGGCGGGCGGCTGCAACACAGCCTGCCCGCCTGATCCTTCGTAAGCCTCGCGGTCCCTTGCACAGGCTGGGCGGATCGGCCAATGATGCGCCGATTGGCCGGCGCTGCCGGTTGCGAGCTTGAGGACTGAATGTTCGGCTTCGAACTCTCCGAAACCGCCTCTGCCATTTCCACGATCTTCATCATCGTCGGAATGCTGACGCTTTTCGTTCGTGAGACCTACCCCCCAGAGGTGACGGCGATCCTCGGCGCGACCGTCCTGCTGGCGCTGGGAATCCTGCCAACGGACCGGATGGCGGATATCCTCGCCAATCCGGCACCCTGGACCATCGCTTTCATGTTCATCATCGTCGGCGGGCTGGTGCGCACCGGCGCGCTTGACTGGATCGGTCAGCACGCCGCGCGCCACGCGAAAAGCCGGCCCTTCCTGACCCTGGCCGGGCTGTCTGCGACGGTGCTGGCAATGTCGGCTTTCGTGAACAACACACCGCTCGTCGTGGTGATGATGCCGATCTTCATCCAGCTCGCACGCGAGCTGGAACAGGCGCCGTCGAAGCTGCTCATGCCGCTGTCCTATCTGTCGATCCTCGGCGGGACGGTAACCATGATCGGCACCTCGACCAACCTGCTGGTCGACGGTGTGGCACGGCAGGCGGGACAGCCCGCTTTCGGGATTTTCGAGATCACCCCGGTCGGCCTGGCGATGGCCATTGTCGGGCTGTGCTATCTGCTTTTCGTGGCCCCGCGCCTGCTGCCCGAGCGCAGCTCGATGTCGTCGCTGGTCTCGACCCGCTCAAAGATGAAATTCTTCACCGAGGTCGCCATCCCCGAGGGCAGCACGCTGGTCGGGCGCAAGCTTGAAGAGATCGACATCTTCACCCGAGAGAACGCCCGCGTCATCGACGTGCTGCGCGGAGACGCCTCGCTGCGCCGCGACCTGGCCGCGGTGACGCTGGAAGCCGGCGATCGGGTGGTGTTGCGCACGCCCATGTCAGAGGTTCTGGGCCTGCAGGGCAACAAGGATCTGCGCATGGTCGACAAGCTGAGCTCGGTCCAGACCTCGACCGTCGAGGTGCTGATCACGCCAGGCTGTCACATGGTCGGGCGTTCGCTGGGCTCTATGCGGCTCCGGCGCCGATATGGCGTCTATGTGCTGGCCGCACATCGCAAGAACCAGAATATCGGCCGGCAGCTCGATGATCTGGTGGTGCGTGTCGGAGACACGCTGCTGCTAGAGGGTGCGCCCGCCGATATTCAGCGCCTGTCCTCGGATATGGAGATGGTCGAGGTCACCGCCCCGTCGGATCGCGCTTTCCGCCGCAAGCACGCTCCGATCGTGGTGGCGGTGCTGGCCGGGGTGGTGATCCTCTCGGCGCTGGAAATCGCACCGATCCTGCTGCTGGCGTTCATCGGCGTGGCCGTCGTTCTCGGCACGCGCTGCATCGATGCCGATGAGGCGCTGAGCTTTGTCGACGGGCGGCTTCTGGCGCTGATCTTTGCCATGCTCGCCGTCGGGGTGGGGCTGGACAGTTCTGGCGCGGTCGAGCTGATCGTGTCCTGGGTCGCGCCGCTTCTGTCGAGCCTGCCGAGCTGGGCGCTCGTGCTTGCCGTGTATCTGCTGGCGATGGCACTGACCGAGACGGTCACCAATAACGCGGTGGCGGTGATCGTCACCCCGGTGGCGATCAGCCTGGCAGGGTCGTTGGGTGTCGATCCGCGACCGCTCATCATCGCGGTGATGATGGGCGCTTCGGCCAGTTTCGCCACCCCCATCGGCTATCAGACCAACACGCTGGTCTATGGCCCGGGCGGCTATCGGTTCACCGACTTCATCCGTGTCGGCCTGCCGCTCAATTTGCTCATGGCGTTGACGGCTTCGCTGACCATCCCCATCTTCTGGCCCCTGTAGGAGGAACGCTCATGGCTCTGAAATCGATCCTGACGGCTGCTCTGGCCGCCGCCGCCCTGACGGGCTGCGCAATCCCGAATGCGCGGGCCGTGCCGGACGATGTGCGTCTGCTCAATGACCGGCTCTCGGTGACTTTCTCGAATGGCGTGCAATGCCATGTCGAGAACGTGTCGCAGCGAATGTCTGGCGCGCTGCCCGACTGCCCGGTGGCGGCAAGCTATGACCTGCGCGGCGCGCGGGATTCCTATTTCGGCAACCGCATCACCGAGCCTTACGCCGATGTGGCGATCACCACGGCGGATGGGCGCGTGACGGCGATCAAGACGCCGGAATCGCGGGACTGGCCGGCGCGTCTGAACAGCGATGCCGAGGTCGACGCCGACTGAGTATCCCCCCGGCGACCCCGATCACAGCGGCCAGACGATCAGCAGCATCGGCACCGAGACGAGCATCACGATGATTTCGAGCGGCAGCCCCATCCGCCAGTAATCTCCGAAGCGGTAATCGCCCGGCCCCATGATGAGCGTGTTGTTCTGATGCCCGATGGGCGTCAGGAAAGCGCAGGCGGCGGACACGGCAACGCCCATCAGGAAGGCGTCCGGGTTCACGCCGAGCTGTTCGGCCAGACGGATCCCGACCGGGGCGGCGATGATCGTGGTGGCGTTATTGTTCAGGATATCCGACATGAACATCGTGGTGATCATCAAGAGCGCCAGCGCCACCCAGGCCGGAAAGCCGGCGGTGAGGCTTGCCAGCCCGCCCGCGATCAGCGCCGTTCCCCCGGTTTCGTCCAGAGCCAGCCCGAGCGGGATCATCGACCCCAGAAGCACGACCACCGACCAGTCGATATGGTCGTAGATCTCGTTGATCGACAGCACCCCGAACAGCACATAGGCGACCACGACGCAGCCGAGCGCGATGGGCATCGTTACCAGCCCGAGACTGGTCAGAAGCACGGCACCGATAAACAGCCCGAGCGTCAGCGCCATCTGCCATTCGCGCATCACCATGCGCCCGCCGCCCTCAAGCGGCAGCACGCCGAGCGTGTCGGTCACGATCTCCAGCTGGCTGTCCGGGACAAGCAGCAGCATCAGATCCCCGGCCTCGATCGGCGCGTTGCGCAGGCTTGCCGAGATGATCCGCCCGCGCCGACGCAGCCCCATCAAAACGGTGTCGTGACGGTTTATGAGCCCGACGCTTTGCACGGTCTTGCCAACGATGCTGGCGCCGACCGGCACGAGACATTCGACCAGCGTCTCATGCTCGTCCCGGCGCGGACGGGCGCGCGCCTCGGACCGGCCGTCGGGATAGGCGAGTTTCTGGCCCGAGCGGAATTCGTCCAGCACCTCGGCCGGGGCGCGCATGGTGATGACGTCACCGGCGGCGAGCAGGGTCGTCTTGTCGTCGAGTTCGACCGCGTGATGATGCTGGCTCAGCCCGGTGATCCGGATCTCGACCTTGGCGGCGGCCTCTTCCAGCTCGGCAAGGCTGTGCCCCGCGAGGCTGCTTTCCTCCGTGACGACCAGCTCGACCTGATAGCGGCGATGACGCAGCCGCTGGCTGCTCTCGGCGCTGGCATCGGCGCGCAGGGGGATCAGGCGCCAGCCGATCAGCGCGATGAAGGCGATCCCGGCCAGGGCCACCGCGCCGCCGACGGGCATGAACTGGAACATGCGATAAGGCTCGCCCAGCACGTCCTGGCGGAAGCCCGACACGATCAGATTGGGTGGCGTGCCGATCAGCGTCAGCATGCCGCCGAGAATGGTTGCAAAGGCAAGCGGCATCAGCGTCAGTCCGACCGCCCGTCCGGCGCGCCGCGCCACCTGCATGTCGATGGGCATCAGGATTGCCAGCGCGGCGATATTGTTCATGAAGCCCGACAGGAACCCGCCAATCCCCGACATGATCGCGATATGCAGGCTGACCGGGCGGTTCTCGGCCACAACCAGCCGGGTCAGAGCCGCCACCGCGCCCGACCGCATCAGCCCCGCCGTGGCGATCAGGATCAGCGCGACGACCATCGTGGCCGGGTGCCCGAAGCCGCTGAAGGCCTGATCTCCGGGCACGACGCCCAGAATCACCCCGGCCATCAGCCCGGCAAAGGCGACGAGGTCATGACGCCACTTGCCGATAAACATCAGCACCATGACGGCGCCGAAAATCGAGAACAGCGTGATCTGCGGGAAGGTCATGGCGCGGTTGCCCCCTCGTTGCCGCGCTCAGCTTACCGATTGGCCCGGCAATGGTAAAACCCATCGCTGCGCCCGGCTCTCTTGCGATCCGCACCCTTGCTGGATTACAAGCGCGCGATACCCGATTATTGCTGACCTCGAAGGACGACCGATCATGGCAGGCCATTCAAAATGGGCGAATATCCAGCACCGCAAGGGTCGCCAGGACGCCATCCGCTCGAAACTGTTTTCCAAGCTGGCGAAGGAAATCACCGTCGCCGCGAAGATGGGCGATCCCGATCCCGAAAAGAACCCGCGGCTGCGGCTGGCGGTGAAAGAGGCCAAGTCGAACTCGGTCCCCAAGGATGTGATCGACCGCGCCATCAAGAAATCCCAGGGCGGCGACGCCGAGAATTACGATGAAATCCGCTACGAAGGCTATGGCCCGAACGGCGTCGCCATCATCGTCGAGGCGATGACCGACAACCGCAACCGCACCGCCTCCAATGTGCGCTCGACCTTCAGCAAGAATGGCGGCGATCTGGGCCAGAGCGGCAGCGTCAGCTTCATGTTCGACCGGGTGGGTGAGATCAAGTATTCCGCCGAGGCAGGCGATGCCGACACGGTGATGATGGCCGCGATCGAGGCCGGGGCCGATGATGTCGAATCCGACGAGGAAGGCCACTGGATCTATTGCGCCGACACCGATCTGAATGATGTCTCGACCGCACTTGAAGCAGCACTGGGCGAATCCGAGACCGCCAAGCTGATCTGGAAGCCGCAGGCGCCGACCGAGGTCACCGACATGGAGACCGCGCAGAAGCTGATGAAGCTGATTGAGACGCTGGAAGACGATGACGACGTGCAGAACGTCACCGGCAATTTCGACCTCTCGGACGAGATCGCCGCGCAGCTCTGATCAGCGCGGCAGCGGCCGCAGCGCCGCCGCCGCCTTTCGCCGGATCGCCTGGGTCAGCGGGGACAGCGACGGCGCCATGATCCGCGCCACCTGCCAGTAAAGCGCGACAGGCAGCGCCGCATCTGGCAGAAGCGGGATCAGCCGCCCGGCGCGCAGATCGTCGCGGATGAGGGTTTCGGGGTTCATTCCCCAGCCCATGCCCAATCTCGCCGCCTGTGCGAAGGCCTCGGAACTCGGTATCAGATGGGTCGGCAGCGCGATCCTGCCGCCGATATGCCGCCGAACCCATAAATCCTGCAATCCATCCTTGCTGTTGAACGTGATCGCCGGTGCGCGCCGCAGCGTGTCGGGCGTGACACCCTCTCTGAAATGCCGTGCGAAAAACTCTGGCGTGGCAACGGCGATATAATCCATCGCGCCCAGCCCATGGCTGTCGCAGCCGGCGACCGGGCCGCGCTGCGCGGTGATGGCCGCGCTCACCTGACCGGAGCGCAGCCAGGTTTCGGCATGATCCTGATCGTCGATCACCAGATCGAGCAGGCCCGGCGCCTCGGGCAGTGCTGCGACGGCCCATGTCGCCAGGCTGTCCGCATTGACGGCGATGCGCAGAACCGCCTGCTTGCTGGCCCCGCCAATGCCGTCACCAAGCCCGGTTTCCAGCAGTCGCACCTGATCGAGATGCGCCACCAGCCGCTGCCCCGCGGAAGTCGGAGTGATCGGAGGTCCGCGATCCAGCAGAACCTGACCGACCCTTGCCTCGAGCGTCTTGATACGCTGCGACACCGCCGGCTGGGTGATGCCGAGCGCGTGGGCGGCGGCCTCGAAGGAACCGCGCCGCGTGACTTCGGCCAGTGCGGCAAGGGCAGGATAGTCGATCATAAGCAATACTAATCCCATATCGAGATAATCAATTTCCGTTATTCGCGGCGTGATGGCAAGACAGCGCGGCAAGACGGAGCAAAACGATGCTGAACACTTATTTCGCCGGAATGGGTACAGGGCTGTCGCTGATCGTGGCCATCGGTGCGCAGAACGCCTTTGTGCTGCGCCAGGGTCTGCTGCGCAGCCATGTCTTCGCGGTCTGCCTGTTCTGCGCGGTTTCGGATGCGATCCTTGTCACGCTCGGCGTCTATGGTGCGGCCCGGCTGACCCGGCTGGCGCCGTGGTTCAACGAGGTGATGCGCTGGGGCGGGGCGGCATTCCTGTTGGTCTATGGCGCGCGGGCGCTGCTTTCGGCCTGGCGCGGCGGCGACGCGCTGCGGGCGGCCGGCGCGGCGCAGCGCTTCTGGCCCACCATGGCGACCGTCGCCGCGATCACCTGGGCCAATCCGCATGTCTATCTGGACACGGTGGTTCTGCTCGGTGCGATCTCGGCGGATTTCACCGACAAGCAGAGCTTTGCCGCGGGCGCGATCACCGGCTCGATCCTGTTCTTTTTCGCGCTTGGCTATGGTGCAAGATTGCTCGGGCCTATCTTCGCGAGGCCGCGTGCCTGGCAAGTCCTTGATCTGGCAATCGCCTCGGTGATGTGGTCTATCGCCTTAAGGCTGATATGGGGATGATGCGTGGACGACGAACAGCGGAGCGACCTGATCGGGGTCGGCTGGATGGTGCTGACCGGGGTCCTGTTCGTCGGGGTCAATGTCCTCGTCAAATATTTCGGTCAGGGACTGCCTCCGGCGCAGTCGGCATTTCTCCGCTTTCTCTTCGGACTGATCCTGCTGTCGCCGCTGCTGCCACGCATCCTGCGGACCAGCATCCCGCGACCGCTCTACAAGCTCTTTGTGCTGCGCGGCGCGCTGCACACGATCGGCGTGGTGCTGTGGTTCTTCGCCATGACGCGGATCCCGATTGCGGAGGTCACAGCGATCGGCTTTCTCAACCCCATCGTCGCCACGCTTGGCGCGGCGCTTTTGCTGGGCGAGAGGATCTCGTGGCGGCGCGGGCTGGCCATTGCCGCCGCGCTGGTCGGCGCGCTCGTGGTGCTGCGCCCGGGAATGCGGGCGCTTGAACTCGGCCATCTTGCCCAGGTTTCTGCCGCCGTGGCGCTGGGATCATCCTATCTGGTGGCGCGGCGGCTGGCGCAGGGCGTCTCGGCCGAGCTGGTGGTCGTCATGATGTCGGTGACGGTTGCCGTCATGCTCGCGCCGGTGGCCATTGCCGTCTGGGTCCCGCCGAGCCTGGCGCAGATCGGCGGGCTGGCACTCGTCGCCGTCTTTGCGACTGCGGGTCATTACACGATGACCCGGGCCTTTGCCGTGGCGCCGATGGCGGTGACGCAGCCGGTTACCTTTCTGCAGCTGATCTGGGCAAGCGTCGTCGGCGTGGTGCTGTTCGCCGAGCCTCTGGACCCGATGGTGATCCTTGGTGGCGCCATGATGATTGCGGCGATCAGCTATATCACCTGGCGCGAGGCGCGGCTGCGGAGCAGAACGCATCATCTGCCCGACGGTCACCACTGATCCCTCAGGACCCGGAAAGCCGTCTCAGCACATCCGCGCGTTGGACCACCCCGCCCCCAGAGACCGGCCGCGCCGCGCTGTCCGCAAGCGCCGCGAGCACCTGCTTCAACGGCAGGTCGGCGGGCAGGGCGCTGCCCTCTGCCGTGCCGTCCGTCGCCAGGTCGCCGGCGGTCAGCACATCCAGCGGGTTCATATGCGCGACGAAATCCGCGACATAATCACTGGCCGGGCTGGCGATGATCTCTCGCGCGGTGCCGGTCTGCACGATCCGCCCGCCCTCCATCAGCGCGATGCGGTTGCCGAGCTTGAACGCCTCGTCGAGGTCGTGGCTGACAAAGAGAATGCTACGGCCAGTCTGGCGCTGCAGCGCCAGCAGCTCATCCTGAAGCCGCGTGCGGATCAGCGGGTCGAGCGCGCTGAAGGGCTCGTCCATGAGCAGGATCGGTGCCTCGGTGGCAAAGGCGCGGGCCAGCCCGACGCGCTGCTGCATGCCGCCGGACAGCTCTCCGACCGGGCGGTCGGCCCAGCCGTCCAGCCCCACATTGACAAGCTGAGCCGAAACACGGCGCTCGCGCTCGGCCCGCGCGGTGCCGGCCAGCTCCATTCCCAGCCCGACATTATGCGCCACGCTGCGCCAGGGCAGCAGGCCGAATTGCTGGAACACCATCGAGACATGGTTCAGCCGCAGCTTGCGCAATGTGTTGCGCGAGGCCTGCGGGACGGACACCATCGCATCGCCCATCCGCACCCGGACATCGCCGCGCGCCACCGGGTTCAGCCCGTTCACCGCGCGCAGCAGGGTGGACTTTCCCGACCCGGACAGCCCCATCAGCACGACGATCTCGCCCTCATCGACCGAGAGCGTCGCGTCATGCACGCCAAGCACATGGCCGGTTTCCGCCTCGATCTCGGCGCGGTCTCTTGCGTCATCGGCCAGTTCCAGCGCGCGTGCGGGTCGGTCGCCGAAGATTACCGAGCAATTTTCGAATTCTATGGCGTTCACGATTTCCTCCGGAAGCGCAGCAGCCGGTCCAGCATGATCGCCACCACCACGATTACCAGTCCCGATTCGAAGCCGAGCGCGGTGTTCACGCTGTTCAGCGCCCGGACCACCGGCACGCCAAGCCCCGAGGCGCCGACGAGCGCCGCGATCACCACCATCGACAGGGACAGCATGATGGTCTGGTTCAGCCCGGTCATGATCTGGGGCAGGGCGCTGGGCATCTCGACCTTCCAGAGAAGCTGGCGCGGCGTGGCGCCAAAGGCGACCGCAGCCTCGCGCAGCGCCGCCGGGGTCGAAGAGATGCCAAGCTGGGTCAAGCGGATCGGGGCGGGCAGCACGAAAATCACCGTCGCGATCAGGCCGGGCACCATGCCGATTCCGAAAAACACGATGGCCGGGATCAGATAGACGAAGGTGGGCAGGGTCTGCATCAGATCCAGCAATGGCCTGACCCAGGCGTAAAGCCGGGGCCGGTGGGCCAGCGCGATGCCAGCGGGCACGCCGAGCCCCATGCAGACCACGCAGGCGGCCAGGACCAGTGTCAGGGATTGCATGGTTTCTTCCCAATAGCCCTGATTGAGAATGAACAGGAACCCCGCCCCGATCCCGACCGAGATCAGCACCCGGCGTTGCAGCGCATAGGCCAGAGCCATGAACACCGCGATCACGGCAAAAGGATGCGGCGCCGTCAGCACGAACAGGATCGCGTCGATCATTGCCTGCATTGCCGTGGCGAGCGCGTTGAAGAACGCGCCCGCATGGGTGGTCAGCCAGTCGAAGACCCATTCGGCGCCGTCGCCGATGGGAATCTTGCGCCCGGTGACAAGCTCGGTCAGCCGTTCCAAGTCCGGATCAGCCTTCCAGAGCCGCCGTCAGCACCTCGACGGCATCGCGCCCATCCTGTGCGGTCACGCCGTCCAGCCAGATAGTTGCCGCATCGGGATTGGCCTTCAGCCATTCCATCGCCGCATCGCGCGGCTGCGCACCATCGTTGAGGATCGCTCCCATGATCTCGTTCTCCATCCCGAGGGTGAATTCGAGATTGTTGAGGAACTGACCGAGATTCGCGCATTCCTCGACGAATCCCGCGCGGGTGGTGGTCCGCACCTCGGCGCCACCCAGATTCGGCCCGAAAATATCGTCGCCGCCCTCGAGATAGGTCAGCTCGTATTCGCTGTTCATCGGATGCGGCTCCCAGCCGAGGAACACGACCGGGTTGCCCGCCTTCGTCTCGCGTGAGACCTGTGCCAGCATACCCTGTTCCGAGGATTCCACGATTTCGAAGGTGCCGAGCCCGAATTCGTCCTCGGCCACCATCTCGATCAGCAGTCGGTTGCCGTCATTGCCTGGCTCGATCCCGTAGATTTTACCGTCGAGCGCGTTCTGATGCTCTGCGATGCTGGCGAAATCGGTGATCCCCAGCTCGGCCCCGGCGGCGTTGGTGGCGAGGGTGTATTTCGCGCCGGTGAGGTTGGTCCGCACGATGTCCACCGTCTCTGATTCGCGGTAGGGGGCGATATCCGCCTCCATCGTCGGCATCCACAGCCCGAGGAACACGTCCACATCGTCGGTGGAAAGCGCGGTGAAGGTCACCGGCAGGGACAAGACCTTGGTTTCGGTTTCATAGCCGAGCGCGTCGAGAATCGTCGTGGCGACCGCGGTGGTGGCGGTGATGTCGGTCCAGCCCACATCGGAAAAAGAGACCTGCTGACAGGAATCGGGTTCCTGCGCGGCAGCCGGAAGGGCGAGCGGCAGGGCGAAGGCGGCGCTGAGGGTCAGGGCGGCGAAACGGGTCATGTTATCTCCTCGAAAATTTTATTGATTGACCAGTCAATCAAGCCGGGTTAGGAAGGTGCAAACCGACCGCGAGGTGCGCGGATGCGTAGGCGTGCCCGGCAGACTACCCGAAAGACCGAATTAATCAACGCCGCAATCGAAACGATTGCGCGATCCGGCACGCTTGATGTGACCGTCGCGGATATCGCCCGCGAGGCGGGCATGTCCCCGGCGCTCGCCCATCACTATTTTGGGTCGAAAGACCAGATGTTCCTGTCGGCCATGCGCGAGGTTCTGCGCCGCTATGCACAGGCGGTGCGCGAGGCGAGGAAGAAGGCGGAGGGCCCGCGCGCGCGGCTGCTGGCGCTTTTGGATGCGAGCCTCGGGCCCGAGCATTTCGACAGCGCCACCGTTGCCGCATGGCTGAATTTCTATGTTCTCGCGCAACAGGGCGGCCCGGCGGCCCGGCTGCTGAGGGTCTATCACCGGCGGCTCCGCTCGAATCTGCTGGCGGATCTGCGACCGCTGATCGGCGCGCAGGCGCAAGCGGAAGCAGAGACGTTGGGCGCGCTGATCGACGGCGTTTATCTCAGGCAGGCGCTGTCCGATCTGGCGCCGCGCGATCTTCTGGAACTGCCGCGTCGCCATCTTCTTTCAGTGCTGGACGCCGCTGAAATCTGAAGCGGCCTGCGACGCTTGCGCATGAAAAAGCCGGGGCTGGGAAGCGCCCCGGCTTTGCTTGTCTGGTCCGGATTACTGCGGAATTTCCGCGTCGATGCCTTCGACGTAGAAATTCATCTGCGACAGCTCTTCGTCACTCGCGGTCTCACCCTCGGCCAGCCATTCGCTGCCATCGGCCTTGTTCAGCGGCCCGGTGAACGGATGGTATTCGCCCGAGGCGATACTGTCCTTCATGGCCAGAGCCGCCTCGCGGACCTCGTCCGGAACGGCCTCGGTGATCTCGCCGATCTCGACCTCGCCGCCGGCAATCCCCGCCCAGGTGCCTTTCGATTCCCAGGTGCCGTCCATCACCTGGCCGACCCGCTCGATATAATAGGGCGCCCAGTTGTCGATGATCGAAGACACCCGCGGCGAGGGCTTGAAGGCGGACATATCGCTGGCCTGGCCAAAGCCGATGGCCCCCGCCTCTTGCGCCTTGGCAAGCGGAGCGGTCGAATCGGTATGTTGAAGGATCACGTCCACGCCCTCGGCCAGAAGCGCCGCGGCGGCGTCGGCCTCTTTGGCGGGATCGAACCAGCTATAGGCCCAGACCACCTTCATTTCGACATCGGGGTTCACCTTGCGGGCGTGGATGAAGCTGGAGTTGATGCCCTGAATCACCTCGGGGATCGGGAATGACCCGATATAGCCGATGGTGTTCGATTCGGTCATCATCCCGGCAATGGTCCCCATCACCGCCCGGCCTTCATAGAAGCGCGCGTCATAGGTGGCGACGTTCTCGGCGCGCTTATAGCCGGTGGCGTGCTCGAACTTGATGTCGGGGAACTTCTCGGCGACGGCGATGGTCGCATCCATGAAGCCGAAGCTGGTGGTGAAGATGATGTCATTTCCGGCGAGGGCAAGCTGTGTGATGGCGCGCTCGGCATCGGCACCTTCCGGGACGCTTTCGATATAGGTGGTCTCGATCCGGTCGCCATATTCCTCTTCCAGAGCAAGGCGGCCTTGATCGTGCTGATAGGTCCAGCCGCCATCGCCGACCGGGCCGACATAGATAAAGCCGACCTTCAGCGGCTCGTCATCCTGGGCAAATGCCGGTGCGGCGGCAAGCGCGGTGAGCGCGACGGTGGTGGCAAGAAAGGTTCTGCGCAGCATGTGAAGTCTCCTGTTGGTTTGGCAGTCTTGGTTATGGTTCAGCTTGTTGCATGGAATATCTTTCCAAGCGAGCCCGGCGCGGCGCTGCCCTTGCGCCGGGCTGAAATCACGACGAGCGCGACGATGGTGGCGATGTAGGGCGCCATGGCCAGAAGCTGCACCGGCACGTCGATCCCCGCCGCCTGCATGCGCAGCTGCGAGACAGTGACGCCGCCGAACAGCCAGGCCCCGGCCAGGACGCCGAAGGCCCGCCAGCCCGAGAACACCACCAGCGCCAGCGCGATCCAGCCCGCGCCCGCCGTCATGCCCTCGGTCCATTGCAGCACCGTGGCGATGGAAATATAGGCCCCGCCGATCCCGGCCATAGCCCCGCCAAAGCTGATCGCCGCCAGCCGCACCAGCCGCACCTTGTGGCCGAGCGCATGGGCTGCATGATGGTTCTCGCCCACACCGCGCAGGATCAGCCCCGCGCGCGAGCGGTTCAGGAACCACCAGATCAGCGGTACGGCAACGATCCCCGCCCAGGCAATCCAGTGCAGCCCGAACGGGCCCATTGCCATCGAGGGCGCCTTGACCCCTTCGTATGGCTTGCCGAACAGCGCCGTCAGCCCCAGCCCGAACAGGGTCAGCGCCAGCCCGGTGGCGACATGGTTGGTCAGAAGGAACTGGGTCAGCACGCCGAAGATCAGCGACAGCGCCGCCCCGCCAAGTGCTGCCACGGCAAAGCCCAGCAAGGGGTTGCCGGTGGCATCCGCAGCGGCGAAACCGGCAAGCGCGCCGGCGATCATCATACCCTCGACACCGAGATTCAGCACGCCCGAGCGCTCGACGATCAGCTCGCCAAGTGCCGCGAACAGAAGCGGCGTCGCGGCAGAGAGGATCATCACGACAAGTACGGTAAGGTCGATCATGCCGCACCCCCGGCGTAGTCAAGCGATCCGTAGAGCATTATCAACGTCATCAGCACCACCCCGCAGATAAACCCGATGGTCAGGATCGGATGACGCGGCGTGCTCGGCGGCGGCGGTGGCGGTGGCTCGGGCCTGTCCTCCCGCGGGCTGAATCGCCGCCATATCGCGCGGAGGCCGCGGAACGGCCAGACGATGACCAATTCCTGGAACAGGAACTGGATCGCCGAGCCGACCAGAATGAAGCCCAGCATTATTAGGGCCCCACCCCAGGAAAGCGTGACGACGAACATGACAAGGAAACCAGGCAAAACCCCGATGAACATACCCTGGAGAACCGCGCCGATGAAGCTCAGCGGCGAGGGCGGTCCGGCGGGCGGTGTCGGCTCGGTCATGCAGTGATCCTCCGACGGATGCGATAGCGGGTCAGCAGGTCGAAGCCCAGCAGGTAGAACAGCAGCATTCCCTGGAAGACCTGCACCGTCGCGAAGGGCAGCTGCATCACCATCTGCGCGATGTCGCCGCCGATATAGGTCAGCGCCATCAATAGCCCGGCCAGCACGATGCCCACCGGGTGCAGCCGGCCCAGAAACGCCACGATGATCGCGGTGAACCCATAGCCCGATCCGAACCCGTCGGTGATCTGGCCCGCCGGTCCGGCCGCCTCGAACAGCCCGGCCATTCCGGCGAACGCGCCCGACAAGCCAAGGCAGAACGCCACAAGCGCGCCGGGACGGACCCCGCCGAACCGGGCCGCGCGCGGTGCCTCTCCGGCGGCGCGAATCTGGAGGCCGCGAAGATGGCGCGACATCAGCACCCAGACCGCCAGCACGGCCAGCATCGCAGTGATGACGCCCCAGTGGATGCCGGTGCCGGGAATGAGTTCGGGGTTGGAGGCGGCGGGATACTGCGCGAGATTGCGCGATCCGGGCATGCCGAAACCTTCCGGGTTGCGCATCGGGCCGAAGGCCATCCATGCGGCTGTTTTCTCGGCGACATAGACTAGCATCAGCGAGACGAGGATCTCGGAAGCGCCGAACCAGTTGCGCAACAGAGCCGGGATCATTCCCCAGGCCCAGCCTCCGGCGGCGCCTGCAAGGATCATGACGGGGAAGATCCACCACCCGTCTGACGGATAGGTCGCCAGCGCTACCGCGGCGCCGGTGATGCCGCCGATGATGTATTGCCCCTCGGCGCCGATATTCCAGATCCCGGCGCGGAACCCGACGGCGAGCCCGGCCGCGATCAGGATCAGCGGTCCGGCCTTGACCAGAAGTTGCGGGCGCGAATAGCTGGCCGAAGCGCCGAAAAGCGGGTCCCAGAAGATGGTCCTGATCGCGCCGAACGGGTCATAGCCCATGAAGCCGAACAGGATCCCGCCGGTGATCATTGTCGCCAGAACGGCCAGCACCGGGGTGGCGAATTGCCAGGCCAGCGGCGGGTTGCTGCGCGGTTCAAGCTGCCACATGCGCGGCCTCCATCCCGTGCGCGCCGCCCAGCATCAGCCCGATTTCCTCGAGGCTGAGCCCCTCCGTCGGGCGCGGATCGGACAGCCGCCCCTCGTTCAGTGCACAGAAGCGGTCGCCAAGTTCCAGCAACTCGTCGAGATCCTGGCTGATGACGATCACGCCCGCGCCACCCGCGGCGAGGTTCAGCAGCGCCTGGCGAATCGACGAGGCCGCGCCCGCATCGACACCCCATGTCGGCTGATTGACCACGAGAACACTCGGGTTCTGCATCACCTCGCGCCCGATGACGAATTTCTGAAGATTGCCGCCCGACAGTGCCGAGGCCGCGGTGTCCGGCCCCGGCGTGCGCACGTCGAATTCAGCGATCACCGCTTCGGTGAAGCCGCGCGCGGCGCCGCGCCGGATCATCCCACCCGGCGCCAGATCCTGCCGCGGGGCGGCGGTCAGCAGCGCGTTCTCTGTCAGCGAAAACCCCGGCACCGCCGCATGGCCAAGCCGATCCTCGGGTGCCGCGAGCAGCCCGGCGCGGCGCCGTGCCACGGGGCCGAGCGCCGACATGTCGTCGCCCTTGAGCGAGACCGTGCCGGCGGGTGTCCGGATCTCGCCCGACAGCGCTGAAAGCAGCTCTTCCTGACCGTTCCCGGCCACGCCGCCCACGGCGAGAACCTCGCCCTCATGCAGTTCCAGCGACACGGATTTCAGCGAAGCCCCGTCGATCGAGAGCGGCGCCAGGCTGAGATCGCTGACCCGTAGCAGCAGCGCGCCGGGGTTACGCCCGCTGCGGTCGATCTCGCGCATCTCGCCGCCGACCATCATCGCCGCCAGCTCGCGCGCGGAATGGTCGCGGGGATTGCAGCTGTCCACCACGCGCCCGCCGCGCAGTATGGTGGCCCGGTCGCAATGGCTGCGGATTTCGTCCAGCTTGTGGCTGATATAGAGGATCGAGGTGCCGCCATCGGCCAGCTTGCGCAAGGTCGCAAAAAGGATTTCGGCCTCTTGCGGGGTCAGCACGCTGGTGGGTTCGTCCATGATGAGAAGCCGGGGATGGCCGAGCAGGGCGCGGATGATCTCCACCCGCTGCCGCTCTCCCGCCGAAAGATCCGCCACGCGGCGATGCGGGTTCAGCGGAAGGCCGTAATCCTGGCTGAGCGAGGCAATCCGTTCGGCCAGTTCGCGGCGCTTCGGCGGAGCGTCGAGCCCAAGCGCGATATTCTCGGCCACGCTCATGGCGTCGAACAGGCTGAAATGCTGGAACACCATGCCCACCCCGGCGGCCCGCGCCGCGTTGGGATCAGCCGGGGCGAAGGGCGTCCCGGCCAGCCACATCCGGCCCTCATCCGCCCGCACCAGCCCATAGATCGTCTTGACCAGCGTGGATTTGCCGGCGCCGTTTTCGCCGAGCAGCGCGTGGATATCGCCCTCTCTCACGGCGAATGTGATGTTGTCATTGGCTTTCACGCCGGGATATGTCTTGCTCAGACCCTCGGCGCGGAAAATGGCGTTATCGCTCAACTCTATTCCCTGTCGTTCCTCCGTCCAATTAACACAGTTATCACAGGGCGCCACGATTGCGCTTGGCCAAAACGAGAAATAGTTTCAACATATGGTCGAAAATCTGCCCCGATTCATCCATCTCCGCACCCATTCCGAACATTCGCTGCTGGAAGGCGCGGTGCCGGTCAAGAAGCTGATCGCCCTCGCCGAAAAAGCCGGCATGCCGGCGGTGGCGCTGACCGACACGAATGCCATGTTCGCCGGGCTGGAATTCAGCGTGAAGGCGATGGAGCAGGGCATCCAGCCGATCATCGGCTGTCAGTGGACGATGCGGATCGGCGAGCATTACGGTGCGGTGGTGGCTCTGGCGCAGAACCGGCAGGGCTGGCTGAATCTGATGACGCTGTCTTCGGCGATGTATCTGCGAAAGGGGCCGGACCCGTGGCACATCACCGAAGAGGATCTGACGGCGCATGCGGAAGGGCTGATCCTGCTGACCGGTGGGGCAGAGGGCGCCGTGGGCAAGCTGATCCAGTCGGGCGACGCCGCCGGGGCCGAAGGGCTGATGCGCCGTCTCAAGGATGCGTTCGGCGACCGGATTTATGTCGAGCTAACGCGCCACAAGGACGACTCCGGCCGGCTGATGGCTGCCGAGACCGCGACCGAGGACAGCTTCGTCAAACTCGCCTATATGCTGGAGATTCCTCTGGTTGCGACGAATGACGTCTATTTCCCGAAACCCGATATGTATGAGGCGCATGACGCGCTGATCTGCATCTCAGAACGTGCCTATGTCGACCAGTCCCAGCCGCGCCGCCGCCTTACGCCAAATCATGATTTCAAGAGCGCCGAGGAAATGGCGCTGCTGTTCGCCGATCTGCCCGAGGCGATCGAGAATACCGTCGAGATCGCCCGGCGTTGTGCATTTGCGGTCAGCCGCCACGCACCGATCCTGCCACGTTTCGCCGATGACGAGGTCGAAGAGCTGCGCCGTCAGGCAAAGAAAGGGCTGGAGGAGCGGCTGCAGCTCATCCCCCATGCGGTCAGCGTCGAGAAATATCACGAGCGGCTCGACTTCGAACTGGGCATCATCGAGCAGATGGGCTTTCCGGGCTATTTCCTGATTGTCGCCGACTTCATCAAATGGGCCAAGGATCACGATATTCCGGTCGGACCGGGCCGGGGCTCCGGTGCGGGGTCGCTGGTGGCCTATGCGCTGACCATCACCGATCTGGACCCGCTGCGCTATTCGCTTCTCTTCGAACGCTTCCTGAACCCGGAACGGGTCTCGATGCCCGATTTCGACATCGATTTCTGCATGGATCGGCGGGAAGAGGTGATCCGCTATGTGCAGGAAAAATACGGCCACGAGAAGGTCGGTCAGATCATCACCTTCGGCGCGCTTCTGTCCAAGGCCGCCGTGCGCGATGTCGGCCGTGTGCTGCAACTGCCATTCGGTCAGGTGGACAGGCTGTCGAAGATGATCCCGGTCGAGGGCGTGAAGCCGGTTTCTGTCACCAAGGCCATCACCGACGAGCCGCGCCTGCGCGAAGCCCGCGACAGCGAGGAGGTCGTGGCCCGCCTTCTGGACTATGCCGAGAAGGTCGAGGGTCTGTATCGCAACGCCTCGACCCATGCGGCGGGCGTCGTGATCGGCGACAGGCCGCTGGATCAGCTGGTGCCGCTTTATCGCGATCCGGGTTCGGACATGCCTGCGACGCAGTTCAACATGAAATGGGTCGAACAGGCCGGGCTGGTGAAGTTCGACTTTCTGGGCCTGAAAACCCTGACCGTCATTCAGAACGCGGTTGACCTCATCAATGGCGGCGGGCGGCCCCTGCATGTCGCCGCAGACGGTCGTAAGCTATACGACCCGCCGGAAGGCGCGGAAAACCAGATCAACGCGATCCCGCTGGACGACAAACCCAGCTATGATCTGTTCGCATCCGCCCGCACCGTGGCCGTGTTCCAGGTTGAAAGCTCGGGCATGATGGATGCGCTGCGGCGCATGAAACCGACCTGTATCGAGGATATCGTGGCGCTGGTGGCGCTGTATCGTCCCGGCCCGATGGAGAATATCCCGACCTATTGCGAGGTGAAGAACGGCCAGCGTGAGCTGCAATCCATCCACCCGCTGATCGACCACATCCTTGAAGAGACGCAGGGCATCATCGTCTATCAGGAACAGGTGATGCAGATCGCGCAGGTCATGGCCGGCTATTCGCTTGGCGGAGCCGACCTGCTGCGTCGCGCCATGGGGAAGAAGATCGCCGAGGAAATGGCCAAGGAGCGCCCGAAATTCATCAAAGGCAGCGTCGAAAACGGCGTCGACGAGAAGAAGGCCGGCGAAGTCTTTGACCTTCTGGAAAAATTCGCAAATTACGGCTTCAACAAATCACACGCCGCAGCTTATGCCGTGGTCAGCTATCAGACCGCCTGGCTGAAGGCGAACCACCCTGTCGAGTTCATGGCCGGGGTGATGAATTGCGACATCCATCTCACGGAAAAGCTGAGCGTCTACAAGCGAGAGCTCGACCGGATGGGGATCGAGGTGGTGCCGCCTTGCGTGAACCGGTCCGGCGCGACCTTCACCGTCAAAGAGGGCCGTATCCACTATGCGCTCGGCGCGCTGAAGGGCGTCGGCGTCGAGGCGATGCGGGCCATCGAGACCACGCGCGGCGAGACACCCTTCGCCGATATGGTCGATTTCGCCCGCCGCGTCGATCTGCGCCGCATCGGCAAGCGCGCTCTTGAGATGATGGCGCGGGCCGGGGCTTTCGACACGCTCGACGACAACCGCGCCCGGATGATGGCCAGTCTCGACGGGCTGGTGGCGTTCTCGGGCGCCAGCCACGATCAGGCCGCCTCCAGCCAGTCCTCGCTGTTCGGCGGGGGCGAGGATCTGCCGCCTCCGCGTCCGGTGCTGGCGCAGGTCTGGCTTCCTTCCGAGAGGCTGGGGCAGGAACATCAGGCCATCGGCTTCTACCTGTCGGGCCACCCGATCGACGATTACCTGCCTGCACTGCGCCGGATCGAGGTGTCCACATTGGCCGAAATCCGCGCCGCGGCCGCATCCGGCCCGCTGGTCACCTATATCGCCGGAACCGTGTCCTCGCGGCAGGAAAAGAAGTCGGCCAAGGGAAACCGTTTCGCCTTCATCGGCGCCTCGGACCCGACGGGTCTTTATGAGGCGGTGGTGTTCTCGGACGTCCTCGAAGCCTGCCACGCGCATCTCGAACCCGGCAAGAACGTGGTCATGCAGGTGCAGGTCGAGCCGCAGGGCGAAGAGGTCAAGATGCTCGCGCGTTCGGTCGTGCCGCTGGAAGAGGCGATTGCCAATGTCGGTCCCGCCGAGCTGGTTATCGAGGTTGCGAATGATTGTGACTTCAAGGGACTACAGGGCGTTCTTGACAATCTCGACGGCGAGCGGGGGCGTCGCGGCAAGCTGATCCTGCGCGTGCATGAAGGCGATGAGGAATACGACATCCAGCTGTCGGACCGCGCGCCGGTCAGCCCCGCGGCGCGCCAGCATCTGCGCGTCGTGCCGGGCGTGCTGGAGGTCATCGAACAATAGCGGCGCGGAACGTTCCACAGCGCTGCCGGTTGAATTCCCGATCACAACGCCACAGCTTCGTGGCAGAACCGTAATTCAGCATCAGGACCAGAAATGAGCGACGATTATACCCCTCCGAAAGTCTGGACATGGGAACCCGGCAATGGCGGCAAATTTGCCAGCACCAACCGACCCACCGCCGGTGCCACCCATGACGCGGAAAGCCCGGTCGGCAAGCACCCGATCCAGCTTTACTCGCTGGCGACGCCGAACGGACAGAAGGTCACGATCATGCTGGAGGAGCTTCTGGCAAGGGGCCACTCCGGGGCCGAATATGATGCGTGGCTGATCGATATCGGCGAGGGCGACCAGTTCGGCAGCGGTTTCGTCTCGGTCAATCCGAATTCCAAGATCCCGGCGATGATGGACCATTCGGTCAATCCGCCGCGGCGCGTCTTTGAATCGGGCGCGATCCTGCTTTATCTCGCCGAGAAATTCGGTGAGTTTCTGCCGGCCGATCCTGCCGCACGGACCGAGGCGCTGAACTGGCTGTTCTGGCAGATGGGCTCGGCCCCGTTCGTGGGCGGCGGCTTCGGGCATTTTTACCACTATGCCCCGGTCAAGATCAAATACGCCATCGACCGCTATGCGATGGAAACCAAGCGGCAGCTCGATGTGCTGGACAAGCATCTCGCCGAGAATAAATTCATGGCAGGCGATGACTATTCCATCGCCGACATGGCGATTTTCCCCTGGTATGGGCGGCTGACCACGGGCGGTGTCTATGGTGAAGCGGTGACCTTCCTCGAGGGCAAAAGCTACAAGAACGTGCTTCGCTGGAACGACGAAATTGCTGCGCGTCCCGCCGTTCAGCGCGGTCTTATGGTCAACCGCACCTCTGGCGAGCCGTCGGGACAGCTGCGCGAGCGGCACGATGCGTCGGATTTCGAAACCAGGACGCAGGATAAGGTCGAGGCGGCGGAGTAGGGGTCGAAGCCCGGCGTCTTCCAGGCTGAACACCAGCCAGGGGCCGGCAAATGAAAAAGCCCGGCCATCTGGCCGGGCTTTTGCGTCGGTGCGGGGCGTCGGATCAGTTCCGCGCCTTGTCGACCATCTTGCCCTTGGAAATCCAGGGCATCATCTCGCGCAGTTTCTCACCGACCTGCTCGATCTGATGCTCGTCATTGATGCGGCGCGTCGCCTTGAAGGAGGGCTGGCCGACGCTGTTTTCCTGCATGAAGTCGCGGACGAACTTGCCGTTCTGGATGTCGGTCAGAACCTCTTTCATGCGCTTCTTGGTTTCCTCGTAAGGCAGGATGCGCGGACCCGAGACATATTCGCCATATTCGGCGGTGTTCGAGATCGAATAGTTCATATTCGCGATGCCGCCTTCATAGATCAGATCGACGATCAGCTTCACCTCGTGCAGGCATTCGAAATAGGCCATTTCCGGCTCATAACCGGCTTCGACCAGCGTCTCGAAACCCATGCGGATCAGTTCGACCAGACCGCCGCACAGCACCGCCTGCTCGCCGAACAGGTCGGTTTCGCATTCCTCGCGGAAGTTGGTTTCGATGATGCCCGAACGCCCGCCACCGATGGCCGAGCAATAAGACAGGCCCAGATCCATCGCCTTGCCGGTCGCGTCCTGATGCACGGCCACCAGGCAGGGCACGCCGCCGCCTTTGACATATTCGCCGCGCACGGTGTGGCCGGGGCCTTTCGGGGCCATCATGATGACATCGACGCCCGGCTTCGGCTCGATCAGGCCGAAATGCACGTTCAGGCCGTGGGCAAAGGCAATCGCGGCACCTTCGCGCAGGTTGTCATGGACGTATTTCTTGTAGGTCTCTGCCTGCAATTCGTCGGGCATGGTGAACATGATCAGGTCGGCCCATTTGGCGGCCTCGGCGATCTCCATCACCTGAAGGCCCTCGCCTTCGGCCTTGGCCTTCGACGGTGAGCCTTCGCGCAGCGCGACGACGACATTCTTCGCACCCGAATCGCGCAGGTTCAACGCGTGGGCGTGACCCTGAGAGCCATATCCCAGAATGGCGATCTTCTTGTCCTTGATCAGGTTAACGTCGCAATCGCGGTCGTAGTAAACGCGCATGTCAGCGGTCCTTTCAGTTATCTCTGGATGGGTGATACGAAAAATTTCGCTGGTGATCCCTGCAATATTCGCAGAAAATGCCCGAATAATAAGATTATCATGCCTTAAATGGATCACACGCGTAACAATCATGCCAGACGCCACTGATCGCCGAATCCTGCGCCAGCTTCTTGCCGATCCCGACCAGTCCGCGACGCGGCTGGCCGAACGCGCGGGCGTCACCGGTGCCACCCTGTCGCGGCGTCTGGAAAAGATGCGGGCTGCGGGCACCATCTCCGGACAGCAGGCGCGGATCGACTGGCGCAAGCTGGGCTATGAGGTCGAGGTCAGCCTGCGCTTCACCCTCGACAAGACCAACCCACGCGCCTTCGACGAATTCACCGCCGCCGCCCGAGAGGTTCCAGAGGTGATCGAGATCCAGACCTTTCTGGGCAGCGTCGATTTCCGGCTGTCGGTGATTGCCCGGGACATGGCCCATTGGCAGGAGATCTATCGCGCCCGCATCCTCAACCTGCCCAATGTCGAAACCTCAGATGCGCTGATGCTGGTCTCGACCATCAAGAACAGCGCGGAGCTGCCGCTGTGACGCCCGATGCGACCGATCTGTCGATCCTGAAAATGCTGTCGCGGGACGCAACCCTCGGCGCGGCAGAGATCGGGCGGGCCCTGGGCATGGCCCAGCCCGCGACATGGCGGCGGATCAAGCGTTTGCAGGATGCCGGCATTATCGCGGGTCGCCGGGTGGGGCTGGACAATGCCGCGCTCGGCTTCGGGGTGACTGTGTTTCTGGGCATAAGGCTGGCGACGAAAGGGCGCACCAGCCTAGAGGAATTCGAACGCGCCGTCACCGCCATCCCCGAGGTGCAGCTGGTGCAGCATGTTCTGGGCCAGTTCGACTATCGCCTGCGCATCGTCGCACGGGACATCGCCGATTTCGAACGCATCCTGCGGCGGCGGATCATGACCCTGCCGGGGCTCGGACAGGTCGAGGCCAATGTCATGCTGTCGGAAGAACGCAGGCCCGGACCGCTTGGCTGAGTTGCGAAAAGACGCATTGCAGATGGATGTAAGGGGTGTTTACATCCGGTCGGATTATCATCACGAAATTTCTGTTTCCGAGGTTGTCATGTATCACTCTATTGTCCGCGGCCGCATCCGCGACCTGTTCGATTCGATCAATCGTGGCGAGATCGAACCCATTCTCGGTGCCTTCGCGCCCGCGGCAGAGCATATCTTCATGGGCGATGGTCACGCTTTGTCAGGGCGCCGTAACCGCCCCGAATCGATCCGCGCCTGGTATGAGCGGCTGCGCCGGGTAATGCCGGATCTGCGATTCGAGCTGCACCGGATCGACATTGCGGGCGGGCCTTGGAACACCATCGCAACGGTGGAATGGACCGAGAGCAATACCGGCACGGATGGCGTGCGCACGCAGAATGGCGGCGTCCATGTCATTCATCTTCGCTGGGGAAAGATGACCCGGCTGCTGATCCTGACCGATATGGTCCCGCTGATCGCAACGCTTGAACGCACCGCCGAAAGCAGCGGCGGAGTGTCAGTCGCCGAGCCTATCGACGACAGGCCCGGCTGGCCGGCGGGCTAGAACAGGCTCAGCTGATCGCCCCGGCGCGGCGGCTGGCCGAAGCGGGAGCAGTCCAAGGGCGGTGTTGTCTCGGCATAGCCCAACCTTTTGCGGGCGATCTTGAAGCGTTTCATCATCAGCTCTGCTTCGATGCCCTCGCCGCGCATGCGGCTGCCGAAGCGCGTATCGTTGTCGCGCCCGCCGCGCATCGCCTGCACCCGGTTCATCACATGGGCCGCCGCATCGGGGCGGTGCCGGTCCAGCCAGTCGCGGAACAGGGGCGCGACCTCATGCGGCAGGCGCAGGGGGATCATGCTGGCATTTGTCGCCCCGGCCTCTCGCGCGGCGGTCAGGATGCGCTCGATCTCGGGTTCGGTCAGCACCGGGATCACCGGTGCGACCATGACCCGGACCTGTATCCCGGCCTGCGCCATCTCTCGGATCATGCGTAGCCGGGTTGCCGGGGCAGGGGCGCGCGGCTCCATCGCGCGGGCCAAGCCGGTATCCAGCGTGGTGATGGAAACGCCGACATGCACCAATTGCCGCGCCGCCATCTGGGCCAGCAAAGGCAGGTCGCGCAAGACGGTCTGCCCGCGCGTCACGAGGCTTGCCGGATGGTTCCAGTCCAGCAGAACCTGCCACAGGTCCGGCATGATCCTCAGCTTCGATTCGACCGGCTGATACGGGTCGGTATTCGTCCCGAACGCGATCGGTGCCACCCGGTAAGAGGGTTTCGCGATCTCTGCCGCCAGCAGCCGCGCGGCATCGGGCTTGGCGGTGATCTTCGTCTCGAAATCCAGTCCGGGCGACAGGCCCCAATAGGCGTGGCTGGGCCGGGCGAAACAGTAGATGCAGCCATGTTCGCAGCCGCGATAGGGGTTGATCGACCGGTCGAAGGGCACATCCGGCGACTGGTTGCGTGTGATGATCCGGCGCGGCTGTTCATCGGTCACCTGCGTGTGCAGCTTCCGTTGTTCTTCCGGGATGTCCCAGCCGTCATGTTCACGCTCTGCGTGCAGACGGTCAAACCGATTCGCCGGGCGCGTGTCCGCGCCGCGGGCTTTGATGATTTCGTCGGGGTCTCGGGGCGGCAGCATGGCTCTACCTTAGAACATATGGGGAACATAGTCCATATTCCGCAACATCGTCGCCACAAGGGTTTTCATCGCCGAAACCCGGTCCCATATTAAGCGCGAAGGGAGATTCGTTATGCCATTGCCGCAGTTTCTGCTGCTGATCGCTGCCGTGATCCTCGCCGCTGCCGCGACGCTCTGGGTCAGCCTGTCGCAAGGGGTGCCGATCGTGGCGCTCGCGCTTGCCGCGCTGATCGCCGCCGGGGTCGTTCACCTTGCCCGTCACGATCATCTCTGACCGAGCTCAACCCGATGGGGCGGCTTTGAATGCGGTCTGTCGGAGCGGGTAGCCTCAGCGTTCCAGCTCGGCATCCCAATACAGGAAATCCATCCAGGTCTCGTGAAGATGGTTCGGCGGGAATTTCCGCCCCATCTTGTGCATGTCCTCTGCCGAGGGGCAGCGCGGCGGGCGGCGCAGGCTAAGCCCGCTGTGCCGCAACGACCGATTCGCCTTGCGCAAGTTGCAGGGTGAGCAGGCGGCGACGACGTTTTCCCAGCTCGTTACCCCGCCGCGCGAGCGGGGGATAACGTGATCGAAAGTCAGATCGCCTTTCGAGCCGCAATACTGACAGGCAAAACCGTCCCTCAGAAAAAGATTGAAGCGCGTGAATGCCACGCGCTTCTGAGGTTTGACGAAATCTTTCAGCACCACCACCGAAGGTATCCTGAAGGCCTGTCTCTGACTATGAACATAGTCGTCATATTCGGCGATGATGCTGACCCGGTCGAGGAACACCGCCTTGATCGCCTCCTGCCAGGGCCAGAGCGACAGCGGATAATACGACAGGGGCCGGTAATCCGCGTTCAGCACCAAGGCAGGGCAATGTTTCAGCGCCGCCGGTTCCCGCACGAACTGCGTCCTGAATTCCGCGTGGTGGTGGTCGTCGAGCATCCGCAACCCCGTCCTGCCGGTCCTTCTCTGCCCTGTCTGACACCGACTATATCTCGGGGTCGGAATCAGGCAAGCCCCAGAATGTGGTTTTGTTCTAACCCTGCTCCGTGACGCGGATGTGACAGGCCGGCTTGCGTCGCATTTTAGGGAGAATCCGTTATGAGCCAGGGGGATGGAGGCGTAACCTTCTGGAAAGCATGACGCAGGAGAAGCAGATGTTCAGGCTCGACTTGGCGCCTCATTATGTCACGGTGCCTCCCCAGCCCGGCCCGCGCCAGTTACAGACCCCGCCCCAGGCCACCGCCCCGGCAGAGGCGATCGTCCGTTTCGTGGCCGCGCCGACGCGCGGCAGCGATGCGGCCATGGTTGAAAGCCGCTATGCCGCGGCGCGCGACAGGCGCCGGATCACGCTGGAAATGGCCGGTCTCTCGGATCTGGATGCGCAGTTGTCGCTGGCCTCTGATCGCATGGATCTGCTGAGCGCGCCGAAGCCCGATCCCGCGCGCGATCTCAGCCGCGAGTTGCAGGCGGCGCGGGCGGCACAAACGGCCGAACTGCGCGGCGCGGCAGCATCCGTCAGCGCCGCGATCAACGGCGTGCGGGCCGAGGTGGCGGCGACGCAGCGAAGGTTGCGGGCCGATCTGCACAGCGCGGCACAGCCGGACGATCCAGATGCCGACAAAACCAGTCGTGGCGGCTCGCGCAGCGCGTTGACCGGCGCCGCTGGCAGCGGAGAGATGTTGCTGCGCGAGGCCACGGCGCTCAGCGCGCAGGCGAGCCGGTCCTGAGATCGGGTGGCCAGCCCCGCGCGATGTGGCAGTCGTTGCAGGGTTCAGGCGATCGACCCGATGACGCGGCGACAGCTTCGGAAGGACTCAATCGCCCAGATGCTGCTGCAAAAAGCGCAGCGCGGTCAGCAGCCCATCCTGCGAAATGCCGTGACCCATGCCCTTCATGACGAAGCTGGATACATCGAAGCCCTCAGATGCCAGCGCCGAACCGGTCGCCTCCAGATCGCTGAACGGCACCACCGGGTCCTGATCGCCATGCATCAGCAGCACCGGCGGCTTGACGCGGGCCTCGGCCGCAAGCGTTTCCGGCGCAAGCAACCGGCCCGAAATCCCCACCAATGCGGCAACAGGCTCGGCCCTGCGCGGCACGACATGCAGCGCCATCATGGTGCCCTGCGAAAAGCCGATAATGGCCAGCCGGTCGGGCGAGATGCCCTCATCGGCGATCACTCTGTCCAGAAACGCATCCACATCCTCGACAGACTGGATCATCGAGGCGCGGGCCTGTTCTTCGGTCGAGCCGTCCATCCACGGGATCGGAAACCATTGCCGCCCGAACGGATTGCCGGCGCTGCGTTCGGGCGCGTCGGGGGCGTAAAACGCGGTGCCCGGCAGATGCGGGCCAAGCACATCGGCAATGCCCAGCAGATCCGCGCCGTCCGCGCCGTAGCCATGCAGGAAGACGACGACGCTGCTGGCATCGCCAGGGCCTTTCCGTTCGGATTGAAGCTCGCGAACCATGTCGTTCCTCCGGTGGGCGCTGCGTTGAACCGAGTGTTACGCGCCGCAGCGCCGCGCTGCAACCGTGGGGGGGGGCAGGGCAAAGATGGCGGCACGGTCGATCTGGCGATCAGGCGCGACGGTGCCTCTGCGATGCTTCCTGCCGCAACAGCAGCACCATCCCGAAGCCGACCATCCCGGCCAGCGCGAACCAGGTCAGCGCATAGCTGAGATGCGCGTTGCGGAAATCGACCACGGTCAGCCCGCCCACGGGATAACCGCCCGGCTGCGGTGTCGCCGTGGCGTCAGCGTCGATGAAGACCGGGGCGGCGCTGTCCAGATCGCTGGCGGCGGCGATGGCCGCGACATCGCGGCTATACCAGCGATCCGCTGCCGGGTCGTTGTCGCGAAGAAAGGCCCCGCCCGGCTCGGAGAGGCGCATCAGCCCGGTAATCTCCTGCCGGCCCTCGACCTGTCCATCGGGGCGACTGGCCGCGTCCTGCAATTCGGTCGGCACGAAGCCGCGATTGATCAGCAGCACCTCGCCCCCCTGCGTCTCCAGCGGGGTCAGCACCCAATAGCCGCCGCCACGCTCGGTCACAGCCTTGACCAGCGTCTCGGCAGAGTGGTCGAAGCGCCCCGAGACGCTCACGCGGCGATACTCGCGCTGATCGGCGGGCAGGGCGGCGGCCTCGGCCCAGCCGATCGGTGTTGCATCCACGCGCGCCTCGACCGTGGCGATCAGATCGCGCTTCCAGCCGAGCCGTTGGATCTGCCACACCCCGAGTCCCGCGAAACCCGTGAAGAGTATCGCGCCGAGCAGCAGGATCACCGCGACCAGCCAGAGCGGTCGGCGCGGCTCGGATCCGGCCTTGCTCAAGGGTCCAGCGTTTCGCTTTGCGGATCGGTGCCCATGCCCGGCATCATGTTGGCATCCATGTTGTACATGACCCAGACGGTCCCGACGACGGCGATGATCAGCAGGATGATGGTGAAGACCAGCGACACCAGCGTCCAGCCATTCTCGGCCTTGGGGCTCATATGCAGGAAATAGATCATGTGCACGACCATCTGCGCCACGGCGCAGACAAGGATGATGATCGCCGTGGTCTGCGTCGAACCCGCGCCGCCCGACATCACCACCGCGAAGGGAATCACGGTCAGGATCACGGCGAGGATGAAGCCGGTCACATAGTCGCGCCTGGTGCCGTGCGGAAACTCCGCCTGCGCGTGGTGGCTGTCATGAGGGTTGCTGCCGCTGTCGCTCATCAGATCATCCCCATCAGGTAAACAAAGCTGAACACGCCGATCCAGATCACGTCGAGGAAGTGCCAGAACAGCGACAGGCAGTTGAGCCTGCGCATATTGGCCGGGCTGAGCCCGTGCTTGCGGATCTGGATCACCATGATTCCCAGCCAGAGCAGGCCGAAGGTCACATGCAGCCCATGCGTGCCGACCAGCGTGAAGAAGGCCGACAGGAATGCCGACCGGCCCGGCCCGGCACCTTCGTGAATGAGATGGCTGAACTCATAGATCTCGATAGCGAGAAAGGCCGCGCCGAAAGCGGCGGTGATCCCGAGCCATCTGATGACGCCCTTCTGGTTGCCCTCATGCATGGCCAGCATCGAGAAGCCGAAGGTGATCGACGAGATCAGCAGCATCGCCGTGTTCAACGCCACCAGCGGCAGGTCGAACAGCTCTTGCGGGCCGGGCCCGCCGCCATAGCGATGTCCCAGCACCGCGAAGGTCGCGAACAGGATCGCAAAGATGAGACAGTCGCTCATCAGATAGATCCAGAAGCCGAGGGGCGTGGAATGCCCGTCTGGGTGATGCGGCTCTTCGGCGGGGTGGAAGACGCGCTCGTCCGCCGGATCGGTCACGATTTCTGCACTCATCTCTGTCTCACACCGCGTTGCTGAGAGCTTTGGTCCGGGCATCCTCGGTGGCGACCACCTTGGCTTCGGGGATGTAGTAATCCCGGCTGTAGTCGAATGTGTGCCATATCGCCGCGCCGAGCAGGGCGATAAAGGACAGCGCCGCCAGCCACCAGATATGCCAGACCAGCGCAAAACCCAGCACCACGCTGATCGCCGACAGGATCACCCCGGTGCCGGTGTTCCTCGGCATATGGATGCGGGCGAAGCCGGACACTGGCCGCTGATAGCCATGCGCCTTCATGTCGTGCCAGGCGTCGATGTCATAGACGATCGGCGTGGTGGCGAAGTTATAGGCCGGCGGCGGCGACGAGGTCGCCCATTCCAGCGTGCGCCCGTCCCAGGGATCGCCGGTCTCGTCGCGCAGCTTCTCGCGATCCTTGATCGAGAAGAAGATCTGCAGCACCAGCGCCACGATGCCGCAGGCGATCAGCAGGGCGCCAAAGGCGGCAATCGCGAACCAGACCTGAAGCGAGGGATCGTCGAAGGTGCGCAGCCGGCGTGTCACGCCCATCAGCCCCATGACGTAAAGCGGGGTGAAGGCGACCCAGAACCCGACCACCCAGCACCAGAAGCTGACATGACCCCAGAACTGGTTCATGCGGAAACCGAAGGCTTTCGGCCACCAATAATTGATACCGGCAAAGATGCCATAGACGACGCCGCCGATGATGACGTTATGAAAATGCGCCACCAGAAACAGCGAGTTATGGACAATGAAATCCGCCGGGGGCACGGCCAGCATGACGCCGGTCATCCCGCCAATGGTGAAGGTCAGCATGAAGGCCACCGTCCACATCATCGGCAGCTCATAGCGGATGCGCCCCTTATACATGGTGAACAGCCAGTTGAAGATCTTCGCCCCGGTGGGGATCGAGATGATCATCGTGGCGATGCCGAAGAAGGCGTTCACCGACGCGCCTGACCCCATGGTAAAGAAGTGATGCAGCCAGACGACATAGGACAGAATGGTGATGCAGACCGTCGCATAGACCATCGAGTTATAGCCGAACAGCCGCTTGCCGCAGAAGGTGGCGGTCACCTCGGAGAAGATGCCGAAGGCGGGCAGGATCAGGATATAGACCTCCGGGTGGCCCCATATCCAGATCAGGTTCACATAGAGCATCGGGTTGCCGCCGAGCTCGTTGGTGAAGAAATTGAAACCGAGATAGCGGTCGAGCGCCAGCAGGACCAGTGTCGCGGTCAGCACCGGGAAGGTTGCGACGATGAGGATATTGGAACAGAGCGCCGTCCAGGTGAAGACCGGCATCCGCATCAGAGTCATCCCCGGCGCGCGCATCTTCAGGATCGTCACCACGAGGTTGATGCCCGACAGTGTCGTTCCCACCCCCGCGATCTGAAGCCCCCAGATATAGTAATCCACCCCCTCCCGCGGGCTGGAGACCACGCCGGACAAGGGCGGGAAGGCCAGCCAGCCGGTCTGGGCGAACTCACCGACGAACAGCGAGACCATCACCAGGATCGCGCCGCCGGTGGTCATCCAGAAGCTGAAATTGTTCAGGAAGGGGAAGGAAACGTCGCGCGCGCCGATCTGCAGGGGCACCGCATAGTTCATCAGCCCGGTGACGAAGGGCATGGCCACGAAGAAGATCATGATCGTGCCGTGGGCGGTGAAGATCTGGTCGTAGTGATGCGAATCGAGGTATCCCTCAGAGCCGCCGAAGGCCCAGACCTGCTGGATGCGCATCATGACCGCATCGGCGAAGCCGCGCAGGAACATGATCAGCCCGAGGATCATGTACATGATCCCGATCCGCTTGTGATCCACCGTGGTGAACCACTCTTTCCACAGATAACCCCAGAGCCGGTAATAGGTCAGCGCGCCCACCACCACCGCGCCGATGATCGCGACGACGACAAAGGTCGCGACCACGATCGGCACGTCGAGCGGCAGCTTGTCCCAGCCCAGGCGGCCGAACAGGAAGGTGGTTTCAATCGGTTCGTTTGTTACTGCCATCTCGTCACCTGTCAGTTCGCCGCGGCGCCCGCGCCGGCAGCCTTTTCGCCGTGGCTCCCGTCATCGGATTCGCTTTCATCGGCGCCACCATGACCAGCCTCATGGCCAAGCTCTTCAGGATCGCGCGACTCGTGTCCGATCGGGCCGGTCTCGTCGCCCTCTGTTTCGGGCGCTTCGCCGCCGGGCATATCGCCCTCGGTCGCGCCGTCGGCGTCGTCGCTCATAGCCGCCATCTCGCCGTGACCACCCGGACCGCCGCTGCGATCCATCGCCATCATCTCGTCCATACACATCTGGCCCGGCTCGACGCAGCGGTTGAGAATGTCGTGATACAGTTCCTCGTCGCCAAGCGCGTAGAAGGCCGGCGGCACATCCACGGTGGGTTCCAGAAGCGCGCGATATTCGTCGCGGTCCAGCACCTCGCCGCTGTCGCGAGACTTGGACACCCATTCCTCGAACTCGGCGTCTTCGAGACCATAGAAGACGAAATCCATCTCGGAGAAGCCGGCGCCGCTATAATGCGAGGCCATGCCCTTATATTCGCCGGGATCGTTGATGACCGCGTGAAGCTGTGTCTGCATCGAGGGCATGGTATAGATCATTCCCGCCAGCGTCGGCACATAGAACGCTGTCATCACCTGGGTCGCGGTCAGATCGAAGCGGATGGGGCGATCGAGCGGGGCGGCCAGCTCGTTCACCGTGGCGATGCCCTGCTCGGGATAGATGAACAGCCATTTCCAGTCCATCGAGACGACCTTGACCACCAGCGGTTCCTCGTCATCCTCGACCCCCTCGGTTTCGCTGTCGAGCGGACGATAGGGGTCCAGCTTATGCGTGCTGACCCAGGTCAGCGCGCCGAGCCAGATGATGATCACCAGCGGCGCCGCCCAGATCAGCAGCTCGAGTTGCACGGAGTGGTGGAAATCGGGATCGTAATCCCGGTCATTGTCGCGGTTGCCCGCGCGGTAGCGAAAGGCGAAGAACACCGTCGCCGCCATCACCGGCAGCACGATCACCAGGATCAGCGCCGTGGTGATGCCCAGCACGTCGCGGGTCTTCACCGCCACATCGCCGCCCGGAGACAGCACCTCGGAGCCGCATCCGGCCAGGCCGAGGAACAGCGTCGCAAGGAATGTGTACCGCAAAATCTTCATTCTGAAAGCTCGCACTTTCTGGGGCGCGGCGCGGTGGCCGGAAGGTCGTCTCACCGCCTCGTCGCTTCGCGCAGAGATGTAGGTCGTGGGTTAAGAAAAGCAAAGCGGGGTCGGATTGTCCATGAAGCATTCGGCTTGACAGGGGCGGGCACAAGTTGCCTCCTATTGCGGCGCCGGAGACGCGCCGAAACGCCAGAAAAAGGCAGTAATCATGGACACAACAGCCGAATCCATTCCCGAAGAGCGCGATGAACATGTCCGTCTGAGCGACCTTGCCATCGGTGTGGTCATTGGTCGCACCTCGGAGTTCTTCGACTTTTTCGTCTTTGCGATCGCCTGCGTTCTGGTCTTTCCGCAGTTCATTTTTTCCTTCGCTTCGCCGGTTGAAGGGATTCTCTATTCCTTCGCGGTTCTGGCGCTCGGCTTCATGGCGCGTCCCGTCGGCACCTTCATCTTCACCGAGGTGGATCGCCGCTTCGGCCGCGGCACCAAGCTGACTGCGGCACTGTTTCTTCTGGGGCTTTCGACCGTCGCGATTTCCTTCCTGCCCAGCTATGAACAGGAGGGGTGGCTGACCGTCGCAAGCCTCTGCCTGTTCCGCATGGGGCAGGGGGCGGCCCTGGGCGGGGCCTGGGACGGCATGTCCTCGCTGCTGGCGCTGAACGCGCCCGAGGACAAGCGCGCGCGTTATGCGGTGCTTCCGCAGATCGGCGCGCCGCTGGGGCTGATGCTCGCCTGCGGCCTGTTCATCTTTCTGCGCGCCTCGCTCTCGGAAGAGGAATTCCTGCGCTTCGGCTGGCGCTATCCGTTCTTCGTCGCCTTCGCGATCAACGTCGTGGCGCTGTTCGCGCGGCTGCGGCTGGTGGTCAGCACCGATCTGGAGACGCTGTTCAGCCAGGCCGAGCTGCGCCCGCGCATCAATCCCCGCCTGCTGCGCGAGGAATCGATGAACATCATCGCCGGGGCCTTCATCCCGCTGGCGACGCTGGCGCTGTTCCACATGGTCACCGTGTTCCCGCTGAGCTGGATCTATCTCTACGCGCCGGAAAACATCACGGGCTTCCTTTGGATCGAAATCGTCGGCGCGCTGTTCGGGCTGGGCTCGATGATCGCCTCGGGCTTCATCGCCGACAAGATCGGGCGGCGCACGCTGCTGCGCAACTGCGCCTTCGGTATCGCGATCTATGCCATGCTGTCGCCGCTCCTGCTGAGCCTCGGTTTCAGCGGCGAGGCGCTCTATGTGTTCATAGGCTTCGCCCTGCTGGGATTGTCCTTCGGTCAGTCCTCGGGCGTGGTGGCCTCGGGTTTCGCCGTGAAAAACCGATATACCGCCTCGAACCTGACGGCGGACCTGTCCTGGATGTTCGGCGCTGGCTTCGCGCCCTTTGTCGCGCTGTATCTGACCGAGACCTTCGGGCTGTGGTCGGCGGGCGCCTATCTGCTGTCGGGCGCCATTGCGACGCTGGTCGCACTGATCGTCTTCAAGCGCAGCCAGGACGCACGCCGGGCGGGCGACAGCTCCTGGCGCTGAGCGCTGACAAGGGGCAAAGCCCGGCAGGACCATTTGGCATAAGAAAAAGGCCCCGCACCCGGCGGGGCCTTTTCACATTTTCGGCCCGCGCTCAGTCGAGCTTGAAGGACCACAGGAACGTCTCGCCCGACGCGTCGTCCACCCCGTCATTATCGGTCACGACCCAGACCGTGCCGTCTTCGGCGATGGCCATGCCTTCGACCTTGTCCTGCACATAGCCATTCCAGCGCTGCATGTCCGGGATCAGGTCGCGCACGGTTTCCTTCCCGACCAGCGGAAGCTCCTCATCCAGCGGCACCGGATTGAGATCGGCCAGTGCCACGCGGGTCACCGCTTTCAGCTTCGCCGCTTCGCCGATCTGGTTGTCGCGCTCGATCAGATAGAGATGATCGCCGTTGATCGCCAGTTCCGACAGTCCGACCCAGCCCGCGCCGCTGTCCAGCGGATAGTGCAGCCCCGTCCATTCGCCGGTCGCCGGGTCCAGTTGCAGCAGCTTGACCTGGCCTTCGGGGTCGTCTCCCCATTCGCGCTGCACGGCGACCCAGACCTTGCCGTCCTGCACCGCGATGCCTTCCAGCCCGAACCGCTTCTGCTGTTCCAGCAGGCTGTCGGGCAGCGGGAATTCATCGTTGATGGTGCCATCTCCGGCGACGCGCAGCACGGCATGGGGGATCTCTTTCTCGGGATGACCTTCCGAGGCCAGCCAGAACCCGCCCTGCCCATCGCTGGCGATGCCTTCCAGATCCAGCTTCTCTGCGGGGGCGCCGTCGCGGGTCACCACCGTCTTGCCGGTGATTTTGGCAGGGCTGACCGAGGCGTCGATGGTGAAGATCGCAGGTTGGGTGTCATAGGCGCTGTCGCTGACCGCATAGAGCGTCTCCGGCGCGGACGGGTCCATTGCCAGCCCCGACAGCGCGCCCCAGCCGATCAGCGGCTCCGATCCGGCCGAGCTCAGCGTCGGATAGGCTGCCTCGCCTTCGCTGCGCTCATAGATCATCACATGAGCGCGGGCCCCGCCATCCTCGCCCAGATCGGTTTCGTTGGCGGTGGCGAACAGGTTACGCTGCGGGATCGGCACCAGCCCCTCCGGGCCGATACCCGAGGGCAGCATCTGCAAAAGTTCGGGCGCGGCAGGATCGGTCGCATCATAAACGCCGACCACGCTGCCGCGCTCCGAGGCCACGAAAAGCAGCCGCTGATCGCCATAGGTGGCGACGGTGACGGCCTCGGGTTCGGCGCCCTTATTCTCGGACCGGCCCTCCGGGTAATGTCCGATCTCGGCCACGGCGCGCTCGAAGCTGGTGCCGCTGTCATAGGCGATCGTGCCATCCTTCGCGAAGATGGTGAAACCGCGCGAGCCCCCTTTCCAGTCGCCCTCATTCGCGACGACGAAATAGTCGTCATTCAGCCATTTCAGCGCATCGGGTTCGCGCGGCACCTCGTCGAGGCTGCCGGTAAAGTCCAGAGCACCCTCCTCGGCGATGTCCACCCCGTCGAGATCGACCGATCCGGCGCTGAAATCCGATGCCACCGCACCATCCGCGCCGATCACGACGATATGGTTGTTCTCCTGCAGGGTGACGGCAAGCTCGCCCGCCTCGTTGAAATCGAGGAATTCCGGCTCCGGGTCTTCGGGGGCGATATCGGCGAGACCGGTCAGTTCGATCCGTTCCAGCCCGTCGCAATCCACCCCCGCATCGCCCACCGGCAGGCGAACCACGAACCCGGCGGGCATCTGCGGCAGCCCGCCATCGCCCGCATCCTCGTCGCGCTCATTCTCGATGGCGACGGCGATCATGTCCCCGGCGGGCGAGATCGCCACGCTGTCCGGCTGCCCGCCCAGATCGCAGCTTGCCGTGATCTGCTGGCTGTCCAGATCCACCGTGCGCAGCACGCCAGAGGGCGCGGTATAGGATCCCGAGGTGTTCACCCCGACAAAGGCCAGACCTCCGCGCAGCACCGTGGTCGTCGGCTCGCCATCCATCGCGATATTGCCAAGCGGCGCGGGGTTTGCCGGATCGGTAATGTCGATCACCCCGATCGCGCCCAGCGGGCTGTCGGAATAGATCAGCGTATTGCCGTCCTCGGTGACTGCCATGATCTCGGCCGAAGTCTCGCGGCTGGTGTCGGCGCCCTCTTCAATGTTGCGGGTGGTCGGGAAGCTGGCGACGCGGTTGAACTGCGGCGCGGCCAGCGCAGGCAGCGCAGCGCCAAGCGCGAGGGCCGAGACCAGCCCGGAAAGCAGTTTTCTGCGGAACGGCATGGGTTTGCTCCATATTTGTGACCCACGCTGTGTCGCGCCAGAGTGCAACAGGGATATGTCGGGATGGTGTCAGATCGGTGACGTCACGATGCGAGCGCGGCGAATTTTCCAATCATTCCCGAATCTCGCTCGGCGAGGGTTTACCCGCCAGGCATCTTCGGCCCGGCACCACGGCGCGTTCCGGCGATGAGCGTCGCCACGATGCGATCCAGAGGCTCCTCGATATCGGCGATCACGACGGCCTCATCCGCGCCGGGCTCTTCCAGCGTGGCCAGCTGGCTGTCCAGCAGGGCCGCCGGCATGAAATGCCCCTCGCGCTGCCGCATGCGCCCGGCCAGAGTGTCGCGCCGCCCGCGCAGATAAAGAAACACCACCGGCCCGCCGGCGCGGCTGCGGATGCGATCGCGATAGGCCCGGCGCAGCGACGAGCAGGCGATGATCGTGCCGGGCCTCAGCCGGTCGCCAACCCGGTCCAGCCAGGGCCAGCGATCGGCGTCTTGCAACGCGATGCCTTGCGCCATCTTCTCGATATTCTCTGGCGGGTGCAGCCGGTCGCCGTCGATGAACTTTAGCCCGAGACGCGCCGCCACCGCCGCGCCCACCGTGGTTTTTCCGCTGCCCGAGACACCCATGATGACGAAACGATGCCGCTCGGGGGTCATGCGTCAGGACCTGTCGGGGCGCGCGTGGCGGCGCCTGGGCCGGTTGGGAACGGGCAGGGATGTGTCATGGGCAAAAGAATAGGCGCGGCACAGGCCAGAGGCAATCGGTGCGGCGCGGACCGATCTGGCCTTGGAAGCTCGCGCGGTGCAATCGCCGCGATACCAATGCATCCTGCCGAGAGGCGGCAGCTTTTCGGCAAGATGATCTTTCCCCGAGAATCGGGATTGATCGTGGCATGAAGCAGGACCAATCTGTTGCAGGACCCGGCAGCCCGCCGGAACGGGAGGAACGACCATGAACAAGACGCTGACTCCGAACGACATGTCCAGCTTCTGGATGCCGTTCACCGCCAATCGCGATTTCGCCAATGACCCCCGCCTCGTGACCGCGGCGGAAGGCATGTATTACACCAGTTCGGACGGGCGGCAGATCCTCGACGCGGTTGCAGGGCTGTGGTGCGTGAATGCGGGCCACAAGGCCCCGCGCATCGTCGAAGCGGTCAAGCGGCAGGTCGAGACGCTCGATTACGCCCCGCATTTCAACTTCGGCACCCCGCAATCCTATGCGCTGTCCAACCAGTTGCAGGCGCTGTTCCCCGAGGGGTTGAACCATGTCTTCTACACCAATTCCGGCTCGGAATCGGTGGACACGGCGCTCAAGATCGCGCTGCATTACCACCGCATGCGCGGCGACGCGGCGCGGACCCGATTGATCGGACGCGAAAAGGGCTATCACGGTGTCGGCTTCGGCGGCATCTCGGTCGGCGGCATCGTCAAGAACCGGATGTATTTCGGCAGCCTGCTGAGCGGCGTCGACCATCTGCGCCACACCCATGATCTCGAACGCAACGCCTATTCGCGCGGCTGCCCCGAACATGGCGCCGAGCTGGCCGATGACCTGACCCGGCTGGCCGAGCTGCACGATCCCTCGACCATTGCAGCGGTGATCGTCGAGCCGATGGCCGGCTCGGCCGGGGTGTTGCTGCCGCCGAAAGGCTATCTCAAGCGGCTGCGCGAGATCTGTGACCGCTACGGCATCCTGCTGATCTTCGATGAGGTCATCACTGCCTATGGCCGGCTCGGCCGGGCGAGCGCGTCGGAATATTTCGACGTGAAGCCCGACATCATCACCACCGCCAAGGGGCTGACCAACGGCACCATCCCGATGGGCGCGGTGATCGTCGACGAAAAGATCTACAACTCGGCCATGGACAATGCCGACGCCGCGATCGAGCTGTTCCACGGCTTCACCTATTCCGCCCACCCCATCGCGGTGGCGGCGGCAATGGCGGCGATCGAGACCTATCGCGAGGAAGATCTTTTTGCCCGCGCCGACCGCATGGCCCCGATCTGGGAAAATGCGCTGCACGGGTTGAAAGGCCTGCCGCATGTGAAGGATCTGCGCAATCTCGGCCTTGTCGGCGCCATCGAGCTGGAATCGCGCGACGGTGCCCCCGGCGCGCGCGCGATGGAGGCGATGAAGGCCGCCTGGGCGGACGGTCTGATGATCCGCGTCACCGGCGACATTATTGCCCTCTCGCCACCGCTCATCATCTCGGAAGAGGAGATTCACACCGTGTTCAGCAAGATCTCCGACATTCTGCGCAAGCTGGACTGAGCCCCGGCTTTTGGCGGCCTTCGGGATGGCCGGAACCTTGCCGGTTCCGGCCATCCCGTCGCAGCCTTGTTTTCCACCCTGACCACGCCGCCCTTGACGCCGCCCGCGCCGAGGCGGATGAACAGGGCAGGGAGATCACCTGCCCATGTCCAACGCCGCCGCAGCACCAACCGACACGCCAGAGCGCACCACCTGGCTGATCCTCGCCGGGGTCAGCCTGTGCCATATGCTCAACGATATCATGCAGTCGCTGCTGGCGGCGGTCTATCCTCTGCTCAAGGCCGAGTTCTCGCTCGATTTCTGGCAGATAGGCCTGCTGACCTTCGTGTTTCAGGGCACCGCCTCGCTGCTGCAACCCGCCGTCGGGCTGATGACCGACCGGCGTCCGATGCCCGCATCCCTGTCCATCGGGATGAGCTCGACGCTGATCGGGCTGGTGGCACTGGCCGCTTCGCCCAGCTATCCGCTGCTGGTCATCGGTGCGATGCTGATCGGGATTGGCTCTGCCGTGTTCCACCCCGAGGCGAGCCGCGTCGCGCGCATGGCCTCGGGCGGGCGCTACGGCACGGCGCAAAGCTTCTTTCAGGTGGGAGGCAACGTGGGCACCGCCATCGGCCCGCTTCTGGCGGCGTTCATCGTGGTGCCGAATGGGCGCGGCTCGATCATGTGGTTCACCGCGCTGGCTATGCTGGGCGTGCTGATCCTCGCGCGGGTCGGGGTCTGGTATGCGGCATATCTGCGCGACGACACCCGGCGGGCCAGACCCGCGGTGCCGCATGGGCTGTCGCGGCGGCGCGTGCAGGCGGCCATCGTCATCCTCGCGCTGCTGACTTTTTCGAAGAATGTCTATTCGGCCTCGTTCATCAGCTATTACACCTTTTACCTGATCGAGAAATTCGGGCTGAGCACCCAGCAATCGCAGCTCATGCTGTTCCTGTTCCTTGCCGCCATGGCGGTCGGCGTCATCGCCGGCGGACCGCTGGGCGACAGGTTCCGCCCGCTCACCGTGATCTGGATCTCGATCCTCGGCGCTTTGCCGTTCACGCTGATGCTGCCGCATGTCGGGCTGGTCGCGACCGGCGTGCTGACCGTGGTAATCGGGGTGGTGATCGCCTCGGCCTTCCCGGCGATCGTGGTTTTCGCGCAAGAGCTCGTGCCGGGCCGCGTCGGGCTGATCGCGGGGATCTTTTTCGGCTTTGCCTTCGGTTCCGGCGCGATTGCGGCGGCGGCGCTCGGCGTGGTGGCCGATCTGCGCAGCATCGAATTCGTTTTTGCGCTGACCGCATGGATGCCCATCCTCGGCGTGCTGACCCTGTTCCTGCCCCGCGCCGCAGCGATGGCCGCGTCGCCGGTCAGCGAGTTCCGCGCCACCGCAAGCACCGGCGACCGGCCGGAGGTCTAGCGGCGCTCAGCGGTTTGCGCCCGCCGCCGCGCGCCCGTGCAGACGCTGCGTGCCAAGCGCCATCGCTGCCGCCTGGAACGCTAGTGCCCATACCCGCCGATCCCCGGCAGCCAGGTCGAGAAAAACGGCACGAATGTCAGCACCAGAAGCACACCGATCGCGGCGAGGAAAAACGGCGGCAGCTCTCGGATCAGCGCCCCCGGCCTCTGCCCGGTCGAGGCGGCGATCACGAAGATCAGCCCGCCCACCGGCGGCGTCAGCAAGCCGAAAGTCAGGTTCACGATCACCACAATGGCGAAATGATCCGGCGCAATCCCGAGCGCATGGGCAATCGGCGCGAGGATCGGCACCAGGATCATTACCCCGGGCAGCGGGTCCATGAACATGCCGAAGACCAGCAGCAGCAGATTCACCGCCAGCAGAAAGGCGATGGGCGACAGTTCCAGCGCGATCACGTAATCGGCCAGATCCTGCGGCACGCCCTCGATGATCAGCACCCAGGCGAAGGCGCGGGCCGAGGCGAGGATCAGCAGCACGGAGACCGACATGATCGCCGCCCGACGCGCCGCGCCCCAGATCTCGCGCAGCCCCATGCTGCGATAGATCACCACGCTCACCAGCAGCGCATAGAACACCGCCATGACAGAGGCCTCGGTAGGCGTGGTGATGCCGCTGCGGATGCCGCCGACGATCAGCACGATCAGCATCAGCGACGGCACCGCATGAAGCGAGTTGCGCAGCATCACGCCCGGCTCGGGGCGGCGCATATCGCTGACATAGTTGCGTCTCCGGCTGATGACGAAATTCACCGTCGCCATCGCCGCGGAGATCAGCAGCCCCGGCAGGATACCGGCCATGAAAAGCGATCCGACCGAGACGTTCTGATCCTGCAACGCATAGATGATCATGGTGATCGAGGGCGGAATGATCGGCCCGACCACGGCGCTTGAAATGGTCAGCGCGCCCGCATAGGCGCGGTCATAGCCGCCTTTCTCCATCATCCGCGTCATCATCGCGCCGGGCCCCGCCGCATCGGCCAGCGCCGAGCCCGAGATCCCCGCGAACAGCGTCTGGCTGATGACATTGGCATAACCGAGCCCGCCGCGCAGATGGCCAACGAATTGCCGGGCGAAACGCAGCAGCGACATGGAAATCGCCCCCGCTGACATGATCTCGGCGGCGAAGATGAAGAACGGCACGGCGAGCAGCGGAAAGCTGTCGAGACCGGAAAACATCTCTTTCACGATCACCACCAGCGGATACGCCCCGGTCAGGCCCAGCGCGGTGAAGGCGGCAAGGCCAAGCGCAAAGGCCACCGGCACGCCGATGACCAGAAAGACCAGGAAGGACAGCACCATCAGCGCAATCATCGCGGCACCTCGGCCTCTTCGGCCTCCAGCCCGTCACGCAGATAACGTCGCGCGATCAGCGCCAGATGAACGATCAGCAGTGCAAATCCGACCGGCATCGCGGCATAGACCCAGAACATCCTGATCCGCAGCGCCGCCGAAAGCTGGAACTGTGCGCGGCTCATATAGTCCCAGCCCATCCAGATCATCACGCCGAAGAAGATCGTCAGCAGCATCAGCACCACGCCCCGCAAGGCGCGCGCGGCGCCAATCGGCAGAGCTGTCTGGAAATTGGTCAGCGCCACATGCGCCCCCTCGCGCAGCGCCAGCCCGGCGCCGAGGAAACACATCCATATCATCGTATAGCGCGCCACCTCATCGGCCCAGGGCAGCGAATTGCCGGTCAGATAGCGCAACCCGACATTCCAGCCCACGACGACGCACATCACCCCCAGCAGGGCGACGATGGCGGCGGCGTTCAGCGCGACAAAGATGCGTTCGGCCAGCGAAGGGCGGGGCCCGCCCTTCGCAATGTCGTCGATGCGGCTCATTCGGTGGCGATGATGCTGTCCATCAGCTCCTTGCCGAACTGTTCCTCATATTCGACATAGACATCCGCAAGCTGGTCCTGAAACGCCTGCTTGTCCTCGGCTGTCAGCTCGTTCACCTCCATGCCGCGCTCTTTCAGCGTCGCGACGCCCTCGGATTCGACCTGATCGACATAATCGCGCATCGCCACCACGGCGGCATCGCCGGCCTTCTCGAAGGCCGCTTTCTGCGCGTCGTCGAGCCCGTCCCAAAGCTGGCCAGACACCATCACGATGGCCGGCGAATAGACATGGCCGTCCAGCGTCAGATATTGCTGTACCTCGTCCAGCTTGGCCGAGACGATCACCGAAAGCGGGTTCTCCTGCCCGTCGATCGCGCCCTGTTCCAGCGCCGGGATCACCTCGGGCCAGGCCATCGGAGTCGGCGCGGCGCCGAGCGCGTCGAACGCTTTCAGATGAACCGGATTTTCCATGGTGCGGATTTTCAGCCCGTCCAGATCCTCGGGTGAGGCGACCGCAGCACGATTATTGGTGATGTGGCGGAAACCCTGCTCGCCCCAGGCCAGCGCATGCAGCCCCGTCTCGCTGAACTTCGCCAGCATCTCATCGCCGATCTCGCCGTCAAGCACGGTGCGGGCATGGCTCAGATCGCGGAACAGGAAGGGGATGTCGAACACCCCGACCTCGGGCACGAAATTCGACAGCGTGCCAGAAGACGCGATGGTCGCCTGCACGGTCCCGATCTGGAGCCCCTCGATCACCTCACGCTCGCCGCCGAGACCCGAGGAGGGGTAATGTTCGACGGTAAACGCATCGCCAAGCTCGGCGGTCAGCGTCTCTTCAAAGGCCCGTGCGCCGGCGCCGTAATGGCTGTCTTCGGCCAGCGCATAGCCAAGCTTGACTTCCTCCGCGCCGGCAAGCGCGGTCGAGCCGGCCAGAACGGCAAGGCTCAGGGCGAAATGCTTTGTCATGGTTTCTTCTCCCGATTGGTGGCGACAGATTGGTCAGTTTGACGCGCCCGCGTCAATGCCCCCAGCTCCGGGAAAACCCGCCGCGGCGCCTAAAGCAGATCCTCGCGCGCCGTCGCCACCAGCCGCTTGAGATCGGCGACGCTTTGCAGCCCGAATGTCGCCTCGTGACCGGCGATGAAGGTGGGGGTGCCCTGAAGCCGCATCGTGTCGGCCAGGTCCATCGTTTCATAGATCTGGTCGAGGATCTCGCGCTTTTCCATGTCGGCTTGCAGCTTCTCGATGTCCAGCCCGACATTGCGCGCCTCGCGCAGCACGCTGGCCTCTTCCGCGCGGCCGCCCATATTCATCATCGCGGCGTGAAACTGCCAGTATTTGCCCTGTCGCAGCGATGCGAGCGAGGCTTTCGCCGCGAACATCGAGCCATCGCCGAAGACCGGCCATTCGCGGAACACCACACGCAGATCCTGATCCTCGGTGACGAGCCGCTGCACTGCGTCCATGTTGCGGCGGCAGAAAGTGCAGTTGTAATCGAAGAACTCGCTCAGCGTGACATTGCCGTCCGGGTTGCCCAGCACGGGCAGGGCGGGGTTGCGTTCCAGCACCTTGCGGATCTCTTCGGGCATCGGATTGGGATGCGGCTCTTGCGCAAGCGCGACGCCCGGCAGCGCCGACAGCCCGGCGAGGCCCGCGGCGGATGCCATGACATGGCGGCGGGTCATCCCTCTGCGGCGATGGTGCTGATGCTGCATGGCGGCTCTCCTGTTGGCAATGTCCAAAATCTTGCGTGATGCTGGCGCGCAGCGTGGCCCCTGTGCATCGCCGGGGCAAGCCATGCGCGCAAACAATGCCGTGAAGCCGTCTTGCGATTGTCGGAGTGTTACTGTGCTGTTACGCATCTGTCGCAAAGCAAGACGGGTGGGACATGGCCGATTCTGACCTCAAATCCTGGAAGACACTCAACAAGGATCTCGGGCGGATCTCGACGCTGGAACAGGCCGCGGCAGTGGTATCGCGCCCGCTGGTGGCACCGGGGATCGGGCTGGCCTTCATGGCGCTTGTCGGGCTGGCCGTCGCCTCGTTCACCGGGTTCAGCGCGACGACGGCCATCGTCATCGCCGCTGCGGTCGTGGGGGCCTATATGGCGCTGAATATCGGCGCCAACGATGTGGCCAACAATATGGGGCCCGCCGTCGGCGCGCGGGCGATGACCATCGGATCGGCGCTGGTCGTTGCCGCCATCTGCGAAACGGCGGGCGCGCTGCTGGCGGGTGGCGATGTGGTCTCGACCGTGTCGCGCGGGATCATCTCGCCGGAAAGCGTCGCGCAGCCCGGCGTGTTCATCTGGGCGATGTTCTCGGCCCTGCTCGCCGGGGCGCTTTGGATCAACCTTGCGACCTGGCTCGGCGCGCCTGTCTCGACCACCCACTCCATTGTCGGCGGAGTCATGGGGGCGGGGATCGCCGCCGCCGGCTTTGCGGCGGTGAACTGGCCGACCATGGGCGCGATCGTGGCAAGCTGGGTAATCTCTCCGTTGATGGGCGGGGTGATCGCGGCGGCGTTTCTCGCCTTCATCAAGATCAAGATCATCTACACCGAGGATATGCTGGCCTCGGCCCGCCGCTGGGTGCCGGTGCTGATCGGCATCATGGCCGGGACCTTCGCCACCTATCTGGCGCTGAAAGGGCTGAAGAAGATCGTGTCCATCGGCTTCGGCCCGGCGCTGCTGATCGGCCTGGCCCTCGCCATCGTCACCACCATCGCCATGCGCCCGGTCATCGCGCGCCAGTCCCTCGGGCTGGAACCGCGCAAGAAATCCCTCAAAGAGCTGTTCGCTATCCCGCTGGTGCTCTCGGCGGGTCTGCTGTCTTTCGCTCATGGCGCCAATGACGTCGCCAACGCCGTCGGCCCGCTCGCCGCGATCGTCCATGCCGTGCAGGACGGTGGCAGCAGCGACAGCGTGTCGATCCCGCTCTGGGTGATGCTGATCGGCGGCGCGGGGCTGTCGGTCGGACTGCTGCTGTTCGGGCCCAAGCTCATCAATATCGTCGGAAACGAGATCACCCGCCTCAACGCGATGCGCGCCTATTGCGTGGCACTGTCGGCCGCGATCACCGTCATCATCGCCTCATGGCTGGGTCTGCCGGTCAGCTCGACCCATATCGCCATCGGGGGCATCTTCGGCGTCGGCTTCTTCCGCGAATGGTATCACGAGCGGATCATGGGTGAGCACCGCGTCGACACCATCTCGACCGCCGAGCAGCGCCGCCGCCGCAAGGTCGTGCGCCGTTCACATTTCACCACCATCCTCGCGGCCTGGCTGATTACCGTGCCGGCCGCCGCGACGCTGTCGGGGCTGCTGTTCTTTATCTGCACCGCGCTCTGGGGGTGAGGGGTCACCGCAGTCACCCCTCACCGATCTCAACCCTCCAATACCGGCATGCTGTTTTTGACATGCCGGTATACGAGCCGCTTCTGTGCATGAAGCGGCGGCACGATCCGCGCGTGGGGAGGCTGCATCTCTGCGCGATCGAGCTCGGGGAACAGGGTCAAGATTTCGTCCCGGGCTTCTTGCGAGATGACTTTCATCGCCTCGGGCCCGGTATAAAGGCTTTCCGTCGGGGCGCCTTCCGAGATCACGATCTCATGGGCGTCGAACAGCAGGTGGAAATAGGTGACGGTCTCCACCTCATCGTCAATGAAGATGCCGGGAAAAGCGATCAGGCGGATGGCCGGGATCAGAACTTCGGATACGCCGAACATGCGTGTCGTGATGGGTGAGGATACCAGAATCCGATGCTGGCGCGAGACCAGAAGATCGCGCCGGGGCAGGCCCTTCCCCAAGACGCCCGCCTTCACCCTCACTGGACGCAGCTTCTCGTTGCGCTCCATCTCGGTCCGGCCGATGTCGCGGCGCCCGATCCAGCGAATGTCCTGTACCGCGTCGCGACCTGCCGTAACGACCCGAACCGCGTCACCGACGTTCAGCGTTTCGATCGGCACCTGACCGCCATCGGCTATCTCGATCAGCGTCCCCGACGTGAAGCAGGTCGGGCCCAGATCGGTCGGTTTGACCCCGCCATTATCTCGGTACGTTGACGAGACGGTTCGTATAAAGGTCGCGTTTTCGAGTATCGTGCCGTCGGTCGGCGTGAAATATTGGTTTCCATTGTAAGCGTAGAATGTGGTGCCGCTGATATTCGTGACCGATCCGTCCGCGAGCCTGACCCTGATGGTATCGGAAAAGCTCCCATAGATATCCCATCCATCAACGGAATCGTATCCGCTGGAGGAAAAATCCCCGTCATCATCCTGATCAACCAGAGTAATTCTCCGGACGTTCAGCGTCGTTCCGGACGGCGGTGAACTAGACGGGTCGAGAAGATAGGCTTGTTCTTTACGGGATGTCGGCATGGTAGCACCACTAAAAAACGGTTAGATGACACTCGCCGGACATCCGATTGCACTCAGGGAATAGCCTGCGGTGTGAACGAATGATTAACCAAATTAACTAGAACATAAACAAAAGTTAATACGATACGTGAAAGATTTGTGACACAGCCGAAGGCTTAAATATGATTAATCATAATTGGGAGACTCAGCCGATACTATGCATAAGCAGAGCGATAACCTCGCCTTCTTCACATTATTGTGAAGCAGCAGCCGCGCTTTTAATCGTATGAGATATAACGATAAACTTCCAATCTTGCGGAAGCGGCATGGCGACAATCTGTCATGTGATAGATTGCGATAAGCTTGGTACGGCGAAAAGGCATATATGCGCCCAGCCGCTCAGGCTCGTCAGACACCGGCATTCCTCAGCGCTGCCTGACCGTCGGCGAGATCCGGGTCGCTCAAGGCTCGGTGCTGGCGTGATACATCGGATGGCATAAATACACCTGCTGCGTGCGATTAACATCGCTTGCCTCTCGCCGAGGGAAAGTTCAGCATCACCGGATTTTCCGGGCGCGCCGCAACAGCGCCGGGTTTTATTGAAAGGATTTTCCATGTTTACGGACCAGATCGTGATCGACATCCTGCTGCGTGGCGCGCTTCTCTCGGCGATGGCGCTGTGCTGGCTGATCTTCCTTGTGCGGATCATCGGGCTGCGCTCGTTCTCCAAGATGGCTTCGGTGGATTTCGTCACCACACTGGCCGTCGGGTCGCTGATGGCCGGGGCATCGCAGGCGACGGGCTGGGCAGGGTTCCTGCAAAGCCTGATCGCCATGGCCGCGCTGATGGCGGTGCAATACGCCCATGCCCGTATGCGCATCACTTCGGACCGGTTCGAGTCCGCCGTCGAGAACGAGCCCCGCCTTCTGATGCGCGACGGAACGGTGCTGCATGACGCGCTGCGCGACGCGCGCGTGTCGCCCGATGACCTTGCCGCAAAGCTGCGCGCGGCCAATGTGCTCGACCCCGCGCAGGTGCGGGCGGTGGTGCTTGAAACCACCGGTGATGTGTCGGTGCTTCATGGTGACAGGCTGGACGATAGGATGCTCAACGGTGTGCGCGGCGCAGGGAGAGCCGGTGATGCTCTGAGCCTCTGATTCTCAGACGGAACGAATATCATCCACGCAGATTCGAGACGCGGGTCTGACGCCAATATCCGCGCTGTAACGCCCAAAAAAACAGGCAGCCTTGGGGCTGCCTGTGGATCGTTGCGGGGATAACCCTCTGGGCACCCTGTGGAGAGGCTGTGGATCGCGCTGCGCTCAGACCGAATAGTAAAGCTGATATTCGACCGGGTGCGGGGTGTGCTCATAGGCATAGACCTCTTCCCATTTCAGCGCCATATAGCCCTCAAGCTGGTCGCGGGTGAACACGTCGCCCTGCAGCAGGAAATCCATGTCTTTTTCAAGCTCTTCCAGCGCTTCGCGCAGGGAGCCGCAGACGGTCGGGATCTCGGCCAGCTCTTCCGGGGGCAGGTCGTAAAGATCCTTGTCCGAGGCCGGGCCGGGGTCGATCTTGTTCTTGATCCCGTCCAGACCCGCCATCAGCAGTGCCGCGAAGCACAGATAGGGGTTTGCCGCCGGATCGGGGAACCGCGCCTCGACGCGCTTGGCCTTGGGGCTTTCGGTCCACGGAATCCGCACGCAGCCCGAACGGTTCCGCGCCGAATAGGCCCGCAGCACCGGCGCTTCGAAGCCCGGGATCAGCCGCTTATAGCTGTTGGTCGACGGGTTGGTCAGCGCGTTCAGCGCCTTGGCGTGTTTCAGGATGCCGCCGATGAACCACAGCGCCTCTTGCGACAGATCGGCATATTTGTCGCCCGCAAAGATTGGCTTGCCGTCCTTCCAGATCGACATGTTCACATGCATCCCCGAGCCGTTATCCCCCTTCATCGGCTTCGGCATGAAGGTCGCGGATTTGCCATAGGCATGGGCCACGTTGTGAATGACATATTTGTATTTCTGAAGATGGTCGGCCTGCTCGGTCAGCTCGCCAAAGACCAGCCCCAGCTCGTGCTGCGCGGATGCAACCTCGTGGTGATGCTTGTCCACCTTCATGCCGATGCGCTTCATCGTCGACAGCATCTCGCCGCGGATGTCCTGACCGGCATCGACCGGGTTCACCGGGAAATAGCCGCCCTTGTGGCCTGCACGGTGGGCGGTGTTGCCCATTTCGTATTCGGCATCGGTATTCCAGGCCGCATCGGCCGCGTCGATCGCATAGGCCACCTTCTGCGGCGTCACCGAATAACGCACATCATCGAACAGGAAGAACTCGGCCTCGGGCCCCCAGAATGACACATCGCCGATCCCGGTCGATTTCAGATAGGCCTCGGCCTTGACGGCGGTGCCGCGCGGGTCGCGGGCATAGGGCTCGCCCGTGTCCGGCTCGACCACGTTGCAGTGCACGCAGAGCGTTTTCTCAGCATAGAACGGGTCGATATAGACGCTGGCCGGGTCGGGCATCAGCTTCATGTCGGACTGTTCGATCGACTTCCAGCCGGCGATGGACGAGCCGTCGAACATGAAGCCTTCCTCGAAGAAGTCCTCGTCGACCTCGTCGTTGACCAGCGTGACATGCTGGAGCTTGCCCTTCGGATCGGTGAAGCGGACATCGACATATTCGACCTCTTCATCTTCCATCAGCTTGATGACATCTGCGGCTTTCATAAAGTCTTTCCTTTTTCATATGCGAACCGGCCAAGGCCGATCCCGGATCGTCGCTGTTAAGATTGTTCAGGCGGCGCGGATCAGACCGCGTCGTCGCCGGTTTCGCCGGTGCGGATGCGGATCGCCTGATCGACGGGCGAAACGAAAATCTTGCCGTCGCCGATCTTTTCGGTGCGCGCGGCCGAGACGATGGCCTCGACGGCGGCGTCGATCTGATCGTCGGGCAGGATCATCTCGATCTTGATCTTGGGCAGGAAGTCCACGACATATTCCGCGCCGCGATAAAGCTCGGTATGGCCTTTCTGACGGCCGAAGCCCTTGACCTCGGTGACGGTAAGCCCCTGGACGCCGACTTCCTGAAGGGCCTCCTTCACATCGTCCAGCTTGAAGGGCTTGATGATCGCTTCGATCTTTTTCATCGCGGTGATCCTTCCTGCGCGTGTCTGCGACCTGCTTGCCGGGTTTGGCGCCGCCCGTCCACGAGAGAGGCGCGAAACGCGGCATCCGCCCCCGAAAACCGGGCCAGCCGCACGAAATTCGCCCAGACTGCCCAAATTTTGACCAGAGTCAAAACGGCGCCCGAACCCCGTCAACCTCCGGAATCCCCACCCGCCAGGCCGGCACCGGATAGCGGTCGGGCCCGTATTCGGTCTGGCGGGCGATGCGGCCCTGTCGCGTTTCGTGAAAGGTGATGGCGCGCGCAATCACCTCGAGATCCGCGTGGGTGATGCGCCTATCGGTCACCACGCGGTCACCATCGGCCAGAAGCGAGATTTCTTCGAAGCGCCAGCCCCCGCGGCCGGGAAAGGCGTTGTCGATGGCAGCATAGGCGGCGGGTCTGCGGATCAGCTTGGCAGATTGCGGCCAGAGCCCGATCTGATCCGCGGCCAGCCACTCCCGCGCCGCGCGATGGAATTCATTGATGCGCATCGCTTCCCGGAAGCCGCGCAGGATCTCTGATGCCGTCATAACGCCTTGCTCAATAGAAAAAGCCGCGGCCAAAGGGTCGCGGCTTTCTGCAATGCGGGCAAGGCCGGTTTCAGAGCTGGTCGAGGTTTTCGACAGCTTTTTCCAGCTCTTCCTTGCTCACTTCCTTGTCCTCGACCTTCGCCTGCTCGGCGATGTGATCGACAACCTTGTCCTCGAAGATCGGAGCGCGGAGCTGCTGCTGCGCCTGCGGGTTCTGCTGGATGAACTCAAAGAACTGACGCTCCTGCCCGGGGAACTGGCGCGCCTGGTTCATCACCGCCTGGGTGAATTCCTGATCCGAGACCTGAACCTCGGCCTTCTGACCGATCTCGGCAAGCAGCAGACCCAGACGCACGCGGCGCTCGGCCAGCTTCTTGTGCTCCTCGGTCGGCTCGATCTCGCCGTGATTATGGCCCTGCTCTTCGGGGTGTTCCTCGTGCCAGAGCTGATGCGCGATCTGACCGGCCTCGGCTTCGACCAGAACGTCGGGCAGGTCGAACTTCACCTGCTCGTCGAGCTGATCCAGCAGGGAGCGCTTCATCACCGCGCGGCTCGCACCTTTATATTCGCCTTCCAGACGCTCGGCGATCTGCTCTTTCAGCTTGTCGAGCGATTCGGCACCGAAGCGCTTGGCCAGCTCATCGTCGAGCTTGGCATCGACCGGCTTCTTCACCGCCTTGACGGTGGTGGCGAAGACCGCATCCTTGCCGGCCAGATGGGCGGCACCGTATTCGTCGGGGAACTTGACGTTCACCGCGATCTCGTCGCCGGCCTTGGCGCCGATCAGCTGATCCTCGAAACCGGGGATGAAGCTGTTCGAGCCAAGCACCAGCGGGTAATCCTCGGCGGTCCCGCCTTCGAATTCCTCGCCATCGACCGAGCCCTTGAAGTCAATCACAACCTGATCGTCCTTGGCGGCTTTCGAGCCCTTGCGCTTGTCTTCGTAAGCCGTCGCGTTCTTGGCCAGCCCTTCCAGAGCCTCGGTCACGGCGTCGTCTTCGGCCTTCACGACCAGACGTTCCAGCTTGACCTTGGACAGGTCGACCTCGGGGATCTCGGGCAGGATCTCGTAGGAGACGTTGACCACGACGTCATCGCCTTCCTTCCAGTTCTCGCCATCCTGCATCTCGACCTTGGGCTGCACTGCCGGGCGGTCGCCGGATTTTTCCAGATGTTCGCGCAGCGCGCCATCAATGGAATCCTGCATCGCATCGCCCATCACGCGCGGGCCGAACTGCTTTTTCAGCATTGCCATCGGCACCTTGCCCTTGCGGAAGCCCTTCATCTCGACTTCCGGCTGAGCTTCTTTCAGCTTGGCGTCCACGGTCGCGGCCAGATCGGCGGCCGGGAGGGTCATCTGGTAGCCGCGCTTGAGGCCTTCGTTCTGGGTCTCTGTGACCTGCATGTCCTATCCTTCGTCATGGTGCGGGTGGAGGGACTTGAACCCCCACGCCTTGCGGCGCCAGAACCTAAATCTGGTGCGTCTACCAATTTCGCCACACCCGCAATGTCCTGCAGCGGGCACGAGGGCCCGCCACGAAATCCGCGCCGTTCTAACAAAGCAATCGGCGCTGCGCGAGGGGAAAATCAAGCCATGCCGCGCGGCACCGCCGGGATCGTCTCGACCGGATCATCGGCGCCGGGGCCGGGGCCGAAACGCCGGGCGCGTTGGCTCTGAATATGGGGGCCCGCCGCGATTCTGCAAATCGGGCAGCGCGCGGCTCACCGCTTCTGAGCCTCGCCGTTCAGCGCCCTCAAATGGCGCTCGGCCACGGCGTTCAGCTCGGCTCCGACAAGGACCACGATGGCCGCGATCCACATCCACATCATCAGCACCACCACCGCACCCAGCGTTCCGTAGGTCTCGTTATAGCTGGCGAAATTGGCGGCGTAGAAGGAGAATAGCGAAGAGGCGCCGACCAGACCGACCGCGGCGAACAGCGCACCCGGCGAGACCCAGCTGAAATGGGCGTCGTCGCGGCTCGGCCCGAAGCGGTAGAGCAGCGAGATCGACAGTAGCAGCACCGCGAACATGATCGGCCAGCGGATTGCCGAGAACATGCTGACCGTGCTTTCGGGCAGCGGAAGCCAGTCGAGCAGCGCGGGCAGGACGGCAATCGCCGTCACCAGCGCGATGATCAGCACGATCGCACCAAGCGTCATCCCCAGCGAGATCAGGTTCAGCTTGACGAAACCGCGGCTCTCCTGTTCGACCCAGGCGACGTTCAGCGCGCCCATCAGCGCCTTCATGCCGCCATTGGCCGACCACAGCGTCGCCAGCAGACCGGCAATCCCGGCAAAGGACAAGGCGGTCCCGGGTGAGCTGATGATCGATTCGATCTGACCCCGGATAATGTCGAGCGCCGAGGGCGGCACCACCTGTTCGAGATTGTCGAGCTGATCTTCGATGACCACAGGGTCGGCAACCAGCCCGAAGATCGAAACAAGCGCGGTGATTGCCGGGAACAACGCCAGAAGTCCGAAGAACACGACGCCGCCCGCTACCGAGGTGACGCGGTCCTTGCCGATCTCGCGGATCGTGGCCTTGAGCACCCGCCACCATTCGCCGAGCCGCATTCGCCATGGCGAATCGGGGGCGTCGGCGCGGGGGGCGGGCAGACCGGCGGCCTTGCTGCTGCCCTCAGCTTGCCGGGGCCCTTCGCTGCCCTCGGATTTTCCGGTGTCGCGGTTCTGGCGGGCATCGTCATCCAGCCCGTAGCGACGCCTGACATCATCGGGCAGCGGGTCGAACAGCGCATCGGCAATCGAGCGGTCAGAGGATCGGGCCATGACCGCGGATCACAGATTATGACTGCGGCGCGTGGCCTCGTTTTCGGCGCTGCGGTGCGCGGAGGCCGTGTCGGTCTGGTCGGCCTTCTGCGCTGGCGTGTGGCTCGTTCGGGTATCATCCCCATCGCCGCCTTTGCCGCCGAACAGACCGCCGAACTTGTCGGAGGCCTCCATGAAGTCGCGCAGGATGCCGTCGGCGCGGCCCGAGACCTGCTGGAAGCCCTGCACCGCTGCCGTCGCTGCGGCAACGAGACGGGTCAGATTGGTGGCGATTTCGCCGGCGCTGTCGCCGAAGCTGCGCAGGAACCCACCTTCGGAATGACCCTGAGACGGGCGGCGCCCGCCTGCCGGGCGGGGGCGCGGGCGCGGTTGGGCAGCACGGCGGCGCAGATCTGCGGCGTGTTCGTCGTAATCCACGAAATCGGCGCGGGCGCGGTTGAGCATCGCCTGACGCTCGGCAAGGCTCAACTCCTCGAAGCGGGGCGCGTGGCGGCGGCGCGGGCGGCTGCGGCGGCGGGGCCGGTCCTCGTCATCGCCGCTGATCGCACCGGCGACGGCGCGGCCCGCGAAGATGGTCAGCGCGGTTGCCGCAGCCGCGGCGACGCCCATCCCGCCCAGAACCGCAAGGCTCGGGCGTTTTTCCTCGGGTGGCGGCAAACGCCGGCTCGGCGGCAAGCGGCCCGAAGGGATATGCCCCTCGGGAACCGGGCGCGGGCCATGAGGGGTATCGCTGGTCACATCTGCAAAGCGCGACATAAGCCGTTCCTTTCGCTGTCTTGTTGCAGGCAAAACGAGCGTCGCGCGGTTTCGTTCCAGCGATCCGGCTCGGGCCGCGGCGAAACGGGCGCTATTTCCGGCACTGCCAGCGGAGCCGGGCGGAGTGCTGGAGGCTTGCCGGGAGGGGCGACACGAAAAAGCCGCGCCGGGGCGACCGGCGCGGCTCTGCTATCTGGTGATAGATTTGGGCGATTACTCGCCCGAACCGGCCGTGGTTTCCGGCGCGTCGGTGACCAGCTCGTCGTCGTCGCGCGAGGCAGAGCCGATATCGTCGAACAGCTCGGCAATCTCGAACTCGGCCTCGGCGTCTTCTTCCGCCGCGAGGTCCTGGATCGACTTGCCCGACGCCTGAAGCTCGGCTTCCTCGTTCGAGCGAGCCACGTTCAGCGTGATCTCGGCCTCGACCTCGGGATGCAGCACGACCTGGATGTTGTGCAGGCCCAGCTCTTTGATCGGGGCGCCAAGCACGACCTGCTTGCGGTCGATCTGGTGACCTGCCGCATTGGCCGCATCCGCCGCGTCACGCGGGCTGACCGAACCGTAAAGCGAGCCGGCATCGGAGGCCGAGCGGATGATGATGAAGGTTTCGCCGTTCAGCTTGTCGGCAACCTTCTGGGCATCGGCCTTGGATTCGTCGTTCTTGGCGACGAGCGCGGCCTTCTGCGCCTCGAATGCGGCGATGTTGGATTCCGAGGCACGCAGCGCCTTCCCCTGCGGCAGCAGGAAATTGCGGGCGTAACCTTCCTTGACGCGGACCACGTCGCCCATGGCGCCGAGCTTGGCGACGCGTTCCAGCAGGATGACTTGCATCGGTCTTCCTCCTTATTTCACGACATAGGGCAGCAGCGCCAGAAAGCGTGCGCGCTTGATGGCCTGAGCCAGCTTGCGCTGGTTCTTGGCCGAAACGGCGGTGATGCGCGACGGCACGATCTTGCCGCGTTCGCTGATATAGCGCTGCAGCAGACGGGTGTCCTTGTAGTCGATCTTGGGGGCGTTGTCGCCACCGAACGGATCGACCTTGCGACGGCGGAAAAACGGTTTGTTCGCCATGTCTCGATCTCCTTAGTTGTCGCGGTCGCGGCTGCGACGCTCACCGCGCTCTTCGCGCTTCTGCATCTGGACGGACGGGCCTTCTTCGTGTGCGTCGACCTTGATCGACATCACCCGCATCACGTCGTCATGCAGACGGGCCAGACGCTCCATCTCCTGCACGGCGGCCGAAGGCGCGTCGGTGCGCAGGAAGGCGTAATGGCCCTTGCGGTTCTTGTTGATCTTATAGGCGAGGGTGCGGACACCCCAGTATTCGCTGTCGACCACCTTGCCGCCATTATCGGCCAGCACGGTGGAAAAATGTTCGACCAGCCCTTCGGCCTGCGTGTTCGACAGGTCCTGGCGGGCGATCAGCACATGCTCATAAAGCGGCATGTCAGACCTTTCAGTTTTCAAGGCGGCTTCAACGGCGGGAAAACCCCTTCCGCGCCCCGCCACGAGAGGCTGCGCCGGTTTCGCGATTGCGGAAGGATGCGGCTTTATAGCGGCGGATTACAGGGATGCAAGGAGATTCCTGCCCGCCCGTTTTACCTTTGCCCGCCGCTGCCGCCTTGACGGTTATCACGGCTCTGCCAGCGGCGGAACCGGGCCGGTTGCGCGGCGTTGCCCCAGCAACACGATGAGGAGTGACAGCATGTTCAAAGATTTCCGCACACCGCTTTTCAGCTCTGCCCTGATTGCCGCAATGGCCGTGACAGCGCCGGTTCTGGCGCAGGCGCAGGACGACACCGACGAGACGGCAACGACCGAAGCCACGGCGGGTTCGGCTGACGCAGGCGCAGACGCTGCTGCCGACACGGGCGCCCAGACTGATGACCCCGCTGGCGAGGGCGCGTCCGGCGAAAACGCGTCGGCCGAAAGCGGCGCTGCCGACGCAGCCGGATCCAACAGTGGCGAGGAACAGCCCGGCGCGCCGGTGATGACCAAGCCCGGCGATGATGACAACATGCCCGAGGCCGGCACCTACAGCTTCGATCCCGCGCATAGCCAGATCATGTTCAGCTACGATCACATGGGCTTCTCGACCTCGCGCGGCTTCGTGAACGGTGTCGAGGGCAGCATCACGCTGGACCCGCAAGACCTCGCTTCGGCCACGGTCGAAGCCTCGTTCCCGCTTTCGGCGCTGCGCACTGTCGCGCCCGAGTTGGACGAGCATCTGAAGACTGATGATTTCTTCGGGGTCGAGGGCGAGGACATGCCGGTCATCACCTTCACCTCGACCGGGATCGAGCTTGAAGATGACGGGGAAGAGGCTCAGGTGACCGGCGATCTGACGCTGAACGGCGTGACCCGCCCGGTGACGCTCGACGTGGAATTCGTCGGGGCAGGGGTCGACCCGATCACCCAGACACCGACCATCGGTTTCAGCGGCGAGACCGAGATCGACCGGTCGGATTTCAATCTCGGCGCATTCGTCCCCGCCGTCGATGACGAGCTTGAGATCGAGATTTCGGTCGAAGCCAAGCTGGAAGGCTGATCCATCCCGAAGCCTTTCCTGCGAGGGGCCGCCATGTGCGGCCCCGTTTTTCATGGTGCACCCGATTGCCGTCCGGCGCGGGGCGTTGCATGCTCGGCCATGATCCTGCCGGTCGAAAGGATATAGTGCATGGCTCTGGAAGACGCGAAAAACCAGGTGGATCAGGCGTTTACGCGCGATGAGTCGCGGGGGCTGAGCTTCGAGAACGCCTTTGGCGGCGCCACATCGTTTCTGCGTCGGCGCTATGCGAAGGATCTGGCGGGCTTCGATCTGGCGGTGACCGGCATCCCCTTCGATCAGGCCGTGACCCATCGCCCCGGCACCCGCTTCGGGCCGCGTGCCATCCGCGAGGCCTCGACGCTGCAACCCTATGATGCGCCCTATGGCTGGGGCTATGACCCGCTGGCCGAGCTGGCTATCGCCGATGCGGGCGACATGGCGTTCGATTATGCGAATACGCGCGAGGTTCCTGCCCGGATCGAGACGCATATTGGCGGCCTTTTGGATCAGGGCGTGGGCACGGTCACGCTTGGCGGCGATCATTTCATCACCTTGCCGATCCTGCGGGCCTATGCGCAGCGTCACGGCCCGGTTGCACTGATCCAGTTCGACGCGCATTCCGACACTTGGGTCGACGATGACCCCGAGCGGATCGATCACGGAACGTTTCTTTACAAGGCAATCCGCGAGGGCGTCGTCGATCCGGCGGCGAGCGTCAGTATCGGGATCAGAACCGAGAATCCGGACACGCTTGGCGTTACGATCCTCGATGCGCCCTCGGTCCACCGGGACGGGATTGACACCACTCTCGCCCGAATCCGCGAGGCTATCGGGGATCGCCCGGTCTATATCACCTTCGATATCGACGCGCTCGATCCGGCCTTCGCACCGGGCACCGGCACGCCGGTCTGGGGCGGGCTGGCCAGCTGGCAGGCGGCCGCGTTGCTGCGCGGGCTGGCCGGGATCAATCTGATGGGCGGAGACGTGGTCGAAGTCTCGCCGCCCTATGACACCACCGGCGCCACCGCCATTGCCGGGGCGCATGTCGCGGTGGAGCTGATCTGTCTCTATGGGTGGACGCGGCGGAAGGGCAATACCGCGCCCTGAGGGGCAGCCGCGGCAGGAACTCTGACGGGGCAATGACGTTTCCACCGCTAGAAGCGCCGCGTGTTTTTCCTGCGGGGCTCCTCCCGTTTGAAAGGACCGACAGAATGATTTTACGCAGCCTTGCCTATGCCTCTTTCGCGCTTGCAGTTGCCGCCCCGGCTGTCGCGCAGCAGCAGAGCCCCGGCGATCTGGCCCAGACCCTGTTCGAGACCATCGACGCAGATGGCGACAACGCGCTGACCCCGCAAGAGCGCGACGGCTACACTCAGGATGTCGTGGCCTCGATGGATCTCGACGAAAGCGGCGGGATTGACATGGACGAGTTTCTCAACTGGGGCTTCGGTATGGGGGTCATCGCCGATGATCTGGGCCGCAGCACGCAATATCAGACCGCCAGCCGGATCATCTATAAGTTCATGGATTACGACGATGACGGCGCGGTCACCGGCGAAGAGATGGGCCGCTTCCAGGAGGCCGCTTTCGCCTATGCCAATCAGAACGAGGATGGCGCGCTGACCGCGGACGAGTTCCATAGCCACCACTTCATCAACATCGCCACCCAGGAGGCGCTTCGACCGCTGGAGTGATGCCCTGCGCGGGGCTTGCCGCTTGACGCGCAGCGCGCCCCGCGTCACATCAGCGGAATGCTTCCCGAAGACCGCCTCCACCAGATCACGCAGCGCTTCGAGTTTATCGAGGCGCGGCTTAATGCCGGGCCCGCCGCCGACGAAATCGCCGCAATCAGCCGCGAATATGCCGAGCTGAAGCCTGTGGTCGCGCAAATCGCCGAATGGCGCGCCGCGCAGGACGGGCTGCACGAGGCGCAGCAGATGCTTGCAGACCCCGATATGCGCGAGCTGGCCGAGGAAGAGGTCATGCGGCTGAAGTCGGCCCTGCCGGAGCTGGAACAGGCCCTGCGCATCGCGCTGTTGCCAAAGGATGCCGCCGATGCCCGCCCCGCCATCGTCGAAATCCGCCCCGGCACGGGCGGAGAGGAAGCGGCCCTGTTCGCCGGCGATCTTTTGTCCATGTATCGCCGCCACGCCGAGGCGCAGGGATGGAATTTCCAGATGCTCGAACTGAGCGAGACGGAACTTGGTGGAGTCAAGGAGGCGGTAGCGCGGATCGAGGGCGAGGGGGTCTTTGCGCGGCTCAAATATGAATCCGGCGTGCATCGCGTGCAGCGCGTGCCGGAAACCGAATCGGGCGGTCGCATTCACACCTCGGCGGCGACGGTCGCGGTGCTGCCCGAGGCGGAGGATGTCGATATCGACATCCCCGCAAACGATCTGCGCATTGATACGATGCGCGCCTCGGGCGCGGGCGGTCAGCATGTGAACACCACAGATTCGGCGGTGCGCATCACCCATCTGCCGACCGGCATCGTTGTCACCAGCTCGGAAAAATCCCAGCATCAGAACCGCGCCAATGCGATGGCCGTGCTGCGTGCGCGGCTTTACGATATCGAACGCGAACGCGCCGACAGCGCGCGCGCCGCGGACCGCAAGTCGCAGGTCGGCTCGGGAGACCGCTCGGAACGCATCCGTACCTATAATTTCCCGCAGGGCCGGATGACCGATCACCGGATCAACCTGACGCTCTACGCGCTCGACCGGGTGATGCAGGGCGATCTGGCCGAGATCATCGACGCGCTCACCGCCCACGATCAGGCCGAGAAGCTGGCGGCGCAGGAATGACCCGGAGGGAGTGGCTCGACCTGGCCGGATCGCGTCTGCGGGCGGCCGGGCTGGAAGATGCGCGGCGCGAGGCAGCGGCGATTCTGGCTGCGGCCGAGGGGGCGCGGCACTATCGCGCGGCCGCGTCCGAACCCTTACCGGACGCTCTGCGGGCGCAGCTAGGCGCGATGCTCGATTCCCGCGCCGCGCGCCAGCCGTTAAGCCAGATCACCGGCAGGCGCGCCTTCTGGAAGCATGAGTTCCGGGTAACGCCCGATACGCTGGACCCGCGCCCCGAAACCGAGGCACTTGTCGCCGCGGCGTTGGAGCTGCCCTGGGCATCGGTTCTGGATCTGGGGACCGGGACGGGCGCGATCCTGATCTCGCTTCTCGCCGAGCGGCCCGGCGCGTCGGGGCTGGCCACCGATATCTCCGACAAAGCGCTGCGCGTGGCGCAGGACAACGCCGCGCGGATCGGCGTCAGCGCAGATTTTGCGCGGGCCGACTGGTTCGACGGCGTGACCGGGCATTTCGACCTGATCGTCTCGAACCCGCCCTATATTGCCGCCTGCGAGATGGCGGCGCTGCAACCCGAGGTGCGCGACTGGGAACCTCATCTGGCGCTTACCGATGGCGGCGACGGGCTGACGGCCTATCGTCGGATCGCGGCCGGAGCGGCGGCGCATCTGCGGCCGGGCGGGCATGTCCTCGCCGAGATCGGCTGGCAGCAGGGGGCCGAGGTCGCCGCGATCTTTGCGGCAGAGGGGGCGCGCGTGACAGTGCTGCCGGATCTCGACGGTCGCGATCGTGTGATTCGCGCAAGTTTTTCGTGACAGACCCTGTTGAAACCGTGCTAGACTGCTTAAATAGGCATGGCTTTGGAAGAATTGGCGATAATTTTCGCTTGTAACGGAAAGAAAGCCGTGTTTATTCAAGGCGCGTGACGGTGGACAGGGTTCGCCGCACCTATCAGCCACGACATCGTTGCAGTCTGATCGCGGGTGAACCCGCCCTAAAGGACGAAACGCGGCAATGTGGTGGCAAGGGAACAATTCCAGACGACTGGATAAAGTCAGGCAAATGAGATCTTCGAAATCCCGTTCGCGTTCGAAGTCGAACCGTCAGCGTTCGCTCGGCAATATCGTAAATCGCGTGTTCGATTCCTCGGGCCCCGAGGGCAAGGTCCGCGGCACGCCTCAGCAGATCATCGACAAGTATCTGACGCTCGCCCGCGATGCGCAGCTGTCGAATGACCGCGTGGCCGAGCAGGCTTTCCTGCAACATGCCGAGCATTACACCCGCATGTTGGGCGAAGCCCAGCGTGAGCAGGCCGAGCGTCAGCAGCAGCAACAGCAGCAGCAGAATAATCACAACAATAATCAGAACCAGCATCAGCAGGGTCACCAGCAGAACCAGCAGAGTGACGGCCAGCGCGGCGAGGAAGAGCGTGATCCGCGCGCTCAACCCGGCAACGGGGCCGAGGATCAGCGCCGCGCCAACGAGACGTCCGAGGATCAGCCCTCCCGCGAGGATAAGCCGCGCGACGAGAAATCGCGGGCCAATGGTCGCGACCGCAGTCGCGCCGGGCGCAGCCAGCCCCGCGAGGCCGCAGCGCAGGACGCCGCGGAACAGCCGGGTTCGGCAGAGAACACGCCCGGCGCGCTGCCCGATGCGATCGACGCCACCGAAGAAGGTCCGGTCGAGACGCCCGAGCGGGCCGAGCCCAAGCCGCGCGCCCGCCGCAGCACCACGACCCGCACCCGCAGCGCCGAGCCGCGCAGCCGGTCGCGTAAATCGGCCAAGACAGGCGACGCCGCCGCCGAGGGCGATGCCGTGCCGCCGGTCGTGGAAGTGCCGGGCGACTAATCGCCGCTGATCGAATGACCGAAGGGCCGGGACCGAAGTTCCGGCCCTTTTTCGTTTCGGCCCTCCGCGCTGCGACGCGGATTACGGCTTTCTCAGGAGCGGGCGGCGCGCAATGCGCGGGCAAGCGCGCAGAACCGCGCCACGTCGATTTCTTCCGCGCGTGCGGTGGCGGGGATGCCCGCATCGGCGAGCAGCGTTTCGATCCTCGGATGCAGCGATTTCAGCGCGCTGCGCAGCATCTTGCGGCGCTGGTTGAAGGCCGCCGCCACCACTTCGCTGAGCGTGGCGGCATCCGCCTCGAATCGGGGTGCGGGCAGGGCGGTGATCTGCACCACCGCGGAATGCACCTTGGGCGCCGGCACGAAAGCCTCGGGCGGGAGGGTCATGACCACCCGCGCCTCGCAACGCCATTGCGCCAGCACGGCAAGCCGCCCGTAAGCCTTGGAGCCGGGCTGCGCGGTGATGCGCTCGGCCACCTCGCGCTGGAACATCAGCGTGAGGCTTTCCCAGAAGGGCGGCCATGCGGGCGGGGTCAGCCAGCGGATCAGGAGCTCGGTGCCGACATTATAGGGCAGGTTTGCGGCGATGCGGATCGGCGGAGACAGATGCGCCAGCGGGTCGATCTCGAGCGCGTCGCCATGGATCACTTGCAACCGGCCCGGATAGGCGTCGGCGATCTGGGCGAGGGCGGGCAGGGCGCGCGCGTCTTTTTCGATGGCCAGCACCCGGCGCGCGCCCTCGGCCAGCAGACCGCGCGTCAGACCGCCCGGACCGGGACCGATTTCCAGAATGTCGCTGCCGGAAAGATCCCCGGCCTGGCGGGCGATCTTGGCGGTGAGGTTCAGATCCAGCAGGAAATTCTGCCCGAGCTGCTTTTTTGCGCGCAGATCATGGGTCGCGATGACCTCGCGCAGCGGGGGGAGATTGTCGATCCCACTCATCTCGATCGCACCCGTTGGCAGGGGGGCTGTCTGCCCCCCGTCCCTGCGGGACTCCCCCCCGAGGATATTTGCATCAGGGTGAGGCTCATCGGCGGGTCGCGGCCATCTCGGCGGCCATGCGGAGCGCGGCAATGGCCGAGGCCGGGTCGGCGCGGCCCTGCCCGGCAATGTCGAAGGCGGTGCCATGATCGGGTGAGGTGCGGATGAAGGGCAGGCCAAGCGTGACATTCACCCCGCCCGCGAAATCCAGCGTCTTGATCGGGATCAGCGCCTGATCGTGATAGGCGCAGATCGCCGCATCCCATTGCGCGCGGGCGGGGGCGTGGAACATCGTGTCGGCCGGCAGCGGGCCTGCGATGTTCAGACCGTCCTCACGCAGCCGGGCGATGAGCGGGGCGATCCAGCCGGTTTCCTCGCCGCCCATCGCGCCGCCCTCTCCGGCATGGGGGTTCAGCCCGGCGACGGCGAGGCGCGGCGCGTCGATGCCGAAATCGCGGATCAGCGCTTCGCGGGTGATGCGAATCGCGTCCTCCAGGGCGTCCGCCGTCAGCGCCTCGGGCACTTGCGACAGCGGGATATGGATCGTCGCCGGGACCACGCGGCAGGGGGGCGCGACCGTGGTCGAGGCAAGCATCATCGCCACTTTTACATCTCCTGCGAGATGGGCGAGGAACTCGGTATGACCGGGGAAAGCAAAGCCCGCCCCGTCCTTCAGCGCTTTCTTGTGGATCGGCATGGTGCAGATGCCCGAGGCAGCACCGTCCAGAGCCAGCCGCACGGCGCGTTCGATCACCGCGATCACTCCTGCCGCATTGGCCGGGTCGGGCTGGCCGGGCCGGGCCGGCGCCGCGAACTCATGTCGCAGAACGGCCAATACCCCCTCGGGTGGGGTCGACAGGTCCTGGACCTCGATCCAGTCCGTGCCATCGGGCAGATGACGCGGATCGCCGAGCCAGATGAAGGGGATGCCGGTGCCGGTCAGCTTCGGCGCAAGTTCCGGTCCGATCCCGGCGGGTTCTCCGCAGGTGACGAGGATCGGCGGCGCGGCCATGTCAGTTGCGCCGGATCAGCGCATCCGCGCGCAATTCCGCCAGATAGGCATCCGCCGCCTGGCTGACCTTGCGGCTGAAGATCTGCTCGCGCACCTGTTCGCGCTGCGGCAGGGCATTCGGATCGGCCTCGGTCACCGTCTCGCCATCCTCTGTCGAGGCGGTTGCCACCGGCCCGCCATCCAGCCCCGCGATCAGCACCGGGGTGCGGTCGCACAGCATCACCACGTCGGTCGCGCCGCCGCGCGGGATCAGCGTCGCCTCGTTCTCGTCGAGCGAGGCGAGCCGCACCGAGATATCGGTCGGGATGCCGCCTTGCGAGGCGGTGACGCGCTGCACCTGCTGATCGGGCAGCCCGTTGGCGAAAACATAGAGATCCTCGCAGGATCGCGCCTGAGCAGCGGCGTTCTGCGCGCTTGCCGCATCGCCAAAGGTGACCTGAAGATAGTCGAGCTGCTGTTCCTTCGCGCCGGGGCGAAGCTCGCCCTGCGTGTCACGCAGGTAAAAGATCACCACTGCGCCCTGCACGGTCAGCGGCGGCGTGGCCTGTCCCGGTTGCAGCCCCAGAATGATCGGGCGCAGCGTGGGCGGCATGTTATCCACCGTCATCCAGTCAAGACGCCCGCCCCGGCTGCGCGTCGGCGTCGCCGAATATTGCCGCGCCGCCTCGGCGAAGGCGGCCTCGCTTGTGGCATTGGCAACGATGTTCTCCGCCTGCCTCAGCACGGCCTCTTCCTGTCCCGGCGGGGCGGGGATGATGATTTCCGACAGCAGCACCTGCGTGACGCGCGGGGTCTCGACGATGCGCTTGAGCGCCTGCTCGACCTCGGCATCGCTGACCGCCACCGAGGGCGCGATCCGCTGGCGCACCACCTCTCGCCAGGCGACACCGGCCTTGACGAAGTCGCGATAGGCCTGACGCTCGACGCCGTTGCGTTCCAGAACCTGAATGAACTCGCCTGTGGTCAGCCCGGCGCGGCCGGCAAATTCGGCGAGCCCTTCCTCAAGCCCGACATCGCTGACCTCGACCCCGATCTGACGGGCCGCGGCAAGCCGGATGCGATCCTCGATCAGAGCCTTTTCCGCGGCGGCGGCGCCCTGATCGGGGGCGTTCAGCACATCCATGAAGCGCATCCGCTGGTCGATCTCGTAGCGGGTGACGACCGAGTTGTTCACATAGACGACGGGCGTGAAATCCTGCGCCATCGACGGGCCGCCAAAGGCGCCGCTCAGGCTTGCCGCGACGGCGACGGAAAGAAGTAACTGCCGCATGAATTCATGCCCCCTTTTGATTTGGCTGCAATCTAGCGCAAGCAGGACCGGCGCGCCACCGTGCCCTTGCCATCGGGCTGCCGCCCGAACCCGCCAAGACGCACCGACAGGCCGATATCGGTTTCGGGATCGACCTCTGCGGTGTCGGTGAAGCGGCGCGAGGCGTCCAGCTCGACGCTGATACATTCATTGCGATAGGCGATACCCAGCCCCGCGCGCTGCGCCCGCTGTGCCTCGAGATCGTGACGGCTCTGCGCCGAGGCCCACCAGCCATCGGCCAGCTGCCAGCCGATTTCGCCGGTGAGCTCTGACAGATCGCGCTCGCGCTCGTCGAAGCGTTCGGCCTTGGCCCAGAGATAGCCGAGGCTCAGCTCGAGCCCCGGCCGAGCCCAACCGAGCCGCAGCTCGTCTCGGCTCAGATCGAGATCATCGTCGAACAGCGCGCGGTTGGCGATGCTGAGCCCCGAATTGCTGGAATAATGCCCGGCCACCAGCCAGTCCGAGCTGCGCCCGCGGATCGGCAGCGGCGCGTTTTCATCGGCGCTTTGCCGGTCGCGGAAGATGCGGCCCCCGGCCAGAGACAGGCTCCACCCCGCAGGATCGAGCCGGGTCCAGGTCAGGCCGAGATTGGCCCTCAGCCCGGTTTCGCGTGCATCCCAGCCGGGATAGCGGGACAGGGCGAAAAGATTGCCTTCGTCGAATTCGATCTGGCGGCTGTCCTCATTGGGAACGTCGTCGTTATCCTCGTAAGGCGACCAGACAAGCTGGGCGACCGGCTCGACCACATAGGATGCGCGCCCGTCGCTGCCGGTCAGCGGATAGCGCAGCGTGGTTGCGATCCAGGGCGTGGTGCGCACGACCGTGTCATCGGAGGTGGAATCGTCGCGGATCGCATAGAAATCCGCATCCAGCCCGATCGCGCCGGTCGCCAGCACGCCACCCGGCAGGATCTGCGAGCGCTGCCATTCCAGCCCGAGCGAGCTCCGCGCCACGTCACGGCCCGATATATCCGTGCTCGACGGGCGCCGATGGGCATGGGCGGACCATTCCAGCTCGGCTTCTCCGCCACCGAGCCGCCAGCGCCGGATCCAGGACAGATCGGCGACCTGCGCGGGCGAGGTCGAATTGTTCTCGTCCTCGCGCAGCGAATGGTAATTGCCGACCCGCGCCCAAACCAGCTTGTCCGAATTGATCCGGTCGAGGGTGAACCCGCTCCACAGCCGGTCGGCATCGGTGATGTCGTAATCGAGCAGATAGCCGTCATCCGAGGCCGTCTGGACCTGCATCCCCAGCTCATAGCCACGCGGCAGTTCCCAGCGGGCGGCACCAAAGAGATAGCCGCGGGTCTCGCCTTCGCGAATGTCGTCGCGGGTGATCGCGCCGTTCCATTCCGTGGCACCGTTCCAGAAGGCTTGACGGTAACGCAGCATGAGCGTGCGGGTCTCGGAGGCGGAAAGATAGGGCGTGACGGTCACATCGGCATGGGGCCCGAGCGTCTTGAAATAGGGCACCATCACGCCGAAGCCGAGCCGGGAGGTGGTGCGAAAACGCGGGCGCAGAAAGCCCGACATCCGCTCGACCGTCGGATCGGGCGCGGTCACGGTGCCGGGCCACGCGGCGACCGGCAGACCGAAGGCGCGAAGCTGCGGATGCTCGAAGATGAGCCGGTTCTCTTGCTGGTCATGTACGATCTGGCGGGCCCGAATTTCCCAGAGCGGGGTCGGGTCTTCGGCGCAGATCCGGCAGGACGAGGCCACGACCTGATCCAGCGTCGTGAAGCGCCCGTTATCCGTCAGCGTGACCTGGTTGGCGGCGAGCTGCATCTCTCGCGCGAGGACCAGCCTCGCGCCGCGCAGAAGCCCCTCGCGCATGTCCTGGGTCAGCTGCGCCTCTTCAGCGATGAGGATCGCGTCATCCTCGGTTCCGGCGAGGCCGGGGCGGGTCAGATGGATCGGCCCCGCGATCGTCATGTCGCCGCTCGCGCCGTCATAGCGCACCTCGTCCGCGACGAGCCGCGCACCCTGATACCAGACCACCACGCCACCCGAGGCGGTCAGCGTCTGATCCTTGGCCAGGGTGATGTAATCGGCAAGCAATGTTGCTGCGCCGCCGTCTTCTTCGACCCCTTCGCCGGGGATGGTCAGCTCGCGCCTTGGCGGGCGGACACTGCCGGAAAGCCGGCTCAGCTCGGTGCCGTCGGCGAAGGGCAGATCGGTGTCCTCGGTCGGGGCGAGGGCAGGGCCGTCGGCCTCGCCCAGCTCGGCCGTGCCGAGCCAGACCGGCCCGTCACCGATGGTTTGCGCCAGAAGCGGCGCGGCGGCGAGGCAGAGCGCGGGGATCAGCAGCCGGGTTGTCATCATCCGTCCTCGAGTTGCAGCAGAGCACCGACCGCAAACAGCAGCGCCACGACCGGCGGCGCCCATCCCGCAAGTGCGGGCGGCACACCGGCATTGTCGCCAAGAACCTGCGCCATGTTGCGCAGGAAGAACAGTCCCAGACCGGCGGCAAACGCCCCGAGCACGAGCCCCCCGGTCTTGCGCCCGCGCATATGGCGCATGGTGAAGGCCGAGGCGATCATCACCATCGCCGCCAGCGTCAGAGGCAGCGCCAGTTCCATCTGGAACCAGACCTGATGGCGCAGTGCCGAGAAACCGGCACGTTTCAGCCCGTCGATATAGGCCGGGAGTTCCCAGACCGGGACCGCCTGCGGACGGCCAAATCCGTCGCGGATGCGGTCGGCAGTGAGTTCAGTCGGAAGACGCAATTGCTCGGTCTCGCGCGCGGCGGCCTCGGGATTGGCGTCCGAGAGCGACCATTCCTTGACCCCGGTCAGCATCCACTCGCCCGGAGTAAGCGTCGCTTCCTGCGCCTCGATCCGAAGCGCCGGGCCGGTCTCGGGTTCATAAATGACGAAGCTCGCCTCATAGAGCGTGGTCGCGTCGGGGCTGGTGCGGGCGGCGCGGATCATCATCTGTCCGCCGCCCTCGCCGATGGCCTGTCGCAGCCAGACCGCGTCATCGCCAAGGCTGACCGTCTGCGGCGCGCCCGATTCGATGCGGGCGACGGCGTCGGAATATTTCGCCTCGGTCGCCGCCACCATCGGGTTCAGCACCGCCACCGCGGCCACCCCGATGATCAGCGCCATGACCGCCGGTGCCATCACGCAGCGCAGCCCCGAGCGGCCCGAGGCGCGGATCGCCACCATCTCGGAGCTGCGCGACAGGCCGAGAAACAGCATGATCCCGCCCAACAGCCCGATCAGCGGCAGGATGTTGTAGAAACTCCCGGCGACCGACAGGGCCGAAAGCCGCGCCGCCCCGCCCAGGCTGATGCCGTCATCGGAAAAGCGGCGGATCTGCTCGACCATGTCGATGAGCAGCAGAATGGCCAGAAATACCCCGGCCAGAAGCAGGAAGGCGCGCAGGTAGCGCATGGCGACATAGCGGGCGAGTGTCATGCGGGCTGCGGTCCTTCATCCGGGGCAGAGGCTGCGCCGGGGCTGGGCCGCGACGGCCGGGCCGACACCCATAACAGCACGACGCAGATTGCCGCGCCCGCCGCCGATGGCAGATAAACCAGAGGCCACAGCGCCGGATCGTCCCCGGCGCGGTTCGCGGCCCAGTTGGTCAGAAGCTGCACGAAGATCAGCGCCACGATCGCCCATCCGACCTGCCGCCAGACCCCGAAGCGGGAAAACCCTCCGACAAGCAGCGTGGCGAAACCCAGCATCGCCGCGACCGGGGACAGAAGCGGCTGCGCGATCCGCTCATGCGCCTCCAGCCTTGCGCGCGGGGCAGTTGCGCCCGTCGCATCCAGCAGCGCGCGGTCGGGGCTCAGCAGGCGTCGGGTCGAATAGTCACGCAGATCGCGCCCGCGATCCCCGCCGCCGCCGACGATCTCGCCCAGATCATAGGTCATGTCCTCGAAGCGCGTGACCGACAGGCGGGGCGGATTGTCCTCGCTGGCGCGCAGGGACTGCACCATGCCGCTGACCATGACCAGCTTCGGCCCGGTCTCGGCCTTGACGATCAGTGCTTCTTCGGCGCTGTAGGATGTCACCGCGCCGCCATCGCGCGCATCTTCCAGAAACAGCCCGCCAAGCTCGCCTTGCGGGCTGATCTCGCGGATGAACAGCGTGATCCCCTGCGCCGGATATTGGAACACACCGGGATTGAGGAACTGCGCGGTCACGTTCTCGGCAATCTGTTCCTGCCGGTCGGCGATGCGGGCGCGGGCCAGCGGGACGAGCGCATGGACCAGCACCGCGACCATGATCCCCACAAACACCCCGAAGACCAGCACCGGCCGGGCCATGCGCCAGGGCGACAGCCCCGCCGCCTGCATGGCGACAAGCTCGGATTCGCCCGACAGCCGGTTCGTGCCGTAAGCCGTCGCTGCGAAGGCCGCGACCGGCAGCACAACCGAGATCACCAGAGGCAGCGTCAGCACGGTGAATTCCAGCACCACCAGTGCCGTCTGCCCGTCACCGATCAGCGTCTCGAACAGCGACACGGCGCGGTTCACCCAATATACCGCGACCAGCACAAGCGCGAAGAAGCCGAAAAAGATCAGCATCAGCTTGAGAATGTAACGGTCGATGCGGTTCATGCGCGGTCCTTCGGCTTGGTCCTGATTAGCCTTTGCCGCGCGCTGAGGAAAGACCGCCCGGCGTGCCGCCGCTCTGGCCAAGGGCGCTGGGCGGGGATAGTCTGCCGGGCAAATCAGACAGGAGAGCTTTCATGACCCATCCGGTCGAGATCCGATTCACCGAGACAACAACCGAAGGGTTGGAGAGCCGCGCAGGTCGCGTCGCGCTGATCGTCGGCGAGGACGGAAAGCTGCCGCCGAAGATCCCGCGCAAGTCGCGCAATGCCATCAGCCGCGCCGCGGACTCACGCGATTTTCAGAAGCTCAAGCCGGGCGAGGCGATGACCCTGTCCTGGCCGACCGACTGGGAAGCCGAATCGGTGATGCTGGTCAAGCTGCCGCGCAAGGTCTCGGTGTCCGAGGCGCGCAAGGCGGGTGGCGCGATCGGCGCGGCGCTCGGCGATACCGAGATGCTGGTCATGGCGCACAACCATCCGCAGGCCGCCGAAATCGCGCTTGGGATCGCTCTCAGGGGATATGATTTCTCGGTCTACAAGACCCGCAAGAACGACGCTGACGGGGATGGCGAGGATGGTGCGGCCGGGGCCGCTGCCGGCACGCCTCCGCAATCGGTGCAGGCGCGGGGCGGCGCGCAGCCCGATGCGCTGCTGAACGATGCCGCGGGCGGCGAGACGGCGCGGGTTGCGGACGACCAAGAGGCGGAACAGCTCGATCCGAAGAAGGCCAGCGTCACCTTCATGTGCGCAAATCCCGAAGACCTGTCGCAGCAGGTCGGGGATCAGGCGGCGGTGGCGGAGGGCGTCTTCTTTACCCGCGACCTGGTCAACGAGCCCGCCAATATCCTCACCACCATCGATTTCGCCGACCGGCTGGCCGCGATGGAGGAAATCGGCCTGACCGTCGAGGTGCTGGACGAGGCCGAGCTGGAAAAGCTCGGGATGCGGGCGCTGCTGGCCGTGGGGCAGGGTTCGGAATCGCCTTCCAAGGTGGTGGTGATGCGCTGGGATGGGGGTGCCAAGGGCGAGGCGCCGGTGGCGCTTGTCGGCAAGGGCGTGGTCTTCGATACGGGCGGCATTTCGATCAAGCCCGCCGCCGGCATGGAAGAAATGACCATGGATATGGGCGGTGCGGGCGTCGTGGCCGGTGTGATGCGCACGCTCGCTTTGCGCCGGGCCAAGGCCAATGTCGTCGGTCTTGTCGGGCTGGTCGAGAACATGCCGGACGGGCGCGCGCAGCGTCCCGGCGACATCGTCCGGTCCATGAAAGGCGACACGATCGAGGTGATCAACACCGATGCCGAGGGGCGGCTGGTTCTGGCTGACGTGCTCTGGTACGCGCAGGACCGTTTCGAGCCCGCCGCGATCATCGACCTCGCCACGCTGACCGGGGCGGTGATTATCGCGCTGGGTCATGAACATGCGGGGATTTTCTCGAATGATGACGAATTGTCGAAATCGCTGCTGAAAGCCTCGGATGCAGAGGGTGAGGGTGCGTGGCGTCTTCCGCTTGCGCCGGCCTATGACAAGCAGCTGGAAAGCCGCCTGGCGGATATGAAGAATGTCGGCGGCCGCCCGGCGGGGTCGATTACCGCCGCGCAGTTCCTGCAGCGCTTCATCCGTGACGGACAGCCCTGGGCGCATATCGACATAGCCGGTGTCGCGCTGCCGCCGGGTGGCTCGGACCTGGCGCCGAAAGGGGCCTCTGGCTGGGGTGTGATGACGCTGAACCGTCTGATCCGCGATCAATACGAGGGCTGATCGCCGCGCCATGGGCAATGCGCTGTTTTACCACCTGACCCGCTCGACCGCCGAGCGCCTGCTGCCGCAGCTTCTGGGCAAGGCCGCATCGGCGGGCTGGCGGGTGGAATTGCGCGGGCAGGAGGCGACGCGGCTGACACAGCTCGACGAGGCGCTGTGGCTGGGCGAGGGCTTCCTGCCGCATGGGCTGGCAGGCGGTCCGCATGACGCCCGTCAGCCGGTATTGCTGCGCCCGTCGGATGCGCCGCCCGCCGCGAACAGCCCCGATTGTCTGATGGCGCTGGATGGGACAGAGATCGGCGCGGATGAGGCCGCGCGACTCGAACGGGTTTGCGTGATCTTCGACGGGAATGATCCGCAGGCTGTCGAACGGGCCCGCGAGCAATGGCGCAGCCTGACGGGGGCGGGGATCGCGGCTGAATACTGGTCCGAAGCGGGCGGCCGCTGGGAAAAGAAACGCTAGCGCTCCAGCACCATCACCTCGCCCTCGAAGCTGACGCGGGCAAAACGGCTGAGATAGCTCATCCCCAGCAGCGAGATATCCATCGGTGCATCCGTCACGCTGGCGGCGACGTCGCGGTCGGTGATGCCGCCGATCTCGATGCTGTCGATGCGGACCGGCGCGGCAAAGGCGGTGCCGTTCGCCGTGGCGACCATCTGGCTGTAGCTGAGCGTCTCGGGGTCCAGCCCGATGCGTTCGGCATCGGACGGGCTGAGCGCGATCTGGGTGGCACCGGTATCGACCATGAATTCGACCGCTTCGCCGTTCAGGCGCATGTCGATGTAGAAATGCCCGTCATCCTGCTTCGGCAACTCGATCCGCCCGCCATCGACGATCTGTCGGGGCGCGACATCGTTGCGAATATCCTCCCAAAGACCGAACCCGGCGATCAGCCCCAGAAAGATCAGCCCCCAGGCCAGCATCTGACGCAGCGACTTGCCCGGATTGGCCCGGAACTCGACGATCAGATAGCCGCCCAGGGCGATCAGCAGCAGCACGAAATAGGCGACGCGCGGGATTTCGTCACTCATGAATACAGCCCCGTTCCCCTGAGCCCGTCGATGATGAACTGCACCGAAAGCGCCGCCAGCAGCATCCCCAGCAGCCGCGTGACGACCATGGTCCCGGTCCGCCCGAGCACGCGCGACAATGGCCCGGCCAGCACGAAGAACAGCATGGCAAGCGCCAGTACCGACAGCATCACAAGCAGCACCATGATTGCGTGCAGCGTGCTCTGACCCTCGCCGACCAGCAGGATCATCGTCGCCAATGCGCCGGGACCGGCCAGAAGCGGCGTCGCCAGCGGGAACACCGAAGGATCGTTGTCGTTTTCGGCCGATTGCCCCTCGCGCCGTTCGGTGCGGCGCTCGAACAGCATGTCGAGCGCGGTGAGGAACAAAAGGATTCCTCCGGCGATCTGGAAGGCGGGCAGCGAGATGCCGACGAAATCCAGGATCGAATCGCCGGCCAGCCCGAACAGCGTCAACAGCACCGCGGCGATCGCGACCGCCCGCCAGCCGATCCGTCGGCGCTGCGCATCGCTCATCCCGTCGGTCAGGGCGATGAACAGCGGTGCCAGCCCGACCGGATCGATGACGACGAACAGCGTCACGAAGGCAGTGATGATCGCGGCGGGTTCCATGCCCCGCTTATGGACCAGCCCGGCTGCGCTGCCAAGCCGCGGCGGGCCGTGCCGCGGATCGGATGAAAACCCTGCAACGAGGCTTTGCAAATCGCCGCCGAAGGTCCTAGATGTGTTGCGTCATCGGGTCATCTCGGCCCGAGGAGGGAGCAAGACATGCTGAACAATATCGGCCTTCCCGGCCTTCTGCTGATCGCCGTCGTGGTGCTCGTCCTGTTCGGGCGCGGCAAGGTCTCTTCGCTCATGGGAGAGGTTGGCAAGGGCATCAGTTCGTTCAAGAAGGGCGTCAAGGAAGGCAGCGACGAGGTCGAGAATTCCGGCCGTGAGCTGACAGACGAGATGGACCGCGACCAGGCCCGCCGCGACGAGAAGCTGCGCGACGTGACCCCGCACCAGACCCCGGACGACAAGACCCGCATCTGAGTGCGGGAAGCGGTCCCGTGGTCTCGATCCTCGCGAAAGGCATCTGATGCTGGATATCGGCTGGACTGAGCTGCTGCTCATCGGCGTGGTTGCGCTGATCGTGGTCGGTCCGCGCGACCTGCCGCATATGTTCCGTGCCCTGGGCCGGATCACCGGCAAGGTGCGATCCATGGCGCGCGAGTTTTCCTCGGCCATGGAAGACGCTGCCCGCGATTCGGGCATCGACGAGGCGACGAAATCGCTGAATGAGATCCGCGATGTGACCTCGAAGCGCTCTCTGGGCGTGGACGCGCTGGATCGCGCCGCGTCGCGTTTCGAGAAATGGGACCCGAAGATCCCCTCTTCCCGCGCTGGGGCCAAACCGGATCCGGCAGCGGAAGCGCCGGTCGCGGGTGAGGGCGCCAGCCCGGCCTCTGCCGCGGTGTCGGCCAAGGCGCCGAGATCGCGGGCCGAAGCCAGTGGGCCGGCACCTGCTTCCACCGCGCGTCCGGCCGCCGCGACAGAGACACAGGACCATGAACCCGGTCAGCGCCGCCTGCATGCGGTCAGGCGCAGCGAGTCGAAGGAAGGCTGAGGTGAGTTCCAATACCGATCGCAGGGAAGATATCGATGACAGCTCGGCGCCGCTGATCGAGCATCTGGCAGAGCTGCGCACGCGGCTGATCTGGTCGGTGCTCGCCTTCGTCATCGCGATGGTGCTGTGCTATGCCGTCTGGAACCCGATCTATAATTTCCTCACCCGCCCGATCTGCGACGCGCTTGACAGCCGTGGTCAGGAATGTGGTCTTATCCTGCTGAAATTGCAGGAAGGTTTCTTCGTTGCCATCCAGATCAGCTTTCTGGGCGGCTTCATTCTCGCCTTCCCGATCATCGCCTTCCAGCTCTGGCGCTTCGTCGCGCCGGGTCTCTATCGCAGCGAGAAACAGGCGTTCCTGCCCTTTCTGATCGCCTCTCCGGCAATGTTCTTTCTTGGCGCGGCGTTCGCCTATTTCATCATTCTTCCAATGGCTTACGACTTCTTCCTCGGTTTTCAGCAGGGTCCGTTGAGCCTGCCGGAAGATGCCGAGGCCGGGCCATCCACGGCGATGGCGGGGATCGTGTTCCAGGGCTCGGTCAGCGAGTATCTTGCGCTGACGACGAAATTCATCCTCGCCTTCGGGCTGTCGTTCCAGCTCCCCGTGGCGCTGACGCTTCTGGGCAAAGCCGGGCTGGTCTCGTCCGAGGGGCTGAGCGGGATGCGCAAATATGCGCTGCTGCTGATTCTGGTGCTGGCGGCGATCGTGACGCCGCCGGACGTTGTCAGCCAGATCGTCCTGTTTACAGTGGTTTACGGGCTGTACGAGATATCGATCCAGCTCGTAAGGCGGATCGAGAAGCGCCGTGAAGACGATCTTCGGGCGCAGGGCCTTGCCGATGACGATGGCTGATCCCGACACGCTGACCCGCATCGCGGCGGCGCTGGAACGGCTGGCCCCGGCCCCCGCGCCCGCGCCCGATTTCGCCGGGGCTGACGCCTATATCTGGCACACCGATCCCGACCGGCTCGAGCCGGTGCCGCAGGTCAATCGCGTCGGGCTCGACCGTCTGGTCGGCATCGACCGCGCCCGCGACACGCTGCTGGCCAACACCTTGCAATTCGCCCGCGGCCACGCAGCGAATAACGCGCTGCTCTGGGGCGCGCGGGGGATGGGCAAATCCTCGCTGGTCAAGGCCGCTCATGCCGAGGCGGTGGCGCAGGGCCTGCCGCTGGTTCTCGTCGAGATCGCGCGTGAGGATCTGTCCAGCGTCGGCCGTCTGCTCGCTCTGCTTGGGGCTGCTGAAGACCGGCGTTTCCTGCTGTTTGCGGATGATCTGTCCTTCAGCCATGACGACACGCAGTATAAATCGCTCAAGGCGGTGCTGGATGGCGGTGTGGCGGGGCGGCCCGGCAATGTCATTCTCTACGCGACCTCGAACCGCCGCCACCTGATGCCGCGCGACATGATCGACAATGAGCGCTCGACCGCGATCCATCCCGGCGAGGCGGTTGAGGAAAAGGTCTCGCTGTCGGATCGTTTCGGGCTGTGGCTGGGATTTCATCCGTGCGGTCAGGACGAGTATCTGACCATGATCCGGGGTTATTGCGACGCCGCCGGGCTGGAGATCGACGACGAAACCCTGCGCGCCGAGGCGATCGAGTGGCAGGCCACGCGCGGCGCGCGTTCGGGCCGGGTGGCGTGGCAATTCTTCACCGATCTGGCGGGGCGTCACGGCATGGCCGTGTAAAGATTTCGGCTATTTTGTAAAATCTGCCTTCTTGTATCGCCTTGCGCTGCCATGTTGTTGTGGCATTGTTTTACAGATGAGCCAGGCCAGCCCCCCGCACCGCGTCTCTGCCGGCACCCGGATCCGCGAAAGACGGCTCTCGCTTGGCCGGGCGCAGGTCGATGTGGCGAAAGCTGCGGGGATTTCGCCGGCCTATCTGAATCTCATCGAACATGACCGCCGCAACCTGACCGACGCGCTGCGCGCGCGGCTTGCCGTCGCGCTCGACACCACCGAGGCCGAACTAGAGGCCGGACGGGCGCAGGCGCTACTGGGCATGCTGACCATCGCCGCGGCGGGTGAAGCCGCAGCAGGGCTTCCGGTCGAGATCGAACGGACCGCCGAATTCGCCGCTCGGCTTCCAGGATGGGCAGCGCTGCTGGCGGCCTTGTCGCAGCGCGACGACGCCAAGACCCGGCGTCTCGCCGATCTGTCGGACAGGATGACGCAGAACCCCTATCTGCTGGACACGCTGCATGAGGTCCTGTCGGCTGTGACCTCGCTGCGCTCCACCGCCTCGATCCTGGTGCAGGAGCCAGAGATGTCGGCGGAGTGGCGGGACCGGTTTCACGCCAATCTCGATCAGGACAGCCAGCGCCTGTCGGTGACATCGCAAGCGCTCGTCGCCTATCTCGACAGTTTCGAGGAAGATGCCGGGCTGATGACCCCGCAAGAAGAATTCGAGGCCTGGGTCGCCGAGGGCGACGGCCAGGTGCCGCCGGCATCGGATGCAGCGCGGGAGCTTGCGGAAACATGGCAACGTTCGGCTGCGGCAGATCGTGCCGCGCTTCCTGATACAGTCTTGGCGGACGGTTCCTCCGATCCGCTGGCGCTCGCAGCCGCGCATGGCCTGCCGCTGGATCTGGTCTTGCGCCGGATCGGCACCACCGAAGCTGATGCCGGTCTGATGATCTGTGACGGGGCGGGCGGGGTCATCTTTCGGCGCGCGGCGCGCGGGATGAGCCAGGCGCGCCCCGGCGATGCCTGCGCCATGCTGCCGATTTTCGAGGCTCTGGGCCAGCCCGGCACCCCCGTTGCGCGGCGGATCGAGACCGAGTCCGGCCAGCATTTTCACAGCCTCGCCATTGCCACGCGTCAGCATTCCGGTTCGCTCGCCGCGCCGGTTCTGAGCCGTGCAGTCATGTTGCTGCGTCCGGCGACGGAACCCGGCAGCGCCGCCGTGCCTGTCGGCCCAACATGCCGCATCTGCCCTCGCTCTGCCTGTCCGGCGCGGCGTGTGCCCTCGATTCTTCATGGTGAGACGGGCGCGCAGCCGCGTCTGCTTTGACAAGCGCCGCCTGCCTGCCTAATCGGAGTATTGGGGAGGCGGCGCGGAGCATGGCGTCAGAGACGGATATTCTGCTGATCGAGGATGAGCCCAACATCGCCGAGGCGGTGCGCTTTATCCTGTCACGTGATGGCTGGCGGCTGGCGCATTGGCCAGAAGGCAGCGCCGCGCTCGACCGGATTGCGGCGCTGCGGCCCCGGCTGGTCATTCTGGACGTGATGCTGCCCGCACGCTCGGGGCTCGAAGTGCTGGCGTCGCTTCGCGCCGATCCGAATCTCGCGGCGACGCCCGTGCTGGTGCTGACGGCAAGGGGCGGCGGCGGGCGCAACGGCGTTTCGGTCGAAGGCGCGGATCGATTTCTCGCCAAGCCCTTCGACAACGACGCGCTGCGCGACATGGTGCGCGAGATACTGGGCGCGCCGCAATGAGCCTGCCATCCGGCCGTCCGATCTTTCTCGAGCGCGGCGCCTATCGGCGGCGCCGGCTGAAGGATGCGGCGCGGCTGCTGCCGATCCTGACGCTGATCCTCCTGCTCGGGCCGGTGTGGCTGGCGCCCGCCCCGCTATCGGGGGCAGGCGGCACGGTCTGGCTGTTCTCGTTATGGCTGGCCGTGGTCATCGCCTCGCGGCTGCTGCATCGCCGCCTGTCCCGCGCCAGCCCGGAGGAGGCGCGCGGGGATGAGCTTTGACACGCTGGTCTTCGCCGCGCTGATCTATGTCGGCGTGCTGTTTGCCGTGGCCTGGGCGGCCGACCGCGCGGCGGCGCGGGGGCGCACCGGCTGGACCGACCGGCCGCTGGTTTATACGCTGTCGCTCTCGGTCTATTGCACGGCGTGGACGTTTTACGGGGCGGTCGGTTATGCCAGTCGCTCGGGGCTGGAATTTGCCACCATCTATCTGGGTCCGACCGTGGTGCTGGCGGGAAGCTGGTGGGGGTTGCGACGACTGGTGCGCGTCGCGCGCATGCACCGCGTCACCTCGGTGGCTGACCTGATCTCCGCCCGTTTCGGCAAATCCAACCCGCTCGCCGCGCTGATTACGCTGATCGCGCTCGTCGCCGCGACGCCCTATCTGGCGCTTCAGCTTGAATCCATTGCTCTGTCCTTTGCCGTGTTCGGCCCCGGAGACGCCTTGCCCGGCCCGCTGGATCTCTGGGTGGCGGCGGGGCTGGCCGTGTTCGCGATTCTGTTCGGCACCCGCAATCTCGCCGCCGATGAGCGCCATCATGGCGTGGTCATGGCCATTGCGGTCGAGGCGGTGGTCAAGCTGGTCGCCTTCGTGACGCTCGGCCTCTGGGTGGTCTGGGGGCTGGCGGGCGGTCCCGCAGAGGTGATCATGCGCATTGCCGAGCGCGCCGCGAGCCCCGATGCGGCAGGCTGGGTGCTGCGCCCGGATCGCTGGACGGCGCTGATCGCGGTTTCGGCGGCGGCGGTGCTGACATTGCCGCGCATGTTTCAGGTGCTGGTGATCGAGCCCGCCGACGAGGCGCCGCTGAACTCGGCCTCCTGGGCGTTTCCGGCCTATCTGCTGGGCATGTCGCTTTTCGTGCTGCCCATCGCCGTGATCGGGCGCGAGATGCTGCCCGCCGATGCGCCGCCCGATCTCTATGTGCTGCATCTGCCGCTTTCACAGGGCGCGGACGGGCTGGCGCTGCTTGTCTTTCTGGGCGGTTTCAGCAGTGCGACCTCGATGGTCATCATCAGCGCGATAGCCCTCGCGACGATGATTTCGAACCATCTGTTGGTGCCGCTGATCCTGGCCGCGCGCCGCCGCGCCGGCGCCGAGGAGGCCGCGCAGAGCGCCGATATTCGCGGTCCGCTGCTGGCGTCGCGGCGCATCGCCATACTGGGCGTCATCGGGCTGGGCGCGCTGTATCAGGCGGTCGGCGGCGGGCAGGCGCTGGCGGCGATGGGCACGGTGGCCTTTGTCGGGGTGGCCCAGCTATTGCCCGCCATGCTGGGCGGGCTGCTCTGGCGCGGGGCGACACGCAGGGGAGCCTATGCCGGCATCGTAGCCGGAGCTGCGGTGTGGTTTGCGCTGGTTTTCCTGCCCTCGCTGGGCCTCGCCCCGCTGATCGGGTTCGGCCCGGTCGATCCGCTGGCCGCGGCGGTGTTTCTCTCTCTCGGGCTGAATATTGCGTTATTCACCTCGGTCTCTCTGCTGACGCTGCCTGATCCGCAGGAACGGTTGCAGGCGCTGTCATTCGTCCATGCCGTCGCCCCCGAGGCCGCCACGGCCGAGACCCCGCCGCGTCCCGATGGCGCGGCCCGGTCCGAAGCGCTGCTGGCGCTGGCCCGGCGGGTCTGGGGCGGCGAGGAAGCGCTGCGCGTGTTCCGCGCCGAGGCCGAGCGGCAAGGGAAATCGGGCTTCCTGCCGGACGTGACCGCCGGGTTCCTGTCGCGTCTGGAACGGCGGCTGGCCGGCGCGGTCGGCACGGCGACGGCCCATGCCATGCTGGCCCAGGTCGGCGGTCAGCGCCCGACCACCATGGCGGAGCTGATGGCCGTGGCAGGCGAGGCGCAGCGCGCGCAGCAGCGTGCCCGCCAGCTCAAGGACGATTCGGATGAGCTCGCCCGCACCGCCCGCCGCCTTCAGGAAGCGAATGAGCGGCTGACCGCGCTGTCCGTGCAGAAGGATGCCTTTCTCAGCCAGATCAGCCATGAGCTGCGCACTCCGATGACATCGGTCCGGGCCTTTTCGGAACTGCTCCGGATGCCTGATATCCCCGATGAGGATCGTGCCCGCTTTGCCGGGATCATCCATGACGAGGCCTCGCGCCTGACCCGGCTGCTCGATGATCTTCTGGATCTGTCGGTTCTTGAAAGCGGGCGGGCGCGGCTGACGCTGGCGCCGGTCAATCTGCATGATCTGATCTCGCGCGCCATCGAAGCGAGCTCGGCGGCGGGAGAGGGGGCCGGTATGACCATCGACCGCGATCTGCCCGCCGAGCATGTGATGGTGATGACCGACCCCGACCGGCTGTTGCAGGTCTTGATTAACCTGATCGGCAACGCCCGCAAATACGCCCATGCCGAGCGGCCTTTGCTGAGCATTCGTGTCCATGCCCATGCGGCGGGCACGCGGATCGATATCCTGGATAACGGGCCCGGCATTCCGCCGGAACAACAGGATCTGATCTTCGAGAAATTCTCGCGGCTGACCGATTCGGCGAGCGCCGGCGGCGCCGGGCTTGGGCTGGCGATCTCGCGCGAGGTGATGCAGGCGCTTGGCGGGGCGATCACCTATCTTCCGGGTCATGACGGTGCGGCTTTCCGGCTGGAACTGCCGCGCCGGCCTCCGGGTCTGGGAGAGACACCGGCCGCCGATGCAGAGCCGGCATAAACGGAATCTCAATCTCTGGCGCGGATGCTGACGCCGGGCAGAGTTGATTCGGGCAGGATATGGCGAAGGCGGCGGTCGATATGGCGGCGGGTCGGACACAGGCGCGGGATGGGGGCGGGGCGACGGCGGTTCTGACCGCTTATCTCGCGCGCAGGCGCGGCCATGCCTCGGACGCGCCGCCCCGCGCCGCTGTGCCGCGCCCGACCCCGGAACGCGCTGTCTCTACCGCCGTGGGCCGGGCCGCGCAGCAGATTTGCGGCCTGCCCGTGTTTCCGACCGCGATGCGCATCGGTCCCGCAGTGCTGGCCGAATTGCCCGAGCTTCTGCCGGAACATGCGCTGATTCTCGCTGTCGAAAGCGGCGATGGCGCGCTGGGAGTGGTCGCGCTATGTCCCGCCTTTCTCGCCTCGGTGATCGAGATGCAGTCGCTCGGCCAGGTCTCTCATCGCCCGCCGCGCGAACGTCGACCGACGCGGACCGATGCCGCGATCTGCGCCGATCTGGTGAATGTGATCCTGTCCGAGCTTGCGGGCGAACTTGGCGCGCTGCACCACGGCGCCGCAGCCGAGCGTTTCCGCTTCGCCAGCTTTATCGAGGACCCCAAACCGCTCGAGCTGATGCTCGAAGATATGCCTTATTGCGCCTATCGTTTCGACACGCGGCTGGGACAGGGCGGCGGCAGAGAGGCACATTTGCTGATCTTTCTGCCCGACCGCGACTGTCGGGCGGCGACGGGTCGAAGCGGTGCGACAAGCGATGCGGCTTTTGACGACCGGCACGCGTCCGGGCCGGGGGCGGGGTCGCGCGCGACGATCCGAGGCGCTGCCCACCCGATGAGCCTCCATGAGGCGGTGCGCGGCGTCCCGATCCTTCTCGATGCGGTGCTCTGCCGCAGGCGGATTTCGTTGCGCGCGCTGAAGGCGCTGTCGCCCGGCGATACGCTCAGCCTGCCGCATGATGCCATGTCCAGCGTCCGCCTGCGGGTGCCGGGCGGTCCGGTCGTGGCGCGCGGCAAGCTGGGCACGCTGCATGGGCAGCGCGCCATCCGGCTCAGCCTTCCGCCCGGCGCGCAGCGGGTTTCCGCGTTGGCCGCCGGGCGCGGTCCCGACCCGCTTTTCGCCGATCTCGGCACATCGGATGCGCAGACGCTTCCCGATGGGTCTGGCGGCAATGTCTTCTCTGCCAGCGGCGAGGTCGAGCCGGAACCGCCCATCGCCGATATCGCCGCGCCCGATCCGTTTCGGGCGGCTTCTGATGGTGGCCCGCCGGCCGGGACCTCTGGGGCTGACGATGATCCCGGCGCACTCCCGATGAATCTTATCATCGACTGAGCGGGCTCGGGGCTGCGGTTTCAGCGCAGGGATGACCGGCGCGGCGCGGCCAAAGGCAAGCTGCCGGATCGCTGCGGTGTCGTGGCCGAATGCCGATCGGCCCGTCGCAAATGTGCCAAAGGCCGCGCGCGTCCGGTCATCGACGAAACCGCGCCGCTTTTGTCACGTTCATGTCGTCAAAGCGCCAAATTCCGCTTTTGCCCTTGAAAAGCAGCGGTTACGGACGCATTTATCGCTCGCCCGCGATTTCCAGCGGGCAAGCTGTCTAGGAGTGACCATGGCCAAGGAAGAAATGCTCGAATTCCCCGGCGTCGTGAAGGAACTCCTGCCGAATGCGACGTTCAGGGTCGAGCTGGAAAACGGCCATGAGATCATTGCGCATATGGCAGGGAAGATGCGGAAGAACCGCATCCGCGTTCTCGCCGGCGACAAGGTGCAGGTGGAAATGAACACCTATGATCTGACCAAGGGCCGGATCAACTATCGCTTCAAGTGACCGCGACGCCGCGCGGCGCGTCCGCGCGACGGCACGCTTTCGGGCGGCGGGCGCGGTTTCCCTCCGCCGCAATTCGCGCTAGGCCGCGTCGATGAACAAGCCTGTCCGCCGATGATTCCCGCCGCGCCTCCGCGCCTCATTCTCGGCTCCGCGAGCCCGCGCCGCCTCGATCTGCTTGCCCAGATCGGCGTCGTCCCCGATGAGATCCGCCCTGCGGATATCGACGAAACACCGCGGCGCAACGAAAAACCGCGCGATTATGTCCGGCGCATTGCGGCGGAAAAGGCGCGCGCCGTGCCTGCTGCGACGGGCGAGATCGTGCTTGCGGCGGATACGACGGTCACGGCGGGGCGGCGCATTCTCGGCAAGCCGTCCGATGCAGAAGAGGCCCGCGCCATGCTGCGGCTGCTTTCGGGACGCCGCCACCGCGTGCTGACGGCACTGACCCTGCGGCGCGATGCCCGGGAATGGTCCCGGCTGGTCGAAACCGTCGTGCGGCTGCGCTCGCTGAGCGAGGCCGAGATCACCGGCTATCTCGACAGCGGCGAATGGCAGGGCAAGGCGGGCGGCTATGCGATCCAGGGCCGCGCCGGGGCGTTCGTCGCCTGGATCAGCGGCTCCTTCAGCGCCGTGGTCGGTCTGCCTCTGGCCGAAACCGCCACGCTGCTGGCGGCCGCGCGCCAGCGTCAACCCATCGAGGAGGAGACCAGATGAAAGGCCGTCAGATCATTATCGGAGCGCTGTTCGGGCGCGAGGCCGCGGCGCTGTTCGAAGATGGCCGGCTCGAAGATCTCGCGCTCGATCCGGGCGACGCGGTAGCGTTCGCGCCGGGCGCGATTCTGCGCGGCAAGGTCAACCGGCTGGTGAAAGGGCAGGGCGGCGTTTTCGTGACTCTGCCCGATGGCGCCAATGGCTATCTGCGCGACCGTTCGAGGCTGCGCGAGGGCCAGCCGGTTCTGGTTCAGGTCAGCGGCGTGGCAGAGCCCGGCAAGGCGGTGCCGCTCAGCACACGGCTGCTTTTGCGGGGACGCTTCGGCATCGTGACGCCGGGCGTGCCGGGGGTGAATGTCTCGCGCGCGATCCACGACCCGGACCGGCGCGCTGGCTTGGAGGCGCTGGGCGCAGAGGTGATCCCCGATGAGGGCACCGGCCTGATCCTGCGCAGCGCCGCGGCCGATGCCGATGATGCCGAGATCCGGGCCGAGCTGGAACAGCTCGTCAGTATCGACACGTCCATGTCGGGCGACGAGGCCGGCCCGCCCGAGCTGCTGCTCGACGCGCCCAGCCCGACCGAGACCGCCTGGCGCGACTGGGCCGAGCCGCCGCCGGATTCGGTCGAGGAAATCGCCGAGCTTCCCGACCATGCCGCCGACGCCGTCCGCGCGCTGTTGTCTCCGCGCGTCGATCTGCCCGGTGGGGCCTTCGCGATGATCGAGCCGACGCGCGCGCTTGTTGCCATCGACGTGAATACCGGCCCCGATCACAGCCCCGCTGCGGGGCTGAAAGCCAATATCGCGCTCGCCCGCGATCTGCCGCGCCAGCTGCGCCTGCGCGGGCTTGGCGGGCAGGTGGTGATCGACTTCGCGCCGATCTCCAAGCGCGAGCGCGGGACGCTGGAGCAGGAGATGAGAAAGGCGTTCCGCCGCGATGGGCGGGACGCGGTTCTGACCGGCTGGACGTCGCTGGGATTGTTTGAAATGACCCGCAAGCGCGACCGCGCAGCCTTGTCCCGACTGCTCAAGGAGGAGCCATGAGCCGCTGCCCGATATGCCAGAAACCTTCGGTCGAAGCCTATCGCCCGTTCTGCTCGAAGCGCTGTGCCGATGTCGATCTGGCACATTGGCTGCGAGGCGACTACGCCATCCCGGGCGAGCCCGCGCAACCCGATCTGCCGGAGCGCGAGGAATGATGTTTTTGGGTCTGGACACCGCATCCGGCCTTGCGTAAACACGCCCCACCTCAGCCAAGGCTGACGTGCCCGGATAGCTCAGTTGGTAGAGCAGCGGATTGAAAATCCGCGTGTCGGTGGTTCGAATCCGCCTCCGGGCACCACTAATTTCCATTTGGAATTTGACCTCGCCAGCGCCGTTCACCGGTTGATCCAGGCCGGTGAAATCGAACCTCTCCGTAGCAGAGCTTGAATGCGGCCCTCTGTCTGCGCATTATGGGCGGACGCGCCGGCGCGTCCGGCGCTGCGGCGGCGCCGCCGATCCCCGTCGAGGAGGGCCGGGATCGGTCGCGGCGCAGGCCGCGACAACCGCCTTTCTGGGAGGAAAAGGCCGTGATGGATTTCGACGAGTGGTCGCAATGCGTGCTCACGAATTGTGGCCATTACTACAGCACACCGACATCGAGCGCGCGCGCGGGAATCGGCGATTTCCGGTTGCGCCGCGTGCAGGGGATCGAAGTCGCCGAGATGAGCTGCCGGATCGACCGGATCGAGCGGCAGCGGGCCGGGATCAGGCGCGACGACAACGAATTCCTGTTCCTTCTGCTTCAGAAAACCGGCGAGATGGGCATCCGTCATAACGGCCATGACACGCTGCTGCGGCCCGGCGACGGGCTGTTGATGGACTCGACGCGCACCGCCGAACTTCTGTTCGAGGGGCGCGATGCCTCATTCGCCTCGGTGCATCTGCCGCGCGCCATCTGTCTCGAGGGGCGGGCCGAGTCGCTGATTGTGGGACGCCGGGTCGAGCGCAGCCATCCGCTTCATGCGAGCCTGATGAATCTGCTGGCCGAGGACAGCGCGCCGGACGGGTCGTCCGATTACCTGTTCGATTTCATCGCCCTGATGTTCCGCGACGGGCGCGGCTCGGCAGGGGCCGCGGGGTTTCGCGACCGGCGCGGCCGCTATCGCTTCGTGCGCGAGACCGTCGAACGGAATCTTTCGGACCCGGAATTCTCGATCGAGGCGCTCGCCGCGCTCGTCCATATGTCGCGCCGTCAGTTGCAGCGCGAATTCCGCGACAATGGCACCACCTTCACCCGCTTCCTGCTCGAGCGCCGGCTGACGCTGGTGGCCAGCCATTTGCGGCGCATGGCGCGGATGGGGGCGCGGCCCTCGATCTCGGGGCTGGCCTATCGGGCCGGGTTCAGCGACCTCTCGCATTTCAATCGCGGCTTCCGGCAGCTTTTCGAGATGCCGCCCGGCGATTTCTATGCGCGATCGGCGCAATACCGTTTGCCGCATTGATCTGACTGCATTTTTTTGGCGCAGCGCGCAATGCGGCTGGCGCTGAAAGCCAAGACCCGAAGCGTTGTACCATGCTGTGCTGATCGCAAGCCGGATGGGAGCCGGCAGAGCGGGAGGAGGACATGCACGCTCAACCCAGCCGGGACTGGCGCGCCATCGCGCCGATCCATGCGCAAACACCGTCGTCGCGCGACGATGCGCGCCGGCGTTCTTGCGCGGCCCGTGCCGACATCCTGCCCGAAGATCCGTCACAACAGCCCAGAAGGTCGCCCATGAAACAGAATCTCATCCTCGCGATTTCGGTTGCCGTCATTCCCGCGTCTCAAGGCTTCGGACAGGAGACCGATATCGAACCCGAAACCCTCACCGTCGAAGAACGGATTTCGGAGGGCGATCATGTCTATGTCATGGATATGGGGCTGTCCGGGCCGAGCCAGGTCTCGGTGCTGAACGCCGAAGACCTGACGCTCGAGGGCACGATCGGCGCGGGCACGTTCAGCCAGCTGATGATGGGGCCGGATCAGGCCAGCGTCTGGACGGCATCGGTCTATATGAGCCGCTACAGCTATGGCGAGGTCGAGGCCGTGGTGCATGAATGGGATGCCGCGACGCTGGTGGCGAACCGTGAATTCACCGTGTCGCCCAAGCTTGCGCAGGCGCTCAGCCAGCGGGGGACGATCAATCTTTCGGCGGACGGGGATTTCCTCGTCCTGCAAAACGCGACCCCGGCCACCTCGGTCAATATCGTCGATCTGGAGAGCGGCACGGATCTGGTCGAGATCCCGACACCGGGATGCTGGACCGCCTATCCGACGCTTGAAGGCAACGCCTTCACCACGCTCTGCGGGGACGGCACCATCGCCAAATACAGCTATTCGGCCGATGGCAGCGCCGGCGAAGGCGCGAAATCCGAACCGGTCTTCGATCCCGAGCAGGACCCGCTTTTCGGCAATGCGGTGCGGGTGGATGGCAATCTCGTCTATGTCTCCTATGGCGGATCCTTCTATGTCGTCGATGACAGCGGCGAGGCGCCTTCGCTGGTCAAGACCATCGATTTCGCCGAGGAAGGCTGGGCGCCGTCCGGCTATAACCTGATGGCCTATCACGAGCCCTCGGACACGCTCTTCGTGACCATGCATGAAAACCCCGGCGACGGCACGCACAAGACCCCCGCCGCCGAGATCTGGGCCGTGGACATGGAAACCGAAACCGTCGTCGGACGGGGTGCCGCGAATGGCGATTCCAGCATCACCGTCAGCCGCGGCGAGACGCCGCAGCTGATCGGCATCGACCACCTGGGCGGCGTCCATCGCTACGAGATCGGGATGGACGGCGACGAGGTCTCGATCGAGACCGCCGTCTCGCTCGAAGGGCTCGCCTTCTTCCCGACCATTGTCGACACCGATTACTGAAATGGCGTCGCTGGCATCCCTCGCCTCGGTCACGATCACGAGCTTTCTCGTGATCGTGCTGGCGCGCGCCGCATGGCACAAGCTGGCGGGGTTTCTTGAAACGCTCGGCTTCGCGCAGGGCTATGGCGTCGTTCCAGACCGCTGGGCCGGGCCTGCCGTCCGGGCGCTGACCCTGCTTGAAGCGCTGTCGATCCTGTTGCTGATGCTGCCCGCCACGCGCCTCGCCGGGGCGCTGCTCGCAGCCGGGCTGTTCGCGGGATACGGGCTGCTGATGGCGGCGGCGCTGATGCGCGGACAAAGCCGGATCGACTGCGGTTGCGGCGGCGCGCCTCAGATGGTGTCGGCGCTGACGCTCGGGCGCAATGCGCTGCTGACGGCGCTGGCGCTCTGGGTTGCGGTGCTGCCCGCCATGCCGGTTCGGCCCGCCGAGGCCGCGCTCGCCATCGCTGCGGCGCTGGTTCTGGCCGCGATCTATGCCGTCGCCGAAAAGCTCGCCTCGCATCTGCCGCATATTCGTAACGAAGAGATCTGAAATGAGCCTGTTGCTATTTTCAAATATCGTCCTTTGGATCGTCGTGGTGATCCAGATTGCGGTCATCTTTGCGCTCGCCCGCCAGATCGGCATTCTGTTCGAACGGGTCTCGCCGGTCGGCGCGATGATCTCGGACAGCGGACCCGCGCTTGGCGACAAGGTGCCGGGCATGGCGCTGCCTGATCTGAACGGCCCCGGTCTGACGCTCGGCGGCGGCGACAAGGCGCAGCTCGTGTTCTTCCTGTCCACCAGTTGCCCGAACTGCAAGGCGCTGCTGCCCGCGCTGAAATCGATTCGCGCCGATGAGGGCCAGTGGCTTGACGTGATCCTCGCCTCTGACGGGCGCGAGGCGCTGCATCGCCGGCTGATCGAGGCCGAAGGCCTGGACAGCTTCCCCTATGTGCTGTCCTCGGAGCTCGGCATGAGCTTCCGCGTCTCGAAACTGCCCTTCGCGGTGCTGATCGACCGCCACGGCAAGGTTGCCGCCAAGGGGCTGGTGAACAGCCGCGAACAGCTCGAAAGCCTCTTCACCGCCTCGGAAACCGGCATCCCCTCTTATCAGGCCGCCGTCGCCGGCATGACCCCTAGCTGACCCACGCCACCCGGAAAGGAGACTGACATGTCCCGCATCATGGAAAACCTGCTCAAGCGTTTCGACAAGGTGATCGAGACCAATATCCGCGCCTCGGCCCGACAGCATGGGCGGCGCTCGTTCATGGCCCGGACCGGAGCCGCGATGCTGGGCGCGGCGGTTGTCACCCCGGTGCTGCCCTTCGACCGGCGCGCCAATGCCGCCAGCCCCGCCACCAGCGGAGAGGACCCGTGCAGCTATTGGCGTCACTGCGCCATCGACGGCTTCCTTTGCGAGGAATCCGGCGGTACGCTGACCACCTGTCCGCCCGGCTCGACCGTGTCGGCGGTGGCCTGGGTCGGCACCTGCTCGAACCCCGATGACGGCAAGGACTATCTGGTCAGCTATAACGATTGCTGCGGCAAGCCCTTCGTGCCGAGCGCGACCTTCTGCAACCAGAACAAGGGCGAGCGTCCCGGCTATCAGATGGGGCTCTATAACGACATCAACTGGTGCCTCGCCAATACCGACAAGGGCTATCACTGCACCGTGTCGCTGGTTGTCGGGATGGCCGAATGATGCCCCGCCTCGGTCTGGTCATGCTGGCCGGTCTGCTGGCCGGTCCGGCGCTCGGGCAGGAGGCTGCGGATGGCGCTGCGCTGTTCGATCAAAGCTGCGGGGCCTGCCACAACACCGGCGGCACAGGCACGCCGGGCCTTGCCCCGCCGCTCGACCGGCCGGATTTCTGGCAGGCGCTCGGCGATGACGGCCCTGAATTCATGGCCCTCGTCATGACCAAAGGCATGAACATGCCGATCACCGTTCGCGGAGAGATGTATTCGGGCATTCCGATGCCCGCCGTGGCCGGGGTCGAGGATGAAGACCTCGCCACCATCGGCAGTTGGGTGCTGACCGAGCTGGGCGAAACCGAACAGGAGCTCACCGCCGAGGCCATCGCGGCGGTGCGCGACGGCGACAAGGGTCAGGACGCGGTCAAAGAGCTGCGCCCCGAGACCGAGTGAAGCCGATGCCGTCCCGCCCGAAGCTCGCCGGGATCTTTGCGCTGATCCTGTCGCTCGCCGTCTGTCCGGCGGCGGCGCAGGATCTGTCGCCGGAAAAGGCGCGAAAGACGGCGCGCGCGAATTACATCCTGCATTGCTCTGGCTGCCACGGGCTGACCGGGCAGGGGACCATCGCGGGCGGCATCCCGGCCTTTCCCGATTCGGTGCAGCATATCGCGGATGTCGAGATCGGGCGCGACTATATCCTGCATGTGCCGGGCGTGATCGGCACGAAGATGAGCGATGCCGAGATCGCCGGCGTGCTGAACTACATCCTTGACGAATGGGGCGAGGGTAAAGGGCATTTCACCGGCGACGAGGTCACAAGGCGGCGGGCCAGCACGGTGGGCAATGTGGTTCTGTTCCGGCGCGAGGTGGTCAAGACACTCGACGCCTCGGGGATCGCCATCGCCGATTATCCATGGCCCTGAGCGGGCAGGGCGGCGCGGCGAATGCGGGCACTCGCGGCATTTTTCATCCTGATCTTCGCGGTGAGTTTCCTGGGCCAGCCGCGTCTCGGTGCCGGGTGGATTTGGGATCTGGGGCAGGGTATCGGCTTTGCGGCTTTCGCCGGTCTGCTGTTCCAGATGATCCCGGCGCGGCGGCAGGGGACCGGTCGAGCCCATGCGCGGATCGGGGACGCGGTGGTGATGTTCATGTTCGCGCATGGGTTCTGGCTGCTGCTGAGCGATGATGTGCTGCGCGTCTATCTGCAACCGGGCGCGCCCTTGCATATGTGGCTCGGGCTCGCCGCGCTTCTGCTGCTGACGGCGCTGAGCGTGCTGGCGCATCTGCCCGAGCGGATGCGTCTGCACCGCCACTATGCGCAGTTCCGGCTGTGGCATCGCTGGCTGGGCGCGCTCGCCACGATTGCCGCGGCGCTGCATATCGTGCTGAGTGGCTTCTATCTGCCCGGCTGGCCTTCGGTCTTGGCCCTCGTGGCGCTGTCCCTGCTCTGTTGTCTGGGTCGCGGGGCCTGGGGCTGGCTCGGTGCGCCGTTTCAGGTGCCGCTTTCGGCCTATGTCGTCGGCGGGGCCTGTTTCGCCGCGGTATTTGCCATGATCCGGAATTTCGGGACATGAAATGGGCGCTCGCGGTGCTGTTGCTCCTGGGTGCGGCGCTCGTGATCTTGCGGCGACCCGGGGCCGACCCTGCGATCGGTCGCGCGGCGCTGCCTGCGGGCGGTCCGCCGATCCTGCCGATGCGTTTCGTCCATGACGATCACGTCCAGGTGCCCTGTGCGAGCTGCCATCACGAATTCATCGACCGCCGCCCCGGCCCCCCCTGCCTCAGCTGCCATGTCACCGATCCGAAAGTCAGCCCGTTGCTGGAACAGCAGTTTCACAGGCTGTGCCGCGATTGCCATGTCTCGGACCATGCGGCGGGTGCGGCCTCGGGGCCGACGCGATCCTGCATCGGCTGCCACAGCCCGGATCACGAATTCTGAACCCGGCGCCGCTCATTCAGCCGCCTCGGCCTCCAGCAATTTCTGCATCTCGTCGCGCATGACGAATTTCTGCGGCTTGCCCGTGACCGTCATCGGCAGTTCCGGGACGATGCGGATATGGCGCGGGATCTTGAAATGCGCGATCTGTCCCTTGCAGTAATCGCGCAGCGATTCAGCCGATGGCATCTTGCCCTTGCGCGGCACGACCCATGCGCAGACTTCCTCGCCGAATTTCGCGTCGGGGATGCCGAAGACCTGCACATCGCTGATCTGTTCGTGGCGGATCAGGAATTCCTCGATCTCGCGCGGATAGATGTTCTCGCCGCCGCGAATGATCATGTCCTTCACCCGCCCGACAATGGTGCAGAACCCCTCTGCATCGAATTCGCCCAGATCGCCGGTGCGCATCTGGGCGGGCCTGTCCCCGCCCCGCTGAGACAAAGGCGCGCGGCACCGGCGAGGGCGCCGCGCGCTCTGGTCGGGTTGGTGCGGCTGTCAGCCGCGGGCGACGTTGATGACCTGCATCTGGGTATACTCGGCCAGCCCTTCGACCGATTGCTCGACACCGAGCCCCGATCCCTTGAACCCGGCCATCGGGATATGCGGACCGATATTCATCTGCTGGTTCACCCAGACCGTGCCGGTCTCGATATTGCCGGCGATCTCGGTGGCCTTCTCGACATCGGCCGAATGCACCGAGCCGCCCAGCCCGTAATCCGAGTTGTTCGCCCGCGCGATCACGTCGTCCACATCATCGAAGCGGATCACCGGCAGGATCGGGCCGAACTGTTCCTCGTCGACGATCTTCTGCCCGTCCTTCACATCGCGGACGATGGTGGGAGCGATGAAGTAACCCTTTCCCTCGCGCACCTCTCCGCCCGCGATGACCTTGCCGCTCGCACGGGCATCCTCGATAAAGCCTTTCACCTTCTCGAATTGCGCCTTGTTCTGGATCGGGCCCATCGTGGTGCCCTGTTTCAGCCCGTCATCGAGCACCGTGGTCGAGGCGATATCGACAAGCGCATCGCAGAATTCGTCATAGATCTCGTCATGCACATAGGCGCGCTTGACGGCCAGACAGACCTGACCGGCATTGAAAAACGCGCCGCCATAGACCTTTTCGGCGGTCTCGCGGACATTCACATCGGGCAGGATGATCGCCGGATCATTGCCGCCCATTTCCAGCGTGACGCGCTTCATCGTGTCGGCAGCACTGGCCATGATCCGCTTGCCAGTCTCGGACGAGCCGGTGAATCCGATCTTGGCGATGCCGGGATGTGCGGTCATCTTCGGGCCCAGATCATTCGCGTCGGTCAGAATATTGACCAGACCGGCCGGAAAGATCTTCGCGCAAAGCTCGCCCAGCTTCAGCGTCGTGACCGGGGTGGTCGGCGCCGGTTTCAGCACCAGCGCATTGCCCGCCATCAGCGCCGGGCCGATCTTCCAGCAGGCCAGCAGAAGGGGAAAGTTCCACGCCACGATCGCGCCCACCACGCCGAGCGGCTTGTGCCGCGTCTCGATGCGGAATTCGGCATCGTCCTGGATGACTCGGTCGGGAAGTTCCAGCGTCGAGGTGTGCATCAGATAGCCCTGGCTCCACTCGACCTCGCCCTGTGCCTCGGGCAGGGGCTTGCCCTGTTCCTGGACCAGCGTGCGGGCCAGATCGTCGGCATTGTCGCCGATCGCGGCGGCCAGCTCTTCGATCTTGGCGCGGCGTTCCGCCATGGATTTCTTCGCCCAATCTTTCTGCGCCGCCGCCGCCGCCTCGACCGCGCGGTCGAGATCGGCCTCGCTGGCATGCGGCACACGCGCAAACACCTCTTCGGTGGCCGGGTTGATGACGTCGAGCATCTTATCGCCTGCGACGAGCTGCCCGTTGATGAGCATCTTGTGATCCATGATTCCTCCCATGTCCGGCCCTGTGCCGGTATCCGCGACGAGGCTAGCATTCGCGGCCCGGTAAGGTCTCGGCCCGGCGCGCCAGAAATTGGGACTGCCGCGCCAATGAAACTCTTTCGGTTCAGTCGCTTGCAGAGGCGCGGATTAAAGATGCCGCGCCAGCCGCAACCCGTCATAGATCGCCGCATGGGTATTGCGCGAGGCGACCGCGTCGCCGATCCGGAACAGCCGGAAGGAGCCGTCGGGATTGGTCTCGATATCCTGCGGACGTCCGGCGACGAAAGCCTCGTAATCCACCTCGCCGAGATTGCGCGATTGCGGTTTCAGTTCGAAATACAGCTCATCCAGGGGCCGCGTGCCGTGATTGACCACCACCTGATCGACGACCCGCTCGCGGCTGACACCGCCATAATCCGAGCCGAGCGTGGCGCGCAGCTTGTTGCCCTCGCGCGCGACTTCCTCCAGCCGCCAGGTCACGGTGAATGTCGTGTCGCGGCCCTGCATGGCGCGCATATAGGGGACCAGATTCATCGCCATCACCTCGGGGGCGAACATCCGGTCCGGGGTGACGATCTCTGTCCGCGCTCCGGTGGCAGAGATCAGGTCGGCGGCCTGCAATCCGGCGTGATCGCCCGCATCGTCGAAGACCAGCACGTCCTGACCGGGCCGCGCATCGCCAGAGAGGATGTCCCAGGCCGACACGACCAGCTCGTTGCCGGCGCGCAGTATCTCGGTATGGGGCAGCCCGCCCGTGGCAATGATGACCTCGTCCGGGTCGGTCGCGATCACGTCCTCGGCCTCGACGAATGTGTCGAAGCGGAAGCCGACGCCCATCTTGAGGCATTGTTCATAGCGCCACTGGATGACCGAGATCATCTCGCGCCGCCGCTCCTGCTGGGCGGTCAGGCGGATCTGGCCGCCGGGCTGGCTGGCGGCTTCCAGCACCGTGACCTGATGGCCGCGCTCGGCGGCGACGCGGGCGGCCTCCAGCCCGGCAGGGCCTGCGCCGACCACCGTCACGCGCTTCGCCGAAGGCGCTTTCGCGATCAGATGCGGCTGCTCCAGCTCGCGCCCGGTCGAGGGGTTGTGGATGCACAATGCCATGCCGCCCTGATAGATCCGGTCGAGACAGTAATTCGCGCCCACGCAGGGACGAATATCGTCCTCGCGCCCTTCGACAAGCTTGCGCACCAGATGCGGATCGGCCAGATGCGCGCGGGTCATGCCGACCATGTCCAGCTTGCCCGAGGCAATGGCGTGGCGCGCCGTGGCCAGATCGGGGATCTTCGCGGCATGGAAGGTCGGGATCTGCGTTTCGGCCCGGATCTCTCCGGCGAAATCCAGATGCGGCGCGTTGCGCATCCCCTGGATCGGGATCACATCGGTCAGGCCGGGATCGGTGTCGATATGGCCGCGCACCACGTTCAGAAAATCCACCAGCCCGCTGGATTTCAGCCGCCGCGAGATTTCGAACCCGTCCTCCTTGCTGATCCCGCCCGGCAGGCGCTCATCGCCGGTATATCGGATGCCGACGATGAATTCCGGCCCGCAGCGGTCGCGGATCGCCTGTAACACCTCGACCGAGAAGCGCATCCGGTTGTCCAGATCTCCGCCATAGGGCGCGTCGAGATCATTGGTCAGCGGCGACCAGAACTGGTCGATAAGATGGCCGTAAGCCATCAGCTCGATCCCGTCGAGACCGGCGCTTTTCATGCGCTCGGCGGCGTCGGCATAATCCTCGATCACACGCGCGATGTCCCAATCCTCGATCTGCTTCGGAAAGGCCCGATGCGCCGCCTCGCGCTCATGACAGGATGAGAGGGTGGGCAGCCAGTCATCCTTGTCCCATCGTGTGCGGCGGCCCAGATGGGTGAGCTGGATCATCACAGCACAGCCCTCGGAATGGCATTCATCGGCAACTTTCCTCATCCAGCCGACCACTTCGTCACGCCATGCCAGGATATTGTTGAAGGCGGGCGGGCTGTCGCGCGCGACGCTGGCCGAACCGGCGGTCATGGTCATGGCGATTCCGGCCTTCGCGCGTTCGACGTGATAGGCGCGATAGCGGTCTTTCGGCATCCCGTCTTCGGGATAGGCCGGTTCGTGGCTGGTAATCATGACGCGGTTCTTCAGCGTCAGATGCTTGAGCTGAAACGGCTGGAGCAGGGGGTCGTTCGACATGACAAGAGCCTCGCGTGAATCGGTGCCGCACATGCGCTGAAAGCGAGTTTTCGAAAAATGTTCAGTTGTGTCAATTAAAAGTTCATTCCTGTCGCGTGCCGGGACAGTCCGGCGGGCGACGGGATGCCTGTGGGAACAGTCCTGCTTCCTGAAACCTATCCGTTCCAGTATCTTGTAAGCATGTCGTGAAAATAGACATGAACGAACATTTCATGGACAGCATTGCGCGGACCCGCTATGTAACGGCCATGTCACAGGGCCATCTCCCCGAGCGCGGCTGGCGCGGTTCACGCGAGCTTTGGCTCGATGCCGCCTATGAGATGCTGATCCGCAAAGGGGTGGGCGCGGTAAAGATCATGCCGCTTGCCGCTTCGTTGAACCTGTCGCGGACCAGCTTCTACTGGTTCTTCAAGGATCGACGGCAGCTTTTGCAGGGGCTGCTTGACCGCTGGGACGAGGCCACGACCGAACCCTTGGTGGCGGCGACGCGGGACTATGCCGCGACCGAGACCGAGGCGATGCTGAACGTGCTCGCAGTGTTCTTTGCGCCCGGCCGTTTCGACACCAGTATCGAGCTTGCGGTGCGAAGCTGGGCGCAGCATGACGCCGAGGCGCAGCGCCGCCTGCAACAGGCCGACGAGACCCGGCTGGCGGCGCTTTGTGCCCTGCTGGAAGGCTGGGGCCATGCGCCGGACGACGCCGATGTAAGGGCGCGGACCATCTATCTGGCGCAGATCGGCTATATCTCGATGCGCGTGCAGGAAAGCCTGTCCGAACGGCTTCAGCGCGTGCCGCGCTATGTCGAGATCTACACCGACAAATGGCTCCCCGCGCAGGAGCTGGAGCGTTTCAAGGCGCAGATCGGGCATCGCGACTAGGCCGATTCACGCCGGTTTCACCCCGTTCTCACGGTCACGAAAATGCGACCGCGCAAGGCGCTGCATCAACCGGTCCGTGGCGCGCATCCCCTTGTCATCCCAGCAGAAAGCGGCTGCGCCTCAGCGGCCACAGAGGATCGAAAATCGTGGTGCAGGTCGCGCCATGTTTTCGGAATGTCGCAATTTGCAAAGTCGCACCCTGCGCTTCGGTGTCTGCTGGACGGAAGAGGCGGGGCTGACCAGGGTTTCCCGCGGTGGTTTTGGGGCCGGGCCGCTTTGTCAGGGCAGACCCGGTCAAGGAGATCCGTATGTTGCGTGAGGCCGATATCCTGTCGATCCTGATGCGGCGCAAGCCGGCCCATTCCCTGTCACGAGAGCTTTACTGCGATCCTGGCGCCTTGCAGGTGGATCTGGAACATATCTGGTATCGCGACTGGCTGTTCGCGATCCCCGCCTGCGAGATTCCCAAGACCGGCGATTATGTCACCTATCAGGTCGGGGATTACTCGGTGGTGATCGTGCGCGGGGCGGATCGCGAGATCCGGGCCTTTCACAATTCCTGCCGGCATCGTGGCTCGGTCCTGTGCAAGTCGCGCAAGGGGACCAATCCCAAGATCGTCTGCCCCTATCACCAATGGACCTACGAGCTGGACGGCAGGCTGCTTTGGGCGCGCGACATGGGCCCGGATTTCGATCCCGCGCGGCACGGGCTGAAGCCGGTTCATTGCCGCAATGTCTCGGGGCTGGTGTTCATCTGCCTCGCCGCGCAGGCGCCGGATCTTTCGGGCTATGCGGCCGAGGCGGCGCGTTATCTGGCCCCGCATGATCTGGAGAACTCCAAGGTCGCCTATGAAAGCACCATCATCGAAAACGGCAACTGGAAGCTGGTCTGGGAAAACAATCGCGAATGCTATCACTGTTCGGGCAACCACCCGGCGCTGTGCCGCACCTTCCCCGAAGACCCGCGCGCAGCGGGCAATGACGGCTCTGGCGAGATGGCCGAGGAACAGCGCCAGCATGTCGAGCGCTGCGAGGCGGCGGGCGCGCCCGGCGCGATGCGCATCTCGCCCATCGGGGACTGGCGCTTCATGCGCACCCCGCTGGTCGGCAGCGCTGAAAGCTACACGATGGATGGCAAGGTTGCCGTCAGCAAACCGAATTCGACCCTTCCGTTTCGCGATGCGGGGGCGCTGCTGAAGTTTCACTATCCGACAAGCTGGAACCATTTCCTGTCGGATCACAGCATCGTCTTCCGGCTGACTCCGCTCAGCCCGACCACCACCGAGGTCGTTACGAAATGGCTGGTGCACAAGGATGCCGAGGAGGGGCGCGATTACGATCTGGACCGGCTCACCGAGGTGTGGATCGCGACCAATGCCGAAGATCGCGAGGTGGTCGAGAACAATCAGCGCGGGGTGAATTCGCCGGCCTACGAACCCGGTCCCTATTCGGTCAGCCAGGAGGGCGGGGTGATCCAGTTCGTGAACTGGTATGCCGACGCGCTGACCCGCTCGATCATCGGCCCGCAGGCGCGGGCGGCGGAGTAGCGCGATGACCATTCAGGGCAATCTGACCGTCACCGAAGACACCGGCATCTGGACCGACAGCGAGACTCTGGTCTGCTGTTCGGTCGTGCCAGAGGCGCCGGACTGCGCGACCTTCAGCTTCGTTTCGCCCTCGGGCGCGATGTTCCGCTATCAGCCCGGCCAGTTCCTGACGCTGGAGCTGCCGCTGCCCGGCGGGCCGATCTGGCGGACTTATACGATTTCCTCCCCGCCGTCGCGGCCTTTGTCGATCTCGGTCACGGTCAAGGCGCAGAAGGGCAGTGTCGGAACCCGCTGGATGCTGGACAATCTGCGTCCGGGGATGCGGATCAAGGCGTCGGGGCCCGCGGGGATCTTTACGCTCGATCCGGGCGCGACGCGGAAATATCTGTTCATCTCTGCGGGGTCGGGTGTCACGCCGACGCTCTCGATGACCAGCTATCTTTTCGATCGCGGCACCGGCGCGGATGTCACCATCATCAACTGCGCCCGCCGCCCGGTCGAGATCATCGGTCGCGCGCAGCTTGAACAGATGGCTTCGCGCGCGCCGTCGATCAGGCTGAGCTTCATTGTCGAGGAAGAGGACCCCTACGAGGTCTGGACCGGCTATCGCGGGCGGCTCAACCAGGTGATGCTGGGGCTGATCGCGAATGATTATCTGGACCGGCAGATCTATTGCTGCGGACCCGAGCCTTTCATGAACGCGGTGCGCGAGATGCTGATCGCGCTCGGCTTCGACATGGAGCATTATCATCAGGAAAGCTTCGCCGCCCCGGTGGAGAGCGAGGCCGAGCTGGAGGAGCCGGACGATCTGGTCCCCGATGCCTGCGCGTCCGCGAGCATCACCTTCGCCGGTGCAGCGGTGACTGCCCAATGCCGAGAGACCGACACGATCCTCGGCGTGGCGAAATCATCGGGGCTGAATATCCCTTCGGGCTGCACCTTCGGCGTCTGCGGCACCTGCAAGATCCGCAAGCTGTCCGGGCAGGTGCACATGGTCCATAGCGGCGGCATCTCGGAGGACGATATCGAGGCCGGATATGTGCTGGCCTGCTGTTCCAAGCCCATCGGCGCCATCGAGGTGGATGTCTGAACCCGTGCGCGCTGATGTTTTCGGTATCTGGCGCGGCGTCGCGCCGCGGATTATCATGCCGCGTTGACCGGGGGGTTCCGGTCAGGCCAACCCGGCCCGGCAGGGCGTCCCTGCGCGGCCATGTTTCGGGAGATGCCGGCGCGTGACGGGTCCACACCATGTCGTCTTTGCCTTGCTGGACGGCTTCACCCATCTGGCATTTGCCTGTGCGGTCGATCCGCTGCGCATCGCCAATCTCATCAGCGACCAAGAGCTGTATCGCTGGTCCTACGTCTCGGAAAATGGCGAGACCGCGGTGAGTTCGGACGGCACGGTCAATCTGGTCCATGCCGATTTCGCATCCATCCCGCCCTGCGACCGGCTGTTCGTCCTGTCGAGCACCGGGCTGAACCGTGTGGCCTCGCGTGAACTGGTCACGGCGCTGCGGCAGCTTGACCGCAAGGGGCGGGGCCGGATCGGGGCGCTTTGCGCCGGCACCATCATCCTGGCTCAGGCGGGGTTCCTGAACGGGCGCAAGGCGGCGCTGCACTGGGATTACCATGACAGCTTCATGGAGGCCTTTCCCGAGGTGAATCTGGTGCGCAGCGTCTTTGTCGCCGACGAGAAATACCTCACTGCATCGGGCGGAACCGCCACCGCCGATCTGATGCTGCACCTGATCCGCGAGGATCACGGAAGCGACCTGTCCGTCGCGGTGGCCGACCAGATGGTCTATAGCGCCGCGCGCGAGGCGAGCTCGGCGCAAAAGGTTTCGCTGCAATCGCGCAACGGGATGCGCAACGCCCATCTCGTCCGCGCCATCGAGCTGATGCAGAGCCATCTGGAAGAGCCTTTGCCGCCATCGGCCATCGCCCGCGAGATCGGCATCTCGGTGCGCCAGCTCGAACGGCTTTTCGGGAAATATCTGAACACCTCGCCGCGCAAATATTACATGGAGATGCGTCTGGAAAAGGCGCGGCATCTGCTGGTCCAGACCGAGATGCCGGTCACCGATATCGCCTTTGCCTGCGGCTTCGAGAATGGCGGCAGCTTCACTCGCGCCTATCGGACCGCCTACGGCGCCCCGCCGGTCACGCAACGCGGACGGCCGGCCGGACGGGGCACCGTTGCGCGTTGATGCGGGTCAGTCGCGGCGTTGGTCGGATTCCGACAGCGCGGCTTGCAGGAACTCGATCTCGTCGAGCAGGGCGGTCATGCGGTCGGGGCCGATGAGGCGCTCGATCTCGGCATAGATCTCGGCGCTTTCGGGTGAGACTTCGCGGATGAAGTCCTGCCCCTCGCGGGTCAGCGCGATGCTGGCGCGGCGACCGTCGCGCGGATCGCGCCGCGTGGCGATGAAGCCGCGCGCTTCGAGCGTGCGCAGGATGCGGGTCAGCGATGGCGGCAGCACGCAGGCCGCCCGCGACAGGGCCGAGGCATCCGCGTTGCCGCTTTCCTTCAGGACCCGCAGCACCCGCCATTGCTGCTCGGTCACGTTCTTGTCATTCAGCATCGGGCGGAACCGCTCCATCACCGCTTCGCGGGCCATGAGAAGCGCAATGGGCAGGCTGCGGCGCGTCTGAGCAAACTCGAAACCGTCTCGGGGGCTTTGGTCGTCCATGTGGTGTCAGTCGCGTCTTCTGCCGTGGATATCCGACAATGTGACAGGATTCGATCTTTGGCAAGAATGACCGCGCGGACAGCGCTCCGCCGTGGCATTGTCAGCTTGTCATCCTTCGACCTTGACTTCGGCTCTTTTATTTCACACGTTAATTAAAGGGAGAGAGGATCATGCCCCATCTGAGGATCGAGTATTCGCGCGGGCTGGCGCGTCGCGCCGATATCGGGTCGCTATGTGCGGGGTTGCACCGCGCGATGGTGGCGACCGGGATCTTTCCGCTGGCCGGAATCCGGGTGCGGGCCTTTGCCGCCGATCATGCCATCGTCGCGGATGGTCTGGCCGAGAATGATTTTGCCGCGCTCACCCTGACCGTCGGGGCAGGGCGCCGAAAGGCCGCGCTGGCCGAGGCCGGCGCCACGATCATGGGCGCCGCCGAGGCCGCGCTGGCCGGTCCGCTGGCGACACCTCATTTCGCCCTCTCGCTGGAGATACGGGTCGCCGATCCGGATCTTAGCTGGAAGAACACGCCGATCCATGCCCGCCTGTCGGGCAAAGGCTGAAAGGAACACCGCATGACGAGGCTCAGCGACAACATCGCCCGCGCGCAGGATTATATGGCGCGCTTCGCGAAGGACGGGGTGCTGAACCGCATTGGCGGGCAAGATGCATCCGCGCAGTCGGGCGAGACCTTCGCGACGATTTCTCCGGTCGATCTGAAACCGCTGGCGCGGGTGGCGAAGGGCGGTGCCGCCGATATCGACGCCGCCGTCGCCGCCGCGCAAAAGGCGTTCGCGACATGGGGCCGGATGCCGGGGGCCGAACGGCGCAAGATCCTGCATCGGGTCGCCGATGCCATCGAAGCGAGGGCCGAGGAAATCGCCTTCACCGAATGCATGGATACCGGGCAGGCGCTGCGCTTCATGTCCAAGGCGGCGCTGCGCGGGGCGGATAATTTCCGTTTCTTCGCGGACAAGGCGCCTCAGGCCGAGGACGGGCAGGCGCTGCGCACGGCGAACCAGATGAATGTGACCTCGCGCCGCCCGATCGGGCCGGTGGGGGTGATCACCCCGTGGAACACGCCCTTCATGCTGTCCACATGGAAGATCGCGCCCGCCCTGGCTGCCGGTTGCACCGTGGTCCACAAACCTGCCGAATTCTCGCCCATGACCGCCCGCCTGCTGGTCGAGATCGCCGAGGGTGCCGGGCTGCCGCCGGGGGTTCTGAACCTTGTGAACGGCATGGGCGAGGATGCGGGCCGCGCGCTGACGGAACATCCGGGCATTAGGGCCATCGCCTTTGTCGGCGAAAGCCGCACCGGCAGCATGATCATGGCGCAGGGGGCAAAGACGCTGAAACGCGTCCATTTCGAACTGGGCGGCAAGAATCCGGTGATCGTTTTCGACGATGCCGATCTGGACCGCGCCGTCGATGCCGCAACCTTCATGATCTATTCGCTGAATGGCGAGCGTTGCACCTCGTCCTCTCGGCTTCTGGTGCAGGACAGCATCTATGACGATTTCACCGCCCGCGTGGCCGAGGTCGCGAAGCGCATCAGGGTGGGCCACCCGCTGGACCCCGACACCGTGGTCGGCCCGCTGATCCACCCCGAACACGAGGCGAAGGTGCTGTCCTATTTCGACCGCGCCCGCGAACAGGGCGCCACCATTGCCGCCGGCGGCGAGAAGGTCGGCGATCAGGGCTGCTTTGTGCGCCCGACGCTGTTCACCGGCGCGACGAACGACATGGCCATCGCGCAAGAGGAAATCTTTGGCCCGGTGCTGACCGCCATCCCCTTCCGCGACGAAGAGGACGCGCTGCGGCTGGCCAATGACGTGGATTACGGGCTGGCCGCCTATCTGTGGACCAACGATCTGAACCGCGCGATGCGGATGACCGACCGGCTTGAGGCCGGGATGATGTGGGTCAACTCCGAGAATGTCCGCCACCTGCCGACGCCCTTTGGCGGCGTCAAGGCCAGCGGCATCGGGCGCGACGGGGGCGAGTGGTCCTTTGATTTCTACATGGAAACCGTCAATGTCAGCTTCCCCCGGCAACTTCATGACATCCCGAAGCTCGGCACCTGATCCGCGCCGCCTATCGTCACCGCCAGGGGAGAGAGACAATGCCCATTCCCGCTCCGAATCTGCATCCGCCCTTCAATATCCTCCGGCTGTCGCATGTCGTGCTCGGCGTGACCGATCTGGCCGCCAGCCGCGCCTTCTATGTCGACACTCTGGGGCTTCAGGTCACCGATGAGGATGATGACCACATCTTCCTGCGCGCGATGGAGGAACGCGGCCATCACTGCATGGTGCTGCGCAAATCCGACAGGGCAGAGATCCACAGCCTGTCCTTCAAGGTCTTTGACGAGGGCGAACTCGACAAGGCTCATGGCTGGTTCAGGGATCAGGGCCACGCGGTCGAATGGGTCGAGCGCGCATATCAGGGCCGCACGCTGCGAACCCATGACTGTTTCGGCATGCCCATCGAGTTCTATTTCAGGATGGACCGACTTCCACCCATCCATCAGAACTATGCGCTTTATAAAGGCGTGAAGCCGCTGCGCATCGACCATTTCAACTGTTTCTCGACCGATGTCGACAAGGCGGTGGATTTCTATAACCGGATCGGCTTTCGCGTGACGGAATACACCGAGGATGAGGAAACCGGCCATCTGTGGGCGGCATGGACGCATCGCAAGGGCGGGGTGCATGACATTGCCTTCACCAACGGCACCGGCCCGCGGCTGCATCACACCGCCTTCTGGGTGCCGACGCCGCTGAACATCATCGACCTGCTCGATCTGATGGCAACCACCGGCTATGTCGGCAATATCGAGCGGGGGCCGGGGCGGCACGGCATTTCCAACGCCTTTTTCCTCTATATCCTCGACCCGGACGGACACCGGATCGAGCTCTATTGCTCGGACTATCAGACCGTGGACCCGGATCTCGAGGCGATCAGATGGGATCTGAAGGACCCGCAGCGCCAGACCCTGTGGGGCGCGCCCGCACCGCGGTCCTGGTTCGAACATGGCTCGGTCTTTCACGGGGTGGAGCCTGCCGAAAGCAGGCTGAAGGCCAGCCCGATCATCGCGCCGTAAGGAGGCAGCGCATGGAGCCGCAGGAATTCGAACGCTGGTCCGAAAAGGCCGCTCTGTGGGGAGCGCGCTACCGCGCATCGCTGCGCGACAGGCCGGTGCGCGCGCAGACGCAGCCGGGCGAGATCTATCGCGCCATGCCCGTGCGCCCGCCCGAAACCGGAGAGGAGATGCAGGCGATCTTCGACGATTTCGAGGCGATCATTCAGCCCGGCATGACCCATTGGCAGCATCCCCGGTTTTTCGCCTATTTCCCGGCCAATGCGGCGCCGGTCTCGGTGGTGGCGGAACATCTGGTCACGGCGATGGCGGCGCAATGCATGCTGTGGCAGACCTCGCCCGCCGCGACCGAGCTGGAAACCCGGATGATGGAATGGCTGCGCGATGCGCTTGGCCTGCCGGAAAGCTTTTCGGGGGTGATCCAGGACAGTGCCTCGTCCGCGACGCTGGCCGCCGTGCTGGTGATGCGGGAACGCGCGCTGAACTGGCAGGGCAACCGGCAGGGGCTGGCGGGGCAGGGGCGGCTGCGGATCTATTGCTCGGATCAGGTGCATACATCCATCGACCGCGCGATCTGGGTGTCCGGGATCGGTGAGGAAAATCTGGTCCGCATCCCGGCAGAGAGCCCCATCGGCTCGATGCCGGCCGAGGCGCTCGACGCCGCGATCCGCGCCGATCTGGCCGCGGGCCATGTCCCGGCAGGGGTCATCGCCTGCATCGGCGCCACCGGCACCGGCGCCAGCGACGATCTGAGCGCGGTTCTAGCGGTCGCGAAGCGGCATGATCTTTATAGCCATGTCGATGCCGCATGGGCCGGGGCCGCGATGATCTGCCCCGAATTCCGCGATCTGTGGCAGGGGATCGAGGATGCCGATTCCATCGTCTTCAACCCGCATAAATGGCTGGGCGCGCAGTTCGACTGTTCTGCCCATCTGCTGCGTGATCCCGATCTGCTGGTCCGGACGCTGGCGATACAGCCTGAATATCTGAAGACCCACGGCCAGGACGGCATCATCAACTATTCCGAATGGTCGGTGCCTCTGGGCCGTCGCTTCCGGGCGCTGAAGCTGTGGTTCCTGCTGCGCTTTCACGGGCTGGAGGGGCTGCGCCGCATGATCCGCAACCATGTCCGCTGGTCGCAGGCGCTGGCCGACAGGCTGGCCCGGACACCGGGGTTCGAGATCACCACCCCGCCGGTGCTGTCGCTGTTCAGCTTTCGCCAGACGGGCGCGGATGATGCGCAGACCATTGCGCTGCTTAACGCGATCAATGACGATGGCCGCATCTATCTGACCCAGACCCGTGCGGCGGGACGGGTCGTCATCCGCTTTCAGGCCGGGCAGTTCGATTGCACCGAGGAAGATATCGACATCGCCTATCGGGCCATCACCGACACCGCACAACGCATGAGCAAGCCATGACCCGCCCCGTCCCCGCCCGCATCGCTGCCTTCCGTGCCAATGGCACCGAACGCTACGGCATGGTGACCGATCAGGGCATCATCGATCTGACGCCGGAATTCGGCGCGCGGTTCAGCGGACTGAAACAGGTGATCGAGGCGGGCGCGCTGGAAGATCTGATCACCTCCGCCAAAGGGCGTGCACCGACCTTCCGCGAGGATCAGGTCGAATACATGATCCCTGTTGCCGACCCTGAAAAGCTGATCTGTGTCGGCGTGAATTTCCCCGACCGCAACGCCGAATACAAGGACGGGCAGGAGGCCCCTCCGCGCCCCTCCCTGTTCATCCGCTTTCCGCGCAGCTTCACGGGCCACGGTCAGCCCTTGATCCGCCCGCCCGAATCCGCGCAGCTGGATTACGAGGGCGAGGTGGTGATCGTCATCGGCAAGGCCGGTCGCCGCATCGCGCGCGAGGATGCCTATGACCACATCGCCGCGCTGAGCCTGTGCAACGAAGGCACCATCCGCGACTGGGTGCGCCACGCCAAATTCAATGTCACGCAGGGCAAGAATTGGGACGCCTCGGGCGCGATCGGGCCGTGGCTGGTGCCGTTCCGCGAAGCGGGTCAGCTGGACGACATCGAGCTGACCACCCGCGTCAACGGAGAGATCCGCCAGCAGGACCGCACCAGCCGGATGATCTTCGATTTCCGCTATATCGTGAATTACGTCTCGACCTTCTGCACGCTGGTGCCGGGCGATGTGATCGTCTGCGGCACGCCGACGGGGGCGGGGGCGCGCTTCGATCCTCCGCGCTGGCTGGTGCCGGGCGATGTGATCGAGGTTCAGGCCGAGGGCATCGGCACGCTGCGCAACGGGGTCGCCGACGAATGAGCCTTGATCCCGAAGCCATCGCCGCCGCCGCCGCCGATCTGCTGGAAGCCGAGGCCACGCGCCGCCAGATCGGCCTTCTGTCGCAGCGCCATCCGGGCATCACGCTGGACGACGCCTATGCGATCCAGTCCGCGCAGATGGCGCGGAAGCTGGCAGCTGGGCGGCGGATCATCGGCTGGAAAATCGGGCTGACCTCGAAGGCGATGCAGGATGCGCTTGGCATCGACACGCCGGATTCGGGGGTGCTCTATGACGATATGGCGTTTGCCGATGGCGCGACGGTGCCCGCGGGCCGGTTTATTCAGCCCCGCATTGAGGCCGAGATCGCCTTTATCATGAAGGCACCGCTGGAGGGCAAGGCGACGCGCGATCAGGTGCTGGCCGCGACCGAGGCCGTCGCGCCCGCCATCGAGATCCTCGACACCCGCATCCTGCGCGCCGATCCCGAAACCGGCCAGCCTCGCCAGGTCTTCGACACCGTGGCCGATAATGCCGCCAATGCCGGGATCGTGCTGGGTCCGCAGCGCCACGCCCCCGACAGCGTCGATCTGCGTTGGGTCGGTGCCATCGTCAAGCGCGATGCCGAGGTGGTCGCGACCGGGCTGGGCGCTGCGGTGCAGGACGATCCGGTGACCGGCATGATCTGGCTGTCCCGTCGGATGAGCCGATATGGCCAGCGGATCGAGCCTGGACAGGTGGTGCTGTCCGGCTCTTTCCTGGCGCCGGTCGAATGCCCGCCCGGCTCCGAGATCCGCGCCGATTACGGTCGCTTCGGCTCCGCTTCCGTCAATTTTGCATGAGGTTCCCATGTCCGCACCCGAAAACCTGTTCAAGACACGTCTGAAATCGGGCGACACGCTGATCGGGCTGTGGCTCGCCCTCGGCGATGCTTCGGCCGCCGAGCTGGCCTCGCGCATCGGTTTCGACTGGCTGGTGATCGACGGCGAGCACGGGCCGAACGAGCTGCGCGACGTTCTGGCGCAGCTGCGCGCGGTGGGTGCGAACAGCCAGCCCGTGGTGCGGCTGCGCGACGATGACCGCGCGCGCATCAAGCAGGTGCTGGATCTGGGCGCGCAGACGCTGCTGATCCCGATGATCGAAACCGCCGATCAGGCGCGCGAGGCGGTTCGCTCGGTGCTGTATCCGCCGCAAGGCGTGCGCGGCATCGGCGCGACGCTCGCGCGGGCTTCGGGACATGGTGCCTTCGCCGATTACCTGACCACGGCCAATGACCAGATCTGCCTGCTGTTGCAGGTCGAAAGCCGCGCCGGTCTGGACGCGCTTGACGACATTCTGGCGGTCGAGGGCGTGGACGGTGTGTTCATCGGACCCTCGGATCTCGCTGCCGATATGGGCCATCTTGGCCAGCCAGGCGCCGCCCCCGTGCAAGAGGCGATCCGTGCCGCGATTCCCCGGATCCGCGAGGCGGGCAAGGCGGCGGGCATTCTGACAACCGATCTCGCGCTGGCCCGCGACTATGCGGCGATGGGCGTGGCGTTTCTGGCCGTCGGTTCGGATGTGGGCGTTCTGTCGGCGGGGCTGCGCCGCCTGCGCTCGGAATTCTGAACTGTGCCGCTACGGCAAGGCGATCGGACGCTCACTTTTCCGCGCGGTTGGATTTACAAGAACGAAATAAGAACATAATCTGCCCGTCATGGCGCAGAAAACTCTTCAGGACAAGCTGGCGATTCTGTCGGATGCGGCGAAATACGACGCCTCCTGTGCATCCAGCGGAACCACGCGGCGCGATTCTCGCAAGGGCGGGATCGGCTCTGCCGGGGGCACTGGGATTTGTCATGCCTATACGCCGGATGGGCGATGCGTCAGCCTTTTGAAAATCCTGATGACGAATTTCTGCATCTATGATTGCGCCTTCTGCATCAATCGCGTCAGCAGCAATGTCGAGCGCGCCCGGTTCACCCCGGAAGAGGTAGTGACGCTCACACTGGAATTCTATCGCCGCAACATGATCGAGGGGCTGTTCCTGTCCTCGGGCATCATCAAGAGCCCGGATCAGACCATGTCCGATATTCTGCGCATTGCGCGGATGTTGCGAGTGGATCATGGTTTCAAGGGCTATATCCACCTGAAAACCATTCCCGACGCCTCGCCGGAGCTGGTCGAGGAGGCGGGGCTTTATGCTGATCGGATGTCAGTGAATATCGAATTGCCGCAGGATGGCAGCCTGCGCGAATTGGCGCCCGAGAAGCGGCCCGAGACGATCCGCGCCTCGATGGCCGGGATGCGCCTCTCGCGGGAGGCCGCGAAAGAGCGGAGTTTTCGCGGCAAGCGCCCGCCCGCCTTTGCGCCGGCGGGTCAGTCGACGCAGATGATCGTCGGCGCCGACAAGGCCACGGATCGCGAGATACTGGGCACGTCGTCGCGGCTCTATGCGGGCTATGATCTGAAGCGCGTCTATTATTCGGCCTTCAGCCCCATTCCCGACGCCTCGAAGGCGCTGCCACTCATCAAGCCGCCACTGATGCGCGAGCATCGGCTGTATCAGGCGGACTGGCTGATGCGGTTTTACGGTTTCGACGCAGATGAGATCGGCGCGGCGCGACCGGACGGCAATCTGGATCTGGAGATTGATCCGAAGCTCGCCTGGGCGCTGGCCAACCGGACACAGTTCCCGGTCGATGTCGCCCGCGCTCCGAAAGAGCTTTTGCTGCGTGTGCCCGGCTTCGGCACCAAGACAGTCAGCCGCATTCTCGCGGCACGTCGCAACGGTCCGGTGCGCTATGGCGACCTGCTGCGGATCGGCGCGATCATGTCGAAGGCGCAGCCCTTTGTGGTGCTGCCCGACTGGAAGCCGGGGCTGCTGACCGACAGTGACGGGCTGCGGGCGCGCTTCGCGCCCCCAGCCGAACAATTGTCGCTGTTCGGATGATCCGCGTCGACCTGCCCCGGTTCCGCAGCTTCGAGGCGTGGCGGGCGGCGGCACGGCAACTCGCCAGCAATCGCGTTGCGGCGGATGAGGTGAGATGGGCCGCACCCGACGATCCGGCGGAGCTGTTCGGCGCTGCCTCGGTTCCTGGCTTGGGCGCGCAGCCAGTGGTGGCGACGAAGGATTTGCTGGATCTCGCCCGTCAGGTTTCAAGCCATTCCGATCCCGAGCGCTGGGGGCTGCTTTATGCGGCACTGATGCGGACGCAAGAGGATCGGCGCTTTCTGTCCAACCCGGCCGACCCGATGCGCAACCGGCTTGAGCGGATGGCGAAATCGGTGCGGCGCGACATCCACAAGATGCACGCCTTCGTGCGCTTCCACGAATTGCCGTCAAAGGGGTCGCGGCGCAGCTTCGGCGCCTGGTTCGAGCCGGAGCATCCGATCCTCGAAGCCGGGACACCGTTCTTTGCGAAGCGTTTTGCCGATATGGACTGGCTGATCGCCACGCCCGAAGGGATCGCGCGGTTTGAGGGCGAGGCGATCGGCTTCGAACCGCCCGCTCCGCGCCCGGATCTGCCCGAAGATGCCAGCCATGATCTCTGGCAGACCTATTTCGCCAATATCTTCAACCCGGCGCGGATCAAGACCCAGGCGATGCGCTCGGAGATGCCGGTGAAATATTGGAAGAATCTGCCGGAGACGCGGCTGATCGGCGAGATGCTGGCCGATGCTCCGCGCCGGGTTCAGGCCATGGCCGATGCCGGTGCCACCGAAGCGCCCGCCTTCGCCGCCAAGGTCACCGCGCGGCTGCGCCAGGCCCCGGATGACAGCGCGCCCGACACGATGGAGGCGGCGCGGGCGCAGGCCCTGCGCTGCCGGCGCTGCGATCTGTGCCAGCACGCGACGCAGACCGTTTGGGGGGAGGGCGACCCGCAGGCGCCGCTGATGATCGTGGGCGAGGCGCCGGGCGATCACGAGGATCTTGCCGGGCGGCCCTTTGTCGGCCCGGCCGGTCAGCTTTTGCGGCAGGCCATGGCCGAGACCGGGATCGATCCGGAGCGGGCCTGGCTGACCAATGCCGTCAAGCATTTCAAGTTTCGCCCGCGCGGCAAGCGGCGGCTGCATCAGAACCCCAATGCGGGCGAGGTGCAGCATTGCCGGTGGTGGCTGGGGCTGGAGCGTCGCTTCGTCGCGCCTCGGGTGACTGTCGCGCTCGGGGCGACGGCGGCCTATGCGCTGACCGGCAATCGCGACCCGCTGACGCCGCGCCGGGGCGGTGTCGAAAACGGGCTGATCGAGGGGCCGGTGCTGATCACCTGGCATCCCAGCATGATCCTGCGCGAAACCGGTCCCGGCGCGCGGGTGGCGCGCGAACAGCTGGTAAGCGACCTGATCCGGGCGCGCCGCATGCTCGCGGGCTGACGTTCGGGTTCAGCCGCCGGTCCGCGCCAGATCGTCCTGCGTGTCGATGTCGCGCAGCCGCTCGGCGGGAATTGGCAGGCGGCTTTTGCCGGGCAGTTCTGTCAGGAAGCGCCGCGCGCCCTCGTCGCCCGCGACATGACACAGCCGGTCAAACATCACGCGTGGAAAGACCGCCGGGACCATGGGTTGCGCGGCGCGCCGGGCGCAGGCGGCGCCATCCCCCGCAAGGGTGATCAGCGCATCGAAATCGTCCCGTCGCAGAAAGGGCATATCGCCCAGCGCCACCACGATCCGGGCCAGATCTCGCCCGGCCAGGTGTCGAACCCCGGCGGCGAGGCTTGCCGATTGTGGCTGGCCCGCCGCGATGATGAGCGGCTCGAACCCGGCACGCTGCACCGCCGTCGCCACGCGCTGCGATGACACCACCGCCAGCCGCATTGTGATGCGCGGCGTCTCCAGAGCGGCCATTGCCGCTGCGATCACGGTCTGTCCCCGGAAGGGCGCCAGCAGCTTGTCGGGGCTGCCGAAGCGCATCGACCTGCCCGCCGCAAGCAGCAGCGCAGCGGTGCCGGTCATGATCTGTCCGCCCCGGACCTCATCGCCGTATCGAGAACATGCGCCAAAACCGAGACGGCCAGCGTGCGCGGGTCGCGCGCGGACGGGATCAGCCCGAAGGGCGAGGCCAGCCGGTCGAGTTCGTCAGGGCGCAGACCGAGATCGCGCAGCACCTCACAGCGTGCCTGATGCGCCCGCAGGCTGCCCTGCGCGCCGACGAAAAACGCCGGGCTGCGCAGCGCATGGGCGAGCAGGGGCGGCTCCTTGTCATGATCGTGAAAGAACAGCGTCACGGCGGTGTGGGGGTCGAGCGCCAGACCCTCTGGCCACTGCGTGCCCGAAAGTGTGGTGCCGAAACCCGCCTTCTCCAGCGTCTCGGCATCGGGAGAGTAGAGCTCGACCGGGTAACCGGCGCCGCGCGCCAGCGTCGCGAAACAGATGGTTTCCGGCCCCTTTCCCAAGACCGCGAACCGGGTCTGGGGAAGGATATGCAGCAGCAGATCAGCCGTATCGCCAGTTCCGATCCCGGTCCCGCTGCGCAGGCGCAGCTCGGCGCGGTCCCGCTGCGCGAGCTTTTTGCGGGCGCGGGCGATGGGGTCGCGGTCGGGATGGGGAATGATCTCGATATCCAACGCTCCGCCGCAGGGCAGGGCGATGTCGATAAAGGGCGAGCCGCGCCCGTAGCGGAGTTTCCGCCGCCTGCCGTCCTTCAGCGCCGCCTGCGCCTGAAGCGCCACATCGCTTTCCAGGCAGCCTGACGAAAGGCTGCCCGTACAGACCCCATCCGCGCCAATGACCATCGCGGCGCCGACAGGGCGGTAGGATGGCCCCTCGGTCCCGGTGATGACCGCGATGGCCGTGTCCTCACGCATCGCAGCGTCGAGCGGCACTTCGCTTTCGCAGATCGCGGGCAACTCTGCCGCTTCGGCGCTGCGGTCGGTCTCGGATATGTCGCGCATCTGCTTGTCCTGGCGGCTGCGGTGCGGTGTGAAGCTCATTCCCATTATCTGAGTCTGTCGATCAGCAAGCGCAAGGGTGCGTTACCTGTCGCTGAGAGGGATAGGAAGATGGAACCCATCCGAACGCAGGCACCGGTTCGATAACATCCGGGGCAGCCGTCCGGTTTCAACATCCGCGGTGATCTCTGGCGCGGTGATCTCTGGCGCGGTGAGCGATGCGATACCGCGGTTCTGCGGCGCGGCCCGAGCGTGAAAACACAGGGGCAGCCATCTATGCCCATCGCGGCGGCGGGGTGCCTGTCGCGAAGGCCCTAACATTTATTATCCCGCCCGGTCAGCAACGTGAAATTGCGTCAAATACCGCTCATAAGTCGAAAGATGAGGCGGTTGCTATCCGTTGTCAGAGCGATCGGATGAAACGCAATCCGGCTCATGCGCGTTTTCGGCAGACGAGACGCAGAATTGCCGGATGCGGGGTCGAGGTTTCACGAGTCACATTCTTAGCCGCCACGAGGCAGGCTCGAGCTGCACCCGCTCCCGAGTTCCCAAGCATCTTTCCGCCAGCTTCATTTGCCAGATCAGGAAGGCTCGCACATGACACCATCAACAGATTTCGAATTGCGCCGCCGCACATTTCTGGCGGGTACCGCTTCGGCCGCGGCGGTGGCGGGGATTGCTGCCCCGGCGCAGGCGCAGCAGGACGCTGAAACCGCCGCTGTGCCAGACAGCATCGAGCCTGCCATGCGCAGCAATGTCTCCTTCACGGTGAACGGGCAGCAGCAGACGCTGGAACTGGACAACCGCACCACGCTGCTTGACGCGCTGCGCGAGCATCTGCGGCTGACCGGGACCAAGAAGGGCTGCGATCACGGCCAATGCGGCGCCTGCACGGTGATCGTGAACGGGCAGCGGATCAATTCCTGTCTCTCGCTCGCGGTCATGCATGAGGGGGATGAGGTCAAGACCATCGAGGGCTTCGGCACGCCGGATGACCTTGACCCGATGCAGCAGGCTTTCGTCGATCACGACGGGTTTCAGTGCGGCTATTGTACGCCGGGGCAGATCTGCTCGGCCAATGCGGTGCTGGAGGAAATTGCCGGGGGCATCCCCAGCCATGTGACCGGAGACCTGACCGCCGCCATCGAGGCGACCGATGCTGAAATCCGCGAGCGGATGTCGGGCAATATCTGCCGTTGCGGGGCCTATTCCAACATCCTTGCGGCAATCACTCAGGTGGCGGAGGACCGGGCATGAAAGCGTTTTCCTATGAACGGGCCAGCGATGCGGCTGGGGCCGCCGCGCAGCTCGCCGGCACCGAGGGCGCGAAATTCATCGCTGGCGGGACCAATCTTCTGGACCTGATGAAGCTCGGGATCGAGACGCCCGCCCATCTGATCGACCTGCGCGGTGCGGGGCTGGACGAAATCACCGAAACCGAGGAAGGCGGGCTGCGGATCGGCGCGCTTGTCAGCAATACCGACCTTGCCGCCGATGAGCGTGTGCGCCGCGATTACGGTGTCCTGACGCGGGCGCTTGTCGCAGGGGCCTCGGGTCAGCTGCGCAACAAGGCGAGCACCGGCGGCAATCTGTTGCAGCGAACACGCTGCCCGTATTTCTACGACACCGCCATGCCCTGCAACAAGCGCGCGCCCGGTGCGGGCTGTGCGGCGCTGTCCGAAGGCGCATTCTCGCGCCAGCTCGGGGTGATCGGCACCTCGGATGCCTGCATCGCGACGCATCCCTCGGATATGGCGGTGGGGATGCGGGTGCTCGACGCAGTGGTCGAGACGGTCAACGCCGCGGGCGAAAGCCGCGAGATCCCGCTTGAGGATCTGCATCAGCTGCCCGGCGACACGCCCGAAATCGAGACCGCGCTGCAACAGGGTGAGCTGATCACCGCGGTGAGGCTGCCGCCCCCTGTGGGCGGGCGGCATGGCTATCACAAGGTGCGCGACCGGGCCTCTTATGCCTTCGCGCTTGTGTCGGTGGCGCTGATCCGTCAGCCGGACGGCTCTGGCCGGGTCGCGCTTGGCGGTGTCGCACCCAAGCCCTGGCGCAGTGCCGAGGCCGATGCCGAGCTGCCGAACGGCGCCACGGCGGTCATGGCGAAGTTGCTGGGCGGCGCCCGCCCGACCGAGGAAAACGCCTTCAAGATCACATTGGCCGAGCGCACGCTCGCCGCGATGCTGGCCGAGGAGTGAGATCATGGAATTCAACAAACCCGCTGAAGACAATCTCTTCGACCGCGCCACCATCATCGGAAAGCCGCATTCCCGGATCGACGGTCCGGTGAAGGTATCCGGGCAGGCACGCTATGCCTATGAACGGCACGATGTGGTCGCGAACCAGTTGATCGGCTTCCCGGTCGGCGCCACCATCGCAAAGGGTCGGGTGACCGCAATCGACGCCGAGGCGGCGCGCAATGCGCCGGGCGTGGTCGCGGTGGTCACCACGCTCGAGATCGACCCGCTGCCGAAATGGGATTTCAACTATGCGCGGCTGTTCGGCGGTGACGAGATCCAGCATTATCACCAGGCCATCGCCGTGGTCGTGGCCGAGACCTTCGAACAGGCCCGCGCCGCTGCCGCGCTGATCGAAGCGGAGTACGAGGCAGAGCAGGTCGATGTCGATCTCGACGCCGCTTTTGCCCGGCTGGAAGGCACGGGCGAGGCCGAAACCGACACAGGCGATTTCGAGGCCGCCTTCGCCGATGCGGCAGTCACGCTGGACGCGGTCTATCATACCCCGTCCCAGACCCATGCGATGATGGAGCCGCATGCCTCGGTCGTGGATTGGTCGGATGGCGACAGGCTGACCGTGTGGACATCGAACCAGATGATCAACTGGAACAAGCAGTCGCTGGCCACGACATTCGGGCTCGAGATGGACAAGATCCGCGTCGAAAGCCCCTATGTCGGCGGCGGGTTCGGCGGCAAGCTTTGGCTGCGCGCCGATGCGGTGCTGGCCGCGATCGGATCGCGCGCGGCGGGGCGGCCCGTCAAGCTGGCTCTGCCGCGGCCCTTGATGATGAACAACACCACCCATCGCTCTGCCACGGTGCAACATATCCGGCTGGCGGCCTCGGAAGACGGGCGGCTTGTCGGCGTGGCGCATGAGGCGGCCTCGCACACCCTGCCGGGCGGGCGGGGCGAGGATGCGACGGCGCAGACGCCCTATTTCTATGCGGGCGAGAACCGGCTGATCCGCAACCATCTGGTCGATATGAACCTGCCCGAGTCCTCGGATATGCGGGCTCCCGGCGAGGCGCCGGGGCTCATGGCGCTGGAAATCGCCATGGACGAGATGGCCGAGAAGCTGGATATGGACCCCGTCGCGTTCCGCAAGCTGAACGATACCCAGGTCAATCCCAGCAACCCCGAGCAGCGATTTTCGGACCGCAACTTCATCGCCTGCCTGGATCGGGGTGCCGAGCTTTTCGGCTGGGCGGATCGCAATGCGGCTCCGGGACAGAGGCGCGACGGCATGTGGCTGATCGGTCATGGCATGGCCGGCGCCTATCGCGGCGCGCCGACCCTGAAATCGGGGGCGCGGGTGCGGCTGCAATCGGGCCGGCTGATCGTCGAGACCGACATGACCGATATCGGCACGGGCAGCTATACGATCATCGCCCAGACCGCCGCCGAGACGATGGGCCTGCCGATCGAGGCTGTCGAGGTCCGGCTTGGCAACAGCGCCTATCCGGTCTCGTCCGGCTCGGGCGGGCAATTTGGCGCGGCAAGCTCGACCGCCGGGGTCTATGCCGCCTGTCTCGCCCTTCAGGCGCAGATCGCGGACAGCCTGGGCGTCGAGGATCCGCGTTTCGAAAACGGGGAAATGCGTGCCGGCAACACGGTGATGCAGATCTCCGAGATTGGAGATGGCGACGAACTGACCGCCGAGGACAGCGTGACTTTCGGTGCGTTCAAGCAAGAGATGGTGCTCGCGACTTTCGGCGCGCATTTTGTCGAGGTTGCCGTGCATGCTGCCACCGGCGAGACCCGCATCCGCCGCATGGTCGCGGTCTGCGATGCGGGCCGCATCCTGAACCCGGTTACCGCGCGCAGCCAGGTGATCGGCGGGATGACCATGGCCGCAGGTGCAGCGCTATGCGAGGATCTCGCCACCGATATGGGGCGCGGCTTCTTCGTGAACCACGATCTTGCGGGCTATGAGGTCGCCGTCCACGCCGATATTCCCGAACAGACCGTCGAGTTTCTTGACACGCTCGACCCGGCCTCGACGCCGCTGAAAGCCAAAGGCGTGGGCGAGCTGGGCATTTGCGGCGCGGCGGCGGCGATTGCCAATGCGATGTATAACGCGACCGGGGTGCGGGTGCGCGACTATCCGATCACGCTCGACAGGATGATCGACCGGCTTCCGGCGATCTGAGCCCGCGGCTGGTATCGGCCCGGCCAATTCGCCCAATCCTGAGCCCGCCGCGCTGTTGCGCGGCGGGCAATTTACATGCGGTCCTGTGTTGGGAAAAGGGCCGCGCTCAGCCCGCGCCGATGATCGATTCCAGCCCCGAGGAGACGAGCGTGAACAGCACGAATCCGCCCGCGAAGGCGGCGACCGAGCTGCGGTTATCCTCTTCAGCGTCATGCGCCTCGCCCAGCATCTCCTCGACGGCGGCGACGGTCAGCAGCCCCGAGACAAAGGTCAGCGCCAGCATTTTCAGCATCTCGGGCGCATTGCGCAGCAGCAGGAACGCGACGAGAGCGGCGCCGACCGAGAACAGCACGAACGATGCCGACAGCAGGATCCGGCGCCCGCGCTCGACCCCCTTGGCGCGGAAATTGGCGATCACCGCATATCCCTCGGGGAAATCCGCCATGACCTGACCGAGCGCCAGCGTCAGGGCGAGGGCGGGCGAGAGCGCCGCGCCGGAGCCCAGCATGAAGCCGTCACTGGCCAGATCCACCGCCACGGCGACATAGATCATCCACATGGCGGCGCCACCGCCGATTTTCGGCGCGCCGGCATGATCGTCGTCGTGATCCGCGCCATGCCCGTCCGAGACCGCGTTATGCAGCATCTCCTCGATGAGGATATAGGCGGCGGCCCCGGCGGCAAAGCCGGCCGCGATCCACCAGCCGGGAAGAACCTCGACGGCCTCGGGCATCAGCTCGACGGCGACAATGGCAATGACGATTCCCGACGCCGCGTGCAGGGCGAGATTAAGCAACCTTGGCGAGCTGGGCCCATATTCCGCTGCCAGACCACCGGCGAAATTTCCGAGACCCGGCAGCAATGCCAGCAGCAGAACCTGCCACAACCCGTCCATCATCGGTTTTCCATCCTCTGTCAGGGTGTTGTGCCTGCATCATAACGGATGCGTTCCAGCGAGCAACCGCAGCGGCGCGAGCGGGCGCCGTCTGCCGGGCGGTGCGGAAAGCTTGGGTAGGAAATGGTTAAGGGTTGCAATAGCAGAGATGCTGTGGCTTGCTGAACCAATCCGGGATTGGTTTGGATTCGATGACGCAGATGACAGCACAGACCGAAACGCTGCTGACCCTCGACGGGCTGAGCGTGCATGTGCCCGGCCATGATGCGCCGTTGCTGGATGGGGTGACCTTGTCGGTGCATCGTGGCGAGACGCTGTGCATCGTCGGCGAATCGGGTTGCGGCAAAAGTCTCACCTCGCTCGCGGTGATGGGGCTGCTGCCGCCCGCCTTGCGCCGCAGGCTGGCGGGTGATCTGGATTTTGCGGGCCGGCGGATCGCGCTTGGCGATCAGGCCGAGCTGGCGAAGCTGCGCGGCAACCGGATCGGGATGATCTTTCAGGAACCCATGTCCAGCCTGAACCCTGCCCATCGCATCGGTGACCAGATCGCCGAGGCCTGGCGGCGGCACAATCCCGGCAACGGACAGGAACAGGCAGTCGAAATGCTGCGCCGCGTCGGCATCCCAGCGCCCGAGCGGCGGATGCGCGATTACCCGCATCAGATGTCGGGCGGAATGCGGCAGCGCGTGATGATCGCGATGGCGCTGGTGAACAGCCCCGATCTGCTGATCGCGGACGAGCCGACGACCGCGCTGGACGTGACGATTCAGGCGCAGATCCTCGATCTGATCCGCGAATTGCAGGCTGGCGGCGAGATGGGGGTGATGCTCATCACCCATGATCTCGGCGTCGTGGCCGAGGTGGCGACGACGGTGGCGGTCATGTATGCGGGCCGCGTCGTCGAAAGCGGCCCGGTCGAGGCGATCTTCGGCGATCCGCAGCACCCCTATACGATAGGGCTCATGTCCTCGGTTCCGGCGCTGCGCGGTCCGCGCACCAGGCTGGCCTCGGTTCCGGGCATCGTGCCGTCCATCGAGACCATGCCGCAGGGCTGCCGTTTCTCGACCCGCTGTCCCTTTGCGCGCGCGCGTTGCAACGACACGCCGCCGCTGACCGGGATCGCGCCGGACCACAATGTGGCTTGCCATTTCGCGCCGCTGGAACAGCGTCTGGAGGGGGCCGCATGAGCGAGACGGTGATCGAGGCGCGCGGGCTGTCGAAGCATTTCGAGATCGGCGGCGGTTTCATGAAGGCGCCCAAGCTGCTGCACGCGGTGGACGGCGTCGATCTGAGCGTCGCGCGCGGTGAGACCTTCGCCATTGTCGGCGAATCCGGCTGTGGGAAATCGACGCTGGCGCGGCTGCTGATGCGGCTGCATGAGCCCAGCGCAGGCTCGGTGCGCGTCGCCGGCCACGAGATCGCGCAGATCAGCGGCAAAGAGCTGCGCGCGCTGCGCCGCGATGTGCAGTTTATTTTCCAGGACCCGTTTTCCTCGCTGAATCCCCGGCTGACCGTGGCGCGGCTGGTGGCCGAACCGCTGGAGGCGCATCGCCCCGAGATGAACGCCGCCGCCCGCCGCGCCGAGGTCGCGCGGCTGCTGTCCCAGGTCGGGCTGCGGCCGGAACATATGGATCGCTATCCGCATGAATTCAGCGGCGGTCAGCGGCAGCGGATCGGCATTGCGCGGGCGCTTGCCTCGGGGCCGAAGCTGCTGATCGGGGATGAGCCGGTCAGCGCGCTCGATGTCAGCGTTCAGGCGCAGGTGGTGAACCTGCTGGCCGATCTGCGTGACCGGCTGGGGCTGACGCTTGTGGTGATCGCCCATGACCTCGCCGTGATCCGCCAGATGAGCGACCGTGTCGCGGTGATGTATCTCGGCCGGATCGTCGAAAGCGGGCCGACCGACGCGATCTTTGCTCATCCGCGCCATCCCTACACGCGGGCGCTTCTGGCGGCGATTCCCGGCCCCGAGGGCGGGGGCGAGGGACCAGCGCTGACCGGCGAGACCCCAAGCCCGATGGACCCGCCCTCGGGCTGCCATTTCCGCACGCGCTGCCCCTATGCCGAGGCGATCTGCGAAGGCGGGCGCCCGCCGACCGAGACGACCGATGCCGGCACCGAGATCGCCTGTTTCCGCTGGCGCGAGATCGCCGGCAGCGATGACAGACTGCCACCTCCGCCGGCCCGCAGCGCGGCGGCGGAAACACGTTTCCGGCTTTACAGGCAGGCACTCGCCGCCGCGGACGGAACGACCGAAAACCAACCGGAGGAGACCCCATCATGACGTTCAGAAGAACGCTCTTCATCGCCGCCCTGCTCGGCTCTACCGCACTGGCCGCACAGGGTCAGACGCTGCGCATCGGGCTGGAAAGCGACCCTGACGCGCTCGACCCCGATCGCGGCCGGACCTTTGTTGGCCGGATCGTGTTCACCGCGCTCTGCGACAAGCTGATCGACGTGACGCCGGATCTGGAGCTGATCCCGCAGCTCGCGACCGAATGGACGGTCAGCGAGGATGGCAAAACCGTCGACATGATGTTGCGCGAGGGGGTGGTGTTCCATGACGGCACGGCCTTCGACGGCGAGGCGGTCAAGGCCAATATCGAACGCTCGCAGACGCTCGACAGCAGCATGAGAAAATCCGAAATCAGCACCATCGAAGAGGTCGAGGTGGTCGATACGCATCACGTCCGGCTGAAGCTCTCGGCGCCCGATGCGCCGCTATTGGCGCAGCTTGCCGACCGGGCCGGGATGATGATCTCGCCCGCAAGCTTCGACGGCGATGTGTCGGCCAATCCGGTCTGCTCCGGCCCGTTCAAATTCGTGAGCCGTGTGGCGCAGGACCGGATCGAGCTGGAGAAATTCGAGGATTACTGGAATGCCGACGAAATTCTGCTCGACGGGGTGAGCTATCTGCCGATTCCCGATTCGACGGTGCGTCTGGCCAATCTGCAATCCGGGGACCTCGATCTCATCAACAGGCTCGCGGCGACCGATGTCGAGACGGTGAAGGCCAGCGACGACCTGACCTATGAGCGCGCCGACGGGCTCGGCTATCAGGGTATCACCTTCAATACCCAGAACGGGCCGAAAGCCGACAACCCCTTCGGCAACGATCCGCGGCTGCGCAAGGCGCTGTCGCTCGCCATCGACCGCGCCGCGATCAACCAGGTCGTGTTCGCCGGCATGGCGGCCCCGGCCAGCCAGTCCGCCTCTGCCGTCAGCCCCTATTTCGACGAAGCCTATCCAGTGCCGGAACGCGACATCGAACAGGCCAAGGCCCTGCTGGCCGAGGCGGGTTATGCCGACGGCATCACGCTGGACATGCAGTTCCCCAACCGGCCCGAGAACCAGCAGGTCGTGCAGATGATCCAGGCCATGGCCGCCGAGGCGGGCATCCAGATCAATCTCGTCGCCAAGGAATTCGCGACCATGCTGTCCGACCAGGCCGCCGGCGATTTCCAGGCCAGTCAGGTCGGCTGGTCGGGCCGGATCGACCCTGACGGCAATATTCTGGGCTTTGTCTCGACGGATGGCGGGTTCAATGACGGAAAATACTCGAATGAAGAGGTCGACCGGCTCCTCGCAGAGGCCCGCGCCGTCAGCGACATGGAAGAGCGCAAGGCGCTGTATCATCAGGCCAACCAGATCCTGATGGAAGAGCTGCCGCTTTTCTATCTGTATAACGAAGCCTGGCTCTATGGCGTCTCCGGCGATGTCGAAGGCTTCAGCCCCAGCCCGGACGGGATGATCCGGCTGGAAGGCGTGTCGCTGACCGAATGAGCCGCAGGGCCGGGCGGCGCGATGCGTCGCCCGGCCCGTTCCGCTTGACCCCGCCCGCCCGGTCGCCATCTCGCGGCAAAAGGGCGGTCCACCCGAGAAGGCGCTTCTGATGCTGTCCTATATCGCCCGCCGCCTGCTGGTCTCGATCCCGACGCTGATCCTCGTGTCGATCTTCGTCTTCGCGTTGCAGCAGCTTCTGCCCGGAGATCCGGTGCTGGCGCTCGCCGGAGAGGATCGCGACCCCGAGACGCTGGAGCGGCTGCGCGAGCTGTATCACCTGAACGACCCGATCTGGATGCAATATCTGCGCTGGATCGGCGGCGTGTTGCAGGGCGATTTCGGCCAGTCGATCCGCACCGGGCTGCCGGTGTCAGAGATGATCGCCTCGAAGCTGCCGGTGACGATCCAGCTTGCGGTGATGTCGATGATCTTCGCCGCCGCCATCGGGATTCCGGCCGGCATCATCTCGGCGGTGAAGAAGGGCACGATGACGGATTACGTCGCCAATATCGTCGCCTTGTCGGGGCTGTCCCTGCCGAATTTCTGGCTGGGCATCATGCTGATCCTGCTGGTCTCGGTCCGCTGGCAGCTTCTTCCTGCCTCGGGCTATGTCCCGCTGACCGAAGACCCGCTGCAATCCATCCGCACCATGCTGATGCCCGCCTTCGTTCTGGGCACCGCGCTCGCCGCCTCGCTGATGCGGCACACGCGGTCGTCGATGCTGGGCGTGCTGCGGCAGGACTATATCCGCACCGCCCGCGCGAAAGGGCTGGGAGAGCGGACGGTGGTCATGCATCACGCCTTCCGCAATGCGCTCACCCCGGTGGTGACGCTGGCCGCGCTGCTGTTCGGAGAGCTGATTGCAGGCGCGGTGCTGACCGAGCAGATCTTTACCATTCCTGGTTTCGGCAAGATGGTGGTCGATGCGGTGTTCAACCGCGATTACGCAGTGGTGCAGGGGGTGGTTCTGGTCACGGCGATGGGCTTCATCCTGATGAATCTGGTCGCCGACGCAGCCTATGTGATGCTGAACCCGCGCCTGAAGGTGAGCTGATGACCGAAGCCGCATCCCATAACGCCACCAGCACCGCGCCGATCCGCAAGCCGCGCAGCCGGGTCTGGGGTAAGCTGCTGGCCCATCGCAGCGCCATGTTCGGCGCCGCTCTGGTCAGCGTGTTCATCCTGCTGGCGCTTGCCGCCCCGATCCTGCCGCTGCCCGATCCGGCCGCCGCCGACTGGGCCGCGATCCGGCAGCCGCCCTCGGCGGCGCATTGGTTCGGCACGGATGAGCTGGGCCGCGACCAGCTGTCGCGCATGATCTGGGGCGCGCGCGCCTCGCTGATGGCGGGGGTGGTGTCTGTTGCCATCGCCATTGCCATCGGCGTGCCCCTCGGTGTCATCGCCGGATATTTCGGTGGCTGGACCGATGCCATCATCTCGCGCTGCACCGAGGCGCTGCTGGCCATGCCGTTCCTGATCCTCGCGATTGCGCTGGCGGCGTTTCTGGGGCCGTCGCTGACCAACGCGATGATCGCCATCGGCATCGCCGCCACCCCGGTCTTCATCCGGCTGACACGCGGCCAGGCGATCAACGTCGCCTCCGAGGATTACGTGGAAAGCGCGAATGCGATCGGGCTGTCCACCCCGGTGATCCTGAGGCGCTATATTTTCCCCAACGTGCTGCCTCCGGTCCTCGTCCAGGCAACACTCACCGTGGCCAGCGCGATCATTGCCGAGGCTTCGCTGTCCTTTCTCGGCCTTGGCCAGCAACCGCCCGCGCCGAGCTGGGGCGCGATGCTGAACGTCGCCAAGGGGTTCATGGCACAGGCACCCTGGATGGCCGTCTGGCCGGGCATCGCGATCTTTCTGGTCGTGCTCGGCTTCAACCTGCTTGGCGACGGGTTGCGCGACGCGCTCGACCCTCGCGAGGATTGATGTACAGGAAACGATATGAGTGATTTCACCACCCGCCCCGATATTCGCGGCACATTCGGAACCGTCGCCTCGACCCATTGGCTCGCCTCTGCGGTGGGGATGGGCATTCTTGAAAAGGGCGGCAATGCCTTCGATGCAGCCGTCGCGACGGCGCTTGTGCTTCAGGTGGTCGAGCCGCATCTGAACGGCCCGGGCGGAGACCTGCCCGCCATCGTGCATCTTGCCGAGACCGCCGAGACGCGTGTGCTCTGTGCACAGGGCGTGGCGCCGCGCGGGGCGACGATGGATCATTACCGCGGCCAGTTCGGCAACGGGCTCATCCCCGGCTCGGGGTTGCTGGCCACGGTGGTGCCGGGGGCCTTTGACGGCTGGATGCTCATGCTGCGCGACCATGGCAGCATGGAGCTGTCCGAGGTCATGGCCCCCGCCATCGCCTATGCGCGCGACGGTCATCCGGTCCTTCCGCGCGTCGCCAACACCATCGCCGGGCTTGCCGATTTCTTCCGCGAAGAATGGCCCACAAGCGCCGCGACCTGGCTGCCGGACGACACCGCGCCGGAACCTTGGGCGCTGTTTCGCAACCCGGATCTCGCCGCCTGCTATCAGCGGATCGTCGACGAGGCCCAGGGGGACAGCCGCGAGGCCCGCATCGACGCCGCCCGCAAGATCTGGTCCTCGGGCTTCGTGGCCAAGGCGATCTGCGATTATCTGGCCGGGGCGAAGGTCATGGATGTCTCTGGCAGCGCGCATGAGGGCGTGCTCTCTCGCGAGGATCTGGCCGAATGGCAGGCCAGCTGGGAAGAGCCGGTCTCGATCGAGTATCACGGCTGGACGGTGCACAAGACCGCGCCGTGGTCGCAGGGCCCGGTTCTGCTTCAGGCATTGCAGATCCTCAAGCAATTCGATCTGGCCGCGATGGACCCGCTTGGCGCGGATTTCGTGCATGTCGTGATCGAGGCGATGAAGCTCGCCTATGCCGACCGCGAGGCCTATTACGGTGACCCGGATCACTTCGATGTCCCGCTGGAGAAACTGCTGTCCGAGGATTACGCGGCAGAGCGTGCCGGTCTGATCGGCGAGCGCGCCAGCCTGGAACAGCGCCCGGGGCGGATCGAGGGGCTGGAGCATCTCGCGGATGACGCCATCGCGCGCGCCGAGACCGATTTCGACGCCGCGCGCGGCGCCAGCGCGGGCGAGCCGACCATGGCCCATCTGACCGAACGCCGCGGCGATACGGTGCATCTCGACGTGATCGACCGCTGGGGCAATATGGTCAGCGCGACCCCATCGGGCGGCTGGCTGCAATCCAGCCCGGTGATCCCCGGCCTCGGCTTTCCGCTGAACAGCCGCGCGCAGATGTTCTGGCTGCGCGACGGGTTGCCGACCTCGCTGAAACCCGGCGCACGCCCGCGCACCACGCTGACGCCGTCGCTGGCGGAAAAGAAAGGCACCCGCATTGCCTTCGGCACGCCCGGCGGCGATCAGCAGGATCAATGGCAGCTGATCTGGTTCCTGCGCTATGTCCATCACGGGATGGAGATGCAGCGCGGCATGGATGCGCCGCTGTTTCACAGCAGTCACTTCCAGTCCAGCTTCTACCCGCGCGAGGCGAAGCCCGGCGCGCTGATGATCGAGCCGAATTTCGGCGATGAGGTGATTGCGGATCTGCGCGCGCGCGGCCATGAGGTGACGGTGGCTGAACCGTGGAGCGTCGGGCGACTGACCGCTGCGCGGCGCGATGCGGATGGGATGCTGACCGCCGCCGCCACGCCGAGATTGATGCAAGCCTATGCAGTGGGGCGCTGACACATGACCTATTCCATCGTGGCGCGTGACACCAAAAGCGGCGCTATCGGCATTGCCGTGGCCAGTCGCTTCTTCGCCTGCGGCGCGCTCGTGCCGTTCATCGGGCGGAACGCGGCCTTCGCAACCCAGGCTTTCGTCAACCCGGTCTGGGGCAGCGAGGGGCTGCGCCGTCTCGAAGCCGGAGAATCCGCCGAGGATGTGCTGGCCGATCTGGTCGCGCGGGATGACGGCGAAAGCCATCGCCAGGCGCATCTGACCGACCGTGACGGTCGCTTTGCCGCCCATACCGGGGCCGATTGCATCGACTGGGCCGGTCATGTGCTGGGCGAGGGCTTTTCGGTCGCGGGGAATATGCTGGAGGGTCCGCAAGTGGTCGAGGACACGGCGCGGGTCTATGCCGAGCGCAACGATCTGGGCTTCGCCGAACGGCTGCTGACCGCGATGGAGGCGGGCGAGGCGGCGGGCGGCGACAAGCGCGGCCGGCAGGCGGCGGGCCTGCTGATCCATCGCGGCGAGGCGCATCCCTGGCTGGATCTGCGCGTCGATGACGACGCCGATCCGCTGGCCGAGCTGCGCCGTCTGCTGGACGTCGCTTCCGAACAGTATCTGCATTTCTACGAGCTTCTGCCGACGGCATCTTCCTTCAGCGGCAACCCTGAACGCGCCGAGATCGAGCGTCGCGTGGCCGAGGATCAGGCCCGTCGCCAGGCCGAGGGCCGGGCCAGCCAGTCCCGCGCCACCACGAAAGTCTGAGACGATGGAGGGCATCACCACTTCCGCGCTGATCGAGCTTGCCGCCGTCGCTATAGGCGCGGGGATTGGCGGCGGCATTCTCGCCGGGTTGTTGGGCGTGGGTGGCGGCATCGTCATTGTCCCGGCACTGTATTTCGCGCTGACGCTGGCCGGCATGGACCCGGAGCTGACCATGAAGGTCGCCGTCGGCACCTCGCTTGCGACCATCGTCTTCACCTCGCTCGCCTCGGGGCTGGGCCATCACCGGCGCGGCGCCATCGACACCGGGCTGCTGCGGCTTTGGGCGCCCTGGATCCTGGCCGGGGTCATCGCGGGAAGCCTGCTGGGCGGCTATGTTTCGGGCAATGTGCTGATTGCGGTCTTCGCCACGGTCGCGCTGGTTGTGTCCGCCGACATGATCCTCCGCAAGGGCCGCGCCGATCCCGAGCCGAAGGGGTTTTCGCGCCCGGTCTGGGCCTTTTTCGGCGTGTTCACCGGCACGGTCAGCGCCATGATGGGGATCGGCGGCGGCACGATCGGCGTGCCTTTGCTGAACTTCCTCGGCTATGACATCCGCCGCGCGGTAGGCACCTCGGCGGCGATCGGGTTCATCATCGGCCTGCCCGGCGCGCTGATCTATGCCGCGACCGGGCTGGGGCAGGACGGGCTCCCGCCATTTTCCATCGGCTACGTGAACCTGCTGGCGGCGGCGGTCATCATCCCGCTGACCACGACCTTCTCGCAATTGGGAGTGAAGCTGGCCCACTCCATCCCGCGCCGGGCGCTGCGGCTTGCCTTTGGCGGCTTTCTGCTGCTCACTTCGATACGCATGTTCATCGACCTGTTCAGCGGCTGAGAAGGGCACGGCACGGAATGGCCAAGGACGACCACACGGATGTCATCGCGGCGCTGATGCCCGTGGTCGAGGACGCGCTTCGCGCCGATGGACGCCTGCCGCCCGAGCGCAGCCTCGCCGAGATGCTGGGCGTTTCGCGGCGCAATCTGCGGCTGGCGCTGGATGAGTTGCAGGCCCGGGGCGCGGTGTTTCGCCGTCACGGGCGCGGCACTTTCGCAATCCCGCCGCCGCATCCGGATCGTGGCCGTCACCGGCTGTTGGCCGGGCGGCTCTCGCTGAGCCAGCTGATGGATGTGCGCTATCAGATCGAGCCGCGCCTGGCCGAACTTGCCGCGATCAGGGCCGAGGCGGGGGACATCGTGAAGCTGGACCAGCTGATGCAGAACACCCGCGCCGCCGTGTCGGCGCAGGATTACGAGGTCGCCGACGCGGTGTTCCATTACCGCATCGCCGAGCTGGCCGATAATGCGCTGTTCCTGGAAATCTACGAGCTGATCCGCGAATTCCGCCGCGATCAGGGCTGGCGCGAGCGGCGGGCGGAAACCAACGTGCCGCAAGTGCTGGATATTCTCGGCGAGCAGCATCAGCGCATTTTCGACGCCATCGCCTCGGGCGATCCCGGCGCAGCCGGCACGGCGCAGCGCAAGCATCTGGCCTTTATCGCATCCAAGCTGTGACCGCCTGAGCGGCGCGGGCAGGGTGATCAGTCCCGCGCGGCCGGACCGGGGCTCTGCCCCGGACCCTAGGGTATTTTCGCACCAAAGATGCCCGAGCCAGCATGTCGCGGCCCATCTTTGGTGGGGATATACCGTGGGGGTGCGGGGGCAATGCACCCGTTGGTGTTGAGCTGTGTGGGTTGCGGCAGGGGTTCAGCCGAGCGCGTAGCCCGCGCCGCGCACCGTGCGCACCGGGTTGTCGCCGCCATTCTGCATCAGCGCCTTGCGCAGCCTTCCGACATGCACGTCGATGGTGCGGGTATCGACATAGATGTCACGACCCCAGACCCGGTCGAGGAGCTGCTCGCGCGTCCAGACCCGGCCCGGCTTTTCCATCAGCGTCGAAAGCAGCCGGAACTCGGTCGGGCCGAGATGCAGCGCCTGGCCGGCGCGGAAGACACGATGTTCTCCGGCGTCAAGGATGATGTCGCCGAAGCTCAGCCGCTCGCCCATTGTCGCCGGGCGGGTGCGGCGAAGCTGGGTGCGCAGCCGGGCCATCAGCTCGACCACCGAATAGGGTTTCACCACATAGTCATCCGCGCCGGTTTCAAGCCCGCGCACCCGGTCTGTCTCATCCCCGCGCGCCGAAAGCATCACGATGGGAATGGACCGGGTCTGCGGATCGGCCTTGATCCGGCGGCAGATCTCGATCCCCGAGACGTTCGGCAGCATCCAGTCGAGCACGATCAGATCGGGATTTTCCTCGGCCACGAGCAGCAGCGCTTCATCGCCGTTTTCAGCGATCACCACCTCGAAACCCTCGGCTTCGAGATTGTATTTCAGCACCTCGCGCTGCGCGCTTTCATCCTCGACGACCAGGACGCAGGGGGTCTGACGGATCGACATGTCTTATCCCTCGGCTTCCGTGACCGTTGCGCGCACCACCCCGTCCTTCTTGGGCCGGGCCTCGTCGGGCAGTTCGCCGGTGACGAGATAGATCACCTGCTCGGCGATGGCCGTGGCGTGATCGCCCATGCGCTCGATATTCTTGGCGATGAAATGCAGATGCATGCAGGCGGTGATGTGGCGCGGATCCTCCATCATATAGGTCAGGAATTCGCGGAACAGCGCATTATACATCTGGTCGACTTCCAGATCCCGCTCGCGCACATCGGCGGCAAGTTCGGCGTCGCGCTGGATATAGCTGTCGAGTGCATCCTTCAGCAGCCGTTCGACGGTGACGGACATGCGGCGCAGCGCCATGCCGGCCCCGTCGATCACCGGCAGATGCGACAACACATGGCTGCGCTTGGCCATGTTCTTGGCGTAATCCCCGACCCGTTCGAGCGAGGCAGAGATCTTGATGACGGTCAGCACCAGTCGCAAATCGGTCGCGGTGGGCGCGCGCAGGGCGATCAGCCGCGCAGCCTCTTCGTTCACCTGAAGATCGAGCGCGTCGATTTCCTTGTCGCGGCGGCGCACGGTTTCGGCCAGCTCTTCGTCAAAGGTCTCGAGCGCGCGGGCGGCGTCGGTGATGGCGGTCTCGACCATGCCGCCCATGCGCACCACGAGCGCCTGAATGGTTTCGAGATCGCGGTCGAAGGCCGAGGCGATATGTTTGTCGCTTTGCATCTGTTCCTCCTGCGGCGCGGGGCGTCAGCCGATCCGGCCTGAAATATAACTTTCCGTCCGCGGGTCCTGCGGCTTGGTGAAAATATCGTCGGTGTCGCCATATTCGACCAGATTCCCGAGATGAAAGAAGGCGGTCTTCTGGCTGACACGCGCGGCCTGCTGCATGGAGTGGGTCACGATCACCACCGAAAACTCCTCGCGGAGCTGGTCGATCAGTTCCTCGACCTGGCTGGTGGCGATCGGATCGAGCGCCGAGCAGGGCTCGTCCATCAGCAGCACCTCGGGGCGGGTCGCGACGGCGCGGGCGATGCAGAGACGCTGCTGCTGACCGCCGGAAAGCCCGGTGCCGGGTTCATGAAGCCGGTCCTTCACCTCATCCCAGAGCGCCGCACCGCGCAGCGATGTCTCGACGATTTCGTCGAGTTCGGCCTTGTTCCTGGTCAGCCCGTGGATCTTCGGCCCATAGGCGACATTGTCATAGATCGATTTCGGGAAGGGGTTGGCCTTCTGGAACACCATGCCGACACGGGCGCGAAGCTGCACCGGATCGACGCGGCGGTCATAGATGTCCTGGCCGTCGATCTCGATATTGCCCTCGATCCGGGCGATGTCGATCGTGTCGTTCATCCGGTTGATACAGCGCAGGAAGGTCGACTTGCCGCAGCCTGAGGGTCCGATGAAGGCGGTCACGGTCTTGTCGAGAATGTCCACATCGACATCCTTGATGGCGTGTTTATCGCCGTAATAGACCTGAACCTTGCGGGCCGAGATCTTGATCTTGTCATCTTGCGTCACGCGACGCTCCACCATGGTCATATCGTTCATTGTATCCATCCCAGCCACGTTTCTACCAGCGGCGTTCGAACTTGTTGCGGAGGAAGATCGCCAAGGCGTTCATCATCACGAGGAAGCCCAGGAGAACCAGGATCGCGGCCGATGTCCGGCTGGTGAAGCCGCGTTCGGGACTGTCGGCCCAGATATAGATCTGGGTGGGCAGCGAGGTGGCCGCGTCAAGCGGGGTGGCCGGCGCGGCGGTGATAAAGGCGTTCATCCCGATCAGCAGAAGCGGCGCGGTCTCTCCCAGAGCCTGCGCCAGACCGATGATCGTGCCGGTCAGGATACCGGGCATGGCCAGCGGCAGCACATGCTGGAACACCACCTGCTGACGCGAGGCCCCGACGCCAAGCGCGGCTTCGCGGATCGAAGGCGGCACCGCTTTCAGCGCGTTCCGCGTCGCGATGATGATCGTCGGCAGGGTCATCAGAGACAGGGTGATCCCGCCCACCAGCGGGGCCGAGCGCGGCATCCCGAACCAGCCGAGAAACACCGCGAGACCGAGCAGACCGAACACCACGGACGGCACGGCGGCGAGATTGTTGATATTGATCTCGATCAGGTCGCTGAGCCGGTTTTTCGGCGCAAATTCCTCAAGATAGATCGCCGCGCCGATACCGACCGGGAACGAGATCATGAAGCAGACCAACAGCGTGTAGAACGAGCCGATCAGCGCGCCTTTCAGGCCGGCCGCCTCGGGGAAGCGGCTGTCGGCATTGGTGAACAGCCCCGTGTTGAAGGGCAGGGATATCAGCCCGGCATCCTCGATCTTCTCGAAGACGGCGATGCTGTCATTGGTAAAGCGGCTGCGCCCGCCCTCGGCGATCTCACGGCTCAGAACGCCCTTGTTCAGCTGGTCGTAAGGGTCCGACGCCGCGACCCTCATCTCGACCGTCTGGCCGATCAGCGATGGATCGGCGAGGATCTCGTCGCGGATCTGGAACCGGGCCTGACTGGTCAGCATGTCCTCGGCAATCTCGGCTTCTTCTTCGTCGAGAAAGTCGAAGCTCTGCGCCACGGCGGCCGAGAACATGCCGCGGAAATCTCCCTCGGCGGGATCGTCCGCCGAGATATATTCCTGGGTGATCGGCACGCTGAGGGTGATGTGGGTCTGGCGGAACGCCTTCGCCCCTTCGCTCACCAATGTCCACAGCAGGATCACCAGCATCGCAACGGCGATGCCAAGTGCTGCGATGCCGAGCGTCTTCAGGATCGTCTCGCCGCGATGCCGCTTGCGCAGTTGGGCGGCGGCGCGGGACGAGGTCCACTGGCCGGTCTGGCCCTCGATATCGGGATGGGTCGCCATGTCGGGCCTCAATCGTAGAGTTCGCGATATTTGCGGACGATCCGCAGCGCGAGAATGTTGATGAGAAGCGTGAAGATGAACAGCATGAGCCCGAGCGCGAAGGCTGCCAGGGTCTTGGGGCTGTCAAACGAGGTGTCGCCGATGAGCAGTGTCATGATCTGCACGGTGATCGTCGTCACGCTGTCCAGCGGGTGCAGCGTCAGATTGGCCATGATGCCGGCGGCCATCACCACGATCATGGTCTCGCCGATCGCGCGGCTTACGGCCAGCAGGATGCCGCCCACGATACCGGGAATCGCCGCGGGAAAGAGCACCTTCAACATCGTCTCGGAGCGGGTCGAGCCGAGCGCGAGGCTGCCGTCTCGCAGGCTTCGCGGCACCGCCGACAGCGCGTCATCGGTAAAGGAAGAGATGAACGGGATCAGCATCACCGCCATCACGCTGCCCGCGGCGAGCGCGGTGTTGGGCGAGACCTGAAGCCCGATTGCCGCGCCGGTATCGCGCAGGAAAGGCGCCACGGTTAACGTTGCGAAGAAGCCGTAAACGACAGTGGGGATGCCGGCGAGGATCTCGAGGATGGGTTTAATGGTTTTCCGCACGCGCTGGCTGGCGAACTCGTTCAGGTAGATCGCCGAGAACAGCCCGATCGGGATCGAGAAGAACATCGCGATGAAGCTGATCACCAGCGTGCCCGTCAGCACCGGCAGCCAGCCGAACGCGCCTTCGGCAGCGATCTGGTCCGCGCGGATCGGGATCTGAGGCTCCCAGCTGGTGCCGAAGAGGAACTCGGTGAAGGGCACCATGCGGAAGAAGCGGATCGCCTCGAACAGCAGCGAGAAGATGATGCCGACGGTCACCAGAATGGCAAAGACCGAACAGGCGATCATGATGCCGTGGATGATCCCCTCGGCGCCCTGGCGGGCGCGGAACTCGGCGGCAACGCGGCGGCGCGTCAAGGCCAGCATGGCGATGCCCAGAGCGGCGACAACCAACAGCAGCAGCCAGCCGGCGGCGTTTTGAAGCGACACCATCCGCTCGGCGGCGGCGAGCTTCCAGGGCTCCGGTTCGCCGAAGATCTGTCCGCGGGCAATCGAGACGATCTCGGAGCTGAGAAGCTGGCGGTCGCCCGGACCCATGCCCGCCGTCGCGTCGGCGGGCAGCGAGCTCATCACCATCATGTCGATCGTGGGTCCGCGCAGCGCAAGCCAGACGAGGATCAGCACCAGAACAGGCACCAGAACCATCAGCGCAGCATAGAGCCCGTGGAAATAAGGCAGCGAGTGCAGCCGCGTCCCGTCAGCGCGAATCGCGACGGCGGCGCGGCGGTTGAAGACATAACCGACCAGCGAAGCCGTCAGCAGCAGGGCAAAGGCGAAAAGAACCATCGAGCGAATCCGCTTTTGAAGAGGGGCCCCGCCCCGAAACGAGGCGGGGCCCGGTTGCCGAGAGCCGGATTATTCGGCCGGCGCTTCCATGGCAGCGCCCGAGGTCACCGCTTCCTGAAGCGAGGCGCGCTCGTCATCGCCCAGCGCGACCAGACCACGCTCGGCCAGATAGCCGTCGGCGGCCAGTGCGTCATCCGCCATATAGGCGTCGATGAACTCGTTCAGGTTCGGGATCACGCCGCGATGCGCGTTCTTCACATAGAAGAAGAGCGGGCGCGACAGCGGATAGGAACCGTCGCCGATCGTGTCCATGTTGGCCTCGACGCCGTCCAGAGCGATGTCCTTCAGCTTGTCCTGGTTCTCGAAAAGGAACGAATAACCGAAGATGCCAACCGCGTTCGGATCGGCTTCAAGACGCTGAACGATCAGGTTGTCATTCTCGCCGGCCTCGATGAACGGACCGTCGGTGCGCATGCGCGAGCAGTTGTTTTCGAAGAAGTCTTCGTCGTCCGAAGCCTCGGCCAGCTCGGCCATTTCCGGGATCGATTCGCAGCCGACGATCATGCCCAGCTCGACGAAGGCGTCGCGGGTGCCCGAGGTCGGGGGCGGGCCGAAGGCGGTGATCTCGGTGTCGGGCAGCGAGTCGTCGATTTCCGACCACTTGGTATAGGGGTTGTCGACCAGCTCGCCGTCGACCGGAACCTGAGCGCCCAGGGCCTTATAGACCTGCGCCAGGGTCAGCTCGGTCAGCGCTTCGTTCTCGATCGAGGTCGCGATGGACAACCCGTCATAGCCGATCATCGCTTCCGAAATGCTGTCGACGCCGTTCTCGGTGCAGAGATCGTATTCGGATTTCTTCATCGCGCGCGAGGCGCCGGTGATGTCGGCGGTGTCTTCGCCCACGCCTTCGCAGAAGATCTGCATGCCGCCGCCGGTGCCGGTCGATTCGACGATGGGGGCCGGCGCGCCGGTTTCAGCGGCGAATTCCTCGGCCACTGCCTGGGTGTACGGGAACACGGTGGACGATCCCACGATGCGGATCTGGTCGCGGGCCGAAGCGACACCGGCCGAGGCCGCAATGATCGCCGTGGCAGAAACGATCACTTGGATCTTGCTCATAATCGACTCCATAGTCTGAGGGCAGTTATTTGCTCCGCCGCCCGTCTACGCCCCGCCCGTGACAGTTATGTGACGGTAATCTGACGATTAAGTGTCAAATTCCGGGGCGAGCGGAGCGGGCAAAGCCGACAGTCCGCAGCCTTATGCGGGCCGCAAGGAAAGGGCCGCTTCGCGTCGATCAGCGGGGCAGGGGAAGATCAGGATAGGCGCTGCGGTCGAGGCTACTGCGGATGGACTGCATGAAGGCGCTCGTTGCCGAAGACAGCGGGCGGCTCGCCGGGACCATGAAATTCGCGGTGTAGCGGATCGCCGGAAGAAACGGACGAATCGCGATCTGGTCCGAAACCTGATGGATCATCGGAAACGGGTTAAGCAGCGACACGCCCAGCCCCTCGCCGACGAACTCCACGAGCGAGACATTGGTCGAGGTCTCGATGACGATATGCATGTCCACGCCGGCGCGCTCGAAGAGGCGGTCGATCTTGGCGCGGCTGGAATGGCGGCGCGAGAGCGCGACGAACTGTTCCTCATGCAGGTCTTCGGGGCGGATCACGTCGAAGCCGGCAAGGTGGTGATCCTTGCGCATGATGCAGACCGCCTGGGTCTCGAGCAGCAATTCACTGACGACCCCGTCATGGGCGACGGTGCTGTCGGTCAGCCCGATATCGAAGCGGCTTTCCGCAATCCCGGTCAGCAGGCTGTCGCTGGCCAGCACGTCGAGCGAAACGTGCAGCGCCGGGTTGCGCTTTCGGAACGCCGCGATCCGCGTCGGCAGGAAACGATGCGCGATGGTCGGCGGCGCCACGATGGACAGCGTGCCGCCATACCCTTCCTCCGGTGCCTCATCCGCATTCACGATCTTCGCGAGCGTATCGAAAACCGGCCTCAGCTTTTCATTGATCGAAAGCGCCTCGATGGTCGGGCGCAGACCGCCACCCTCACGGCGAAACAGCCGCGAGCCGAGCCGGTCTTCAAGCTGGGTCAGCCTGCGGCTCACAGCCGATTGCGAAATCCCGAGCCGCCGTGCTGCGTTGATCGAACTGCCAGCCGATATCAGCGCCTCCAGAACTTCCAGCTCACGCAGGGTGATTCCGGCATGGCTTCGGGTGCCGTCGGGATCTATTCGCCTGCTCATGCGTGCTATGCGAAAATCTCATAGAATTTGTTTGTTGACTTATGAATATCGCATAATACCGTGATCTCCAACACGCCATTGCGCCATCGGGGATCAACCTCGGGGAGTGTCGCCGCAACGTGCGACGTCGTGCCACCAACGGGAAGGGATTCACGTCATGAACAGATTAACCGCTCCTCTGATCGCTGTGCTGCTCGGCTCCGCAGCCACGCCGGCCCTCGCACAGGAACTGACGCTCGGGCTGAAATCCGAGGCCACGTCCATGGACCCGCAGTTTCACCAGCTCTCGACAAATATTCAGGTGCTGAAGAACATCTTCGAAGCGTTGACCACGCAGGATGCCGTGCAAAAGGTGACGCCCGGCCTCGCCGAAAGCTGGGAGGCGCTCGATGACACCACATGGCGTTTCAAGCTGAAGCAGGGCGTCAAGTTCCACAATGGCAGCGACTTCACCGCGCGCGACGTTATTTATTCCTTCTGCCGCGTGCCCTTGGTCGAGAACTCGCCCTCGGCCTATACGATCTTCACCGGCGGCATTGCCGATATGCAGGCCGAGGACGATCATACGCTGACCATCACCACCACCGCCACCAACCCGCTTCTGCCCACCGATCTGTGGAGCCTCGCCATCGTGTCCGCCGACGCGCTCGGCGCCGAGGACGAGGTGACCTATGCCCCCGAGGGCAATTGCGAGGGCATGGGCGAGGTGCCGCAAGCCCCCGCCTTTAACTCGCCAGATATCGCCGTGGGCACCGGACCCTACAAGCTCGACAACTATACGCGCGGCTCGGAGCTGGTCGTGACCCGCTTCGAGGATTACTGGGGCGGCACCCCGGATTGGGAACGCGTTGTCATGCGCCCGATCACCAGTGACGGCCCGCGCGTCGCGGCATTGCTGGCAGGCGACGTCGACATGATCGAATCGCCGCCGATCCAGGACATTCCCCGGATCGAAGAGGCCGGGTTCAGCGTCGTCGACGCGCTGTCGAACCGGATTATCTATCTGCATATGCAGCAGACCGACGACCCGCCCGGCATCGAGGGCGCGGACGGCAACCCGCTGCTCGATCCGCGCGTCCGCGAAGCGATTTCGATCTCGATCAACCGCGAGGCCATCACCGAGCGGATCATGGGCGGATATGCTCAGGCCGCGGGCGAGCTGCTGCCGCCGCCGATGTTCGGCACCTCCGGTCGCGAGGTCGATCCCTATGATCCGGAACGCGCCAAGGAACTGCTGGCCGAGGCGGGCTATCCCGACGGCTTCTCGATCACGCTCGGAACGCCGAATGACCGCTATATCAACGACGAACAGGTTGCTCAGGCCGTGGCACAGATGATGGCCCAGATCGGCATCCAGACCAATGTCGATGCCAGCACGGCGAGCCAGTTCTTCTCGCGCCGCAATGCGCTGGAGTTCCCGATCTATATGGCGGGATGGGGTGCGTCCTCGGGGGACATGTCCTCGCCGCTGAAATCTCTGGTCGCGACCTATGACGAGGCCGCCGGGATGGGTCCGACCAATGCCGGGCGTTATTCCAACCCCGAGATGGATGCGCTGCTGTTGGAAGCGATGGCCACGATCGACGATGCCGAGCGTGACCGGATGCTGCAAGAGGCGGAAACCATGGTGCTGGACGATTTCGGGATCATCCCGCTGCATTACGAGCAGACCGTCTGGGCGATGAAGCCCGAACTGAGCTATGAGCCTCGGGTGGACCAGTACACCATGGCCTCCGAAGTGAAGCCCGCCGAATAAGGCCGCCGCCGGCATCCCGCACGGGGTGCCGGCGCGCGACCGGATGCGATGACCGAAGGGGCCGCCGCGTGATCGTCTATCTTCTCCGCCGTTTGGGTCAGAGCCTTCTGGCCGTCATCGCAATGGCGGTGCTGGTATTCATCGGGGTATTCTTTATCGGCAACCCCGTCGATGTGCTCATCAACCCCGAGGCGACGCAGGCCGATATCGCGGCCACGACAGAGCGACTGGGTCTGGACAAGCCGCTCTATCAGCAATTCGGCATCTTTCTGAGCAATGCGGTGCAGGGCGATCTCGGCACGTCTTTCGTCTATGGGCGGCCTGCACTCGACATCATTCTGGAACGGTTGCCCGCGACCATGGAGCTGGCCTTCGTGGCGCTGCTTCTGTCAGTGGGCATCGGTGTGCCGCTCGGGGTCTGGGCCGGGATGCGCCCCAATGGCGTGGCGGGCCGCACGATCATGGCGGGGTCGATCCTCGGCTTCTCGCTGCCGAACTTCTGGCAGGGCATGTTGCTGATCCTTGTTTTCGCGGTTCTGCTTGGCTGGCTGCCGGCAGGCGGACGCGGCGAGACGACAGAGTTTCTGGGCATGCAGGTCAGCTTCCTGACATGGGACGGGCTGTCGCATCTCATCCTGCCCGCGGTGAATCTCGCGCTGTTCAAGATGTCCCTGATCATCCGTCTGGCCCGCGCCAATACGCGTGAGGTGGCGCTGCAGGATTATATCAAATTCGCCCGCGCGAAGGGGCTGTCGGGACGCCGCGTTGTGCTGGTTCATATCCTCAAGAATATCATGATCCCGGTCGTGACCATCATCGGGCTTGAACTGGGTTCCATGGTGGCCTTCGCCATCGTGACGGAAACCGTGTTTGCATGGCCCGGCATGGGCAAGCTGCTCATCGACAGCATCAACCTGCTGGATCGCCCGGTCATCGTGGCCTATCTGATGCTGACCGTGCTGATCATCGTGACCATCAATTTCGTTGTCGACGTGATCTATTCGCTGCTCGATCCACGCATCCGCCTGTCGGAGATGAAGGGATGACCGAGACGACGACTGACCCCGCCGCCACGCCGGCACCCATCCGCGTCGAGAGCCCGCTTGTCCGCATCGCGAAGGAATTCGTCGAGGACCCTGTCGCGGTGATTGGCCTGATCCTGTTTGTGCTGGTCGCGCTGATCGCGCTGGCCGCCCCCCTGATCGCGCCGCAGAACCCGTATGACCTGACGCAGCTCAATATCATGGATGGCGGGCTGGCGCCCGGCGAGACGACCTTCGACGGGCAGACGACCTATTGGCTCGGCACCGATCAGCAGGGGCGCGACATGCTGTCGGCGATCATCTTCGGGCTGCGGATCAGCCTGCTGGTGGCGCTGTCCTCGCTGGCGATCGCGATCACCATCGGCACGATTGTCGGCGTCACCGCTGCCTATTTCGGCGGACGGCTGGACAGCTTCATCATGCGGATCGTGGATCTGCAACTGTCCTTCCCCGCCATTCTCATTGCGCTGATCCTGCTGGCCCTGCTGGGGCGCGGGGTGGATAAGGTGATCATGGCGCTTGTGATCGTGCAATGGGCCTATTACGCGCGCACGGTGCGCAGCTCTGCCATTGTCGAACGGCGCAAGGACTATATCGACGCGGCGCGCTGTCTGGCGCTGTCGAACCGCCGGATCATGTTCCGGCACCTGCTGCCCAACTGCATCCCGCCGCTGATCGTCGTCGCCACCGTCCAGATCGCGCAGGCCATTGCCCTGGAAGCGACGCTGTCCTTCCTTGGCGTCGGCGTCCCGATCACGGAACCCTCGCTGGGTCTGTTGATCGCGAATGGTTATGACTACCTGCTGTCGGGCCGCTTCTGGATCAGCCTGTTCCCCGGCATCGCCCTTGTCGTCACCATCATCGCCATCAATTTGGTCGGTGACCGGCTGCGCGATGTGCTTAACCCGAGATTGCAGAAATGACCGCACTTCTCGACGTCAAAGACCTGCAAACGCATTTCTTCACCCGCGACGGCGTTGCCAAGGCAGTGGATGGTGTCAGCTTCTCGCTTGAGAAGGGGCAGATCCTGGGGCTGGTTGGGGAATCCGGTTCCGGGAAGTCCGTAACCGGCTTTTCCATCCTGGGCCTGGTCGATCCGCCGGGCCGCGTCACCGGCGGGCAGATCCTGTTTCACGGCGACGATCTTGTCACCGGCGGCGAGCCGGTGATGCGCGGGCTGCGTGGCAAGCGGATCGCAATGATTTTTCAGGACCCGATGATGACGCTGAACCCGGTTCTGCGCATCGACACCCAGATGATCGAAACCGTCCGCGCCCATGACAATGTCAGCCGCGAAGAAGCCCTGCGACGCTCGCGAGAGGCGCTTGTCCAGGTCGGTATCTCGTCGCCGGATGAGCGGCTGCAAAGCTATCCGCATCAGTTTTCGGGCGGAATGCGGCAGCGCGTGGCGATTGCGATTGCCTTGCTGCACAAGCCCGATCTGGTCATCGCGGATGAACCCACCACGGCGCTTGATGTGACCATTCAGGCGCAGATCCTGTCCGAGATTCAGACGCTTTGCGCCCAGTCCGGCACGGCACTGATCTGGATCACCCATGATCTCGCCGTTGTGTCGGGCCTCGCCGACCGGCTGGCGGTGATGTATGCGGGCCGCATCATCGAAGAAGGCCCCACGGCCGAGGTGATCGCCCGGCCCCGCCACCCCTATACGCGCGGGCTGATCGAAAGCGTGCCGCATGGCAAGCAGCACGGGGCGATGCTGAACCAGATCAAGGGGGCGACGCCCTCGCTTCTCAAGCTGCCCGATGGCTGCAAGTTCCGGCCCCGCTGCCCCCGCGCCGATGCCGCCTGTCAGGCAGAGCCGACGCTTGATCCGGCGGGGGCCGACCGCTTTGTGCGCTGCTTTCACCCGCATCAAGACATGCGCGAGGGGGGCTCTGCCGCGTGACCCAAGAGCCTATCCTGAGCATCGACAAAGTATCCAAGCGCTTTACCAGCGAACTCGACATTGCCGAGCGTGCAGCACGCAAGCTCGGCGCCGATATTGCGCCGGTGACGGTGCACGCTGTCGATGATGTCAGCATCGACATCAGGCGCGGCGAGATCCTGGGGCTGGTCGGCGAATCCGGCTGCGGCAAATCCACGCTGGGCCGGATGGTGGCGGGGCTGAGCAACCCGACGGCGGGCCGTATTCTCTATCGCGGGCAGGATATTGCCGCGCTGAAAGGGGCCGAGGCGCGCGATGCCGCTCTGAAGATCCAGATGATCTTTCAGGACCCCATGTCGTCGCTGAATCCGCGTTCGCGCGTGCGCGACATCATCGGCGAGGCGCCCCGCGTGCACCGCATCGTGCCACGCGCCGAGGTGGCGTCCTATGTCGACAGGCTGCTCGATCAGGTCGGTCTCGACCCCAGCACGGGCAAACGCTATCCGCACCAGTTTTCCGGCGGGCAGCGGGCCCGGATCGGGATCGCGCGGGCGCTTGCGGTCAAGCCGGATTTTCTGGTCTGTGACGAATCCGTCGCGGCGCTCGATGTCTCGATCCAGGCGCAGGTGCTCAACCTCTTCGTGCGCCTGCGCGAGGAGTTCGACCTGACCTATCTGTTCGTCAGCCACGATCTGGGCGTGGTCGAACATATCTCGGACCGGATCGTGGTGATGTATCTGGGCCGTTTCGTCGAAATCGGCACCGCGCAGGATCTGATCGCACGGCCCAACCATCCCTATACGCAGGCGCTTGTCGCGAATATCCCGACATTCGAAACCGGCAAGAAGACCTATCACGCGATTGAAGGCGAAATCCCATCGCCCATGAACCCGCCAAAGGGCTGTCACTTCCATCCGCGCTGCCCCCATGCCCATGACCGCTGCCGCATCGAGGTTCCCGCGCTGAAAGAAATCGCGCCGGGCCGGATGTCGGCCTGCCATCTGAATGACCGGGCGGCCTGACCCGCCCCGAAGGAGAGAACCATGCGTAACGACAATCCGATCTGGTCCCTCGTGGACGAAAGAGCTGCAGAATTCACCGGCCTTGCCGACCGTGTCTTTGACACGCCGGAACTGGCCTATGGCGAAAAGGAATCCTGCGCCGCCCATACCGAAATGCTGCGCCAGCAGGGCTTCCGGGTGACTGAAAACATCGCCGGCATCCCGACCGCCGTGATGGGAGAGGCCGGCAAGGGCGGCCCCGTCATCGCGATCCTGGGCGAATATGACGCGCTGCCCGGCCTGTCGCAGCAGCCCGGACTGGCAGAGCCGAAACAGATCGCCGATCACGGCTTTGGCCATGGCTGCGGCCATAACCTTCTGGGTGCCGCCGCCCTGTCGGCTGCGACCGCCGTCAAGGACTGGCTGGAGGCCGAAGGGATCGACGGCACCGTGCGCTATTATGGCTGCCCGGCAGAGGAAGGCGGGGCCGCGAAAACCTATATGGTCCGCGACGGATTCTTCGACGATGTCGATATCGCGATCACCTGGCATCCGGCCAGCTTCAATGCGGTGGATGACATGCGGTCCCTGGCGAATACGCGGATCGATTTCACCTTCCACGGCAAGGCGGCCCATGCGGCAGGTGCGCCGGAACTGGGCCGCTCGGCCCTCGATTCGGTCGAGCTGATGAATGTCGGCGTCAACTATATGCGCGAACATATGCCGGATCTGGCGCGGGTCCATTACGCCTATCTGGATGCGGGCGGGATCGGCCCGAATGTCGTGCAGGCCAAGGCCACGATCCGCCAGCTGATCCGCAGCCCGGATCTCGGCGGGCTGTCCTCGCTGGTCGAGCGGGTGCGCAAGATCGCGGAGGGGGCGGCGCTGATGACCGAGACAAAGGTGACCTCGCGCGTGTTCTCTGCGGTGTCGAACCTGATCGAGAACCGCCCGCTCTCCGAGGCGATGCAGGCCGAGTTCAATGCGCTCGGGCCGGTGCCCTTCGACGAAAGCGATATCGCCTTCGCGACCGATATCCGCAAGACCATGACACGCGAGGATATCGCCGACACCTTCTTCCGGCTGTCCATGAAACCGGATTACGACAAGGCCATGTGCGATTTCATCGCGCCGCTCGACCGGCCCTTCATGGGTGGCATGGGCTCGACCGATGTCGGCGATGTCAGCTGGGCGGTGCCGACGGTTCAGGCCCGCGTCGCCACTTGCGCGATCGGCACGGCGCTGCATAGCTGGCAGCAGACCGCGCAGGGAAAAATGCCCGCCGCGCATAAGGGGATGCTCCACGCCGCGAAGGTGATGGCGGCAACGGCGCGCGCGGCGCTGCGTGATCCCGCATTGATCGCCGAGGCGAAGTCGGCGCATGAGGCATTTCTGGCCGAGACACCCTATCTCTGCCCGATCCCACCCGAAACGACCCCGCCCATCCCCGAGGAAGAACGCCCCGAAGCAGCCTGATCGGCAGCCCCTGCCGAGCCGCGCTGGTCCTGTCGGACAGGATCGGTCCCGATGGCGGGGTCGGCGCGCGATGCGGCGCCGAATGACAGTTTGCAATCACCCCGGTTTTCTTTAGCATACCGATTTTGCACGGGCCGCATCGCTCCTGTTCCGCTCGCGGGCCAGGAGACGCGAAGCGGTTGCGGACACGGACGACCAACAGGAGGAAAAATAATGAGAATCTTCATGACTTCGATGGCAGCGCTCGGCGCGGCCGCGCTGACTTCGCTTGGTGGCGCGGCGCTCGCGCAGGATCAGGACCGCGAGGGCTGGCCGGACAGCTTTACGGTCGGCACGGCGAGCCAGGGCGGCACCTATTTCGCCTATGGCTCGGGCTGGGCCAATCTGGTTGCCGAAGAACTCGGGATTTCGGGCGGGGCAGAGGTCACCGGCGGTCCGATGCAGAACATGGCGCTGGTCCATACCGGCGACGCGGCTTTCGGCATGACCACGATGGGTCCGGCGGCGGAGTCGCTGGCCGGCGAGAACCCGATCGCGCCGGGGATGCAGCTGACCAATGCCTGCGCGATGTTTCCGATGTATCAGACCCCGTTCTCGGTCACCGCGCTGTCCTCGTCGGGCATCGCCTCGGTCGCCGATATCCCGGAGGGCGCGCGGATCGGCTTCGGCCCGGCGGGCTCGACCTCGGACACGTATTTCCCGCGCTTCATGGATGAGCTGGGCGTCAATTACGAGCGCCGCAATGGCGGTTGGTCTGATCTCGGCGGGCAGCTTCAGGACGGGCTTCTTGACGTGATCGCCTTCGCGGCCGGCGTGCCGGTTCCGGCGGTCAGCCAGCTCGAGGTGCAGACCGATGTGAACATCATCGAGTTCACGGAAGAAGAGCAGAAGCAGATTCTGGACAATTTCCCGGTTTCGGAATTCGAGATCCCGGCGGATACCTATACCACGCTGGAAGCCCCGGCGCGCTCGGTCGCGATGTGGAACTTCGCCATCGCCGATTGCAGCCTGCCCGAGAGCTTCGTGAACGCGGTGGTCGATGTGGTGATGTCGGATAATGAGCGCATGGTGAATATTCACCGCGCCGCCGAAACCACCGTGCCGGAGAACTGGGACAAGAACACCGTCCTGCCCTGGCATCCGGGCGCGGCCAAGTGGTTCCAGGAGAACGCCGGTGCCGAAATCGCCGAGGACATGATCTACGGCGGCTGATCGCAGGTCTTTCACGACATGACGGCGCCGCGCCCGGACCGGGTGCGGCGCCTTGACCAATTCGGTGCCGCCCGCGCTGCGCCACAGAAGAAGCGGAGATGTTCCTTATGACGGAGCAGAGAAACGATCCGATGGATCTGGCCCTTGCCGATGGCGTCGACGAAGAGGCGATCGAATCCAATCGGCGGATCTTCGAGGGCTGGCGGTTTTACGCGGTCAGCGGGCTGGCAGCCATCTATGCGATCTTCCACATGGCGGCGCTGAACGGGCTGTCCATCGCTGAATGGACCGGCATCCGCATCCCGCTTTTGCCGCGTTTCCCGATGGAGACGTGGAATTTCCGCATCGTTCACGTGGCGGGTGCGCTGTTCCTGGGCTTTATCCTGTTCGCGTCGACCCGGTTCGATGACGACAAGGAAACCGCCGACACCAGGGCGCTCGACTGGATCGGCATGGCGCTGATGATTCCGGCGCTCTTCTCGCTGGGGGTGGCGATCTGGTTCGCATTGCAGATCTCTGGCGGGGTGCAATGGACCGGCATCGACGAAACCATCCGCTTCCGCGAAGTCTGGCTGTATGGCGCGCCGCTGATCGTGGCGACGGTGGGCGGCATCGTGCTGTCCTGGGCGCATCGCCGCAGACGCGGGCGCATTGCGGTGCCCGATGTGGTGCTGGGCATCTGCGCGGTCGCCGTCGCGGCCTATCTCATCACCATCTACGGCACGCTGATGCGCAACTCGACCGGCACGCCCTTCGCGCCGGTGGGGATCTCGCTCGCGGCCACGGCGGGCACGCTGCTCATCATGGAGCTGACGCGGCGCGTGGCCGGGCTGGCTTTGGTCATCATCTCCACGGTGTTCCTCGGCTATGTGTTCTTCGGCCATATGCTGCCCGGCTTCCTGAACTCGCCGCAAATCGGCTGGAAGCGCTTCTTCAGCCAGGTTTACACCGATGCCGGCATTCTCGGGCCGACCACGGCGGTCAGCTCGACCTATATCATTCTCTTCATCATCTTCGCGGCCTTCCTTCAGGCCTCGAAGGTGGGGGATTACTTCGTGAACTTCGCCTTTGCCGCAGCCGGCAGGACGCGCGGCGGGCCGGCCAAGGTGGCCATCTTCGCCTCGGGTCTGATGGGAATGATCAACGGCACTTCGGCGGGGAACGTGGTGGCGACGGGGTCGCTGACGATCCCGCTGATGAAGAAGGTCGGCTATAAAAAGCAGACCTCTGGCGCGGTCGAGGCCGCCGCCTCGACCGGCGGTCAGATCATGCCTCCGATCATGGGTGCGGGCGCTTTCATCATGGCCGAGATCACCGGCATTCCCTATACCGAGATCGCCATCGCCGCGATCATCCCGGCGGTGCTGTATTTCGTCTCGGTCTATTTCATGGTCGATTTCGAGGCCGCGAAGCTGGGCATGCGCGGAATGCGCGACGACGAGCTGCCCAAGCTGAAAGCCATGGCCAAGCGCGCCTTCCTGTTCCTGCCCATCGTCATCCTGATCGTGGCGCTGTTCATGGGCTATTCGGTGATCCGCGCAGGCACGCTGGCGACGGTGGCGGCGGCGGTGGTGAGCTGGCTGACGCCTTACCGGATGGGGCCGCGCTCGGTCGTGAAGGCGTTCGAACTGGCCGGGACCATGTCGATCCAGATCATCGCGGTCTGCGCCTGTGCTGGCATCATCGTGGGCGTGATCTCATTGACCGGGGTCGGGGCGCGGTTTTCCAACCTGCTGCTCGGGCTGGCCGAGGCGTCGCAGCTTCTGGCGCTGTTCTTTGCCATGTGCATCGCGATCCTTCTGGGGATGGGGATGCCGACCACGGCGGCCTATGCGGTGGCCGCCTCGGTGGTGGCGCCGGGGCTGGTCGAGCTGGGGATTCCGACGCTGACCGCGCATTTCTTCGTGTTCTACTTCGCCGTGCTTTCGGCGATCACCCCGCCTGTGGCGCTGGCTTCCTATGCCGCTGCGGGGATATCGGGCGCCAACCCTATGGAGACCTCGGTCGCTTCGTTCAAGATCGGCATCGCGGCCTTCATCGTGCCATTCATGTTCTTCTATAATTCGGCAATCCTGATGGATGGAAGCTGGCCCGAAGTGATCCGCGCAGGCGCGACGGCGACTTTCGGCGTGTTCCTTTTATCCGCGGGTGTGCAGGGCTGGTTCCTCGGCGCACGGGCGGTGTGGTTCGTGCGTCTGGCGCTGATCGTGGCGGCGCTGTCGATGATCGAGGGGGGATGGGTCACAGATCTGATCGGCCTTGCCATCGCCGCCGGAGCCTATGCGGTGCGCAAGATCTTCCGTCCCGATCCTGACGCCGGTTTCGAAGTCAGAGGCGCCGACTGATCGCGCTATCTGCGCCGGGGCAGGGCCATGCCCGCGCCCCGGCGGGACCGGAAATCCGTCCCGCCCATCCCGGCGCCGCCTTTGCGCCTGTCCTAAAGGCGGCTCGGCGCGACCCCGTATTGTTTGCGGAACAGACGCGAAAACTCGCTGGAGCTGGAAAACCCCGATGCCATCGCGATCTCGGTCATCGAGCGTCGCCCGCCGCCATGCATGATCATCCCGCGCGCCGATTCCAGCCGTCGCAAGCGCACACGTTCCATCACCGAAGGGCCGTCGGCGAATATCTTGTAAAGATAGCTGCGCGAGATGCGGCACGCCTCGGCGATCCGCAGCGGGGTCAGGCCCGGATCGCGGAAACCGGCATCGATGAAGGCCAGCACCCGCGCCTGCGCCGCCTGCACGGCGATGCTGTCATCGGACATGCTGTCGCCCGAGGTCAGAAAAAAGGCCACCGTCTCCAGCATCTGATTGGTCATGAAACCGATGGTGCGCTCATCGGCTTCGTCCCCGGTGTCGAGCAATTCGAAGATCAGCCGTTTCATCATGTGAAAGATCGCATCCGGCCGGACCACCGCGCGCGACAGAATGCCGGAATTCGGTCCCAGCCGGTGTTCGAGCGCGCTGACGGGGATCTTGAGGTTGAAGGTCGAATAATCCTTCTGCACGCGCAGCTTTGCCGACATGCCGTTATTCAGCAAATAGGCGTTTTGCGGCAGAAGCTGTTCGATCCTCTCGCCGATCTGACACAGGGCCGCGCCGCTTTCGGGAAAGCTGAGCGAAAAGAACGGTTCTTCATTGCTGTGACGGCTGTGGGATTTCTCGAATTGCTGATTGCCGAACTCGATCCGGTTGAAGGTCAGATCGCCCACCTTGCGGCTGTAAAGGCTGCCCGAGATATTCCCGTCGGTCACCGGCCTGACATTCAGCGGGCCCCAGACGCCGCTGAATACGCTGCGCCAATGATCGCCGGCATCGCCGGGCTGCGCATCGGCAGATCTGCCGATCAGCGGAAGCTTTGGATTGGCGAAATTGCTGGTCCTGGCGTTCATGGCCGTGAGCTCATTGCGACACGGTGGACGGTATCACAAAATTTCGTGGCGCCAAGCAAAAGCCAGCTGCGGAATTCCGATTAGAGTATTCTGAAGAAGATCAGGTCGTGGGGAGGCCGGCGCCCGGCAGACAAACAGGGAAGAGGATCATGAAATATCGCATCACGGCGGGACTGCTGGGCAGCACCGCGTTCGGCGCGGCGCAAGCGCAGGATCAGAGCTATGAGTGGACGCTGGCCTATCTGTCGGTGAAGGGCACGATCTACGAAGAGGTGGCGCTGGCGATCCCCGATCGCATCGCCGAGGCAACGGATGGGCAGGTTCAGATCACTGCGACATCCTCGCTGGTCGCGGGCGACCGGCTGCTGGAAAGCGTCCGCGACGGGCTCGTGCAGCTCAGCATGCCGCTGACCGGCTATTACACCGGCACCCAGCCGATGTTCACCGTGCCGAGCCTGCCGGGCTATTCCGAGAGCTATGACGACCTGCTGGCCCTGTCGCAAAGCGATTACGGCGACCAGCTGCGCGCCATCTATACCGAGGATTACAACGCCACCGAGATCCTGGAGACGGCCTTCTGTCCGCAGACGCTGTTTTCGACCAAGCCGATCACCACGCTGGAAGAATGGGAGGGCCGGAAGCTGCGCGTCAATAATCGCGGCACCGGGCTGATCGGCGACGCGCTCGGCGCGATCACCGTGTCCTTGTCGGCCGCGGAGGTGCTGCCTGCGCTTGAACGCGGGGTCATCGACGGCGTCATCACCGACACGTGCTGGGCCTATGGTGCGGGGTTCGGCTCGGTCATCACCCATGCCGCGGACTGGCAACTGGGCAAGGTGGTGCCGTCCCCGGTTCTGGTGAATAACGATGCCTGGGGCGAACTGCCCGAAGAGCTTCGGGCGAAGATCTCTGACGAGTTCGACCGGATCGAGGCGGATTTCGCACAGCGCTGGCGCGAACGCACCGAGGAACTGCCCGAGCTCTGGGCCGAGGCCGGTGTGGAATACACCGTTGTCAGCGACGAGGAAAACGCCCGGTTCAATGCAGAAGAGCTTCAGTCCAAGGTCATCGAGGCCTGGCGCGAGGATATGCAGCGCGCCGGCCTGGATGCGGATTCCGTGCTCGCGACCGCTCGTGCAGCCCTTGAGTGAAAAGGTGGTCTCGGTCATGGAAGAGTCGCCGGGGCCGGAGACGGTCCCGGCGACTGCCCCGGCGGCGGCTGGCGGGGCGGGCACGCTTGCCGGTCAGGTGGCTGTGGTGTCGCGCGGTCTTGGAATGCTGGCCGTGATGGCGATGCTGATCTCGGTGAACTACGAGGTGATCGCGCGCAGCTTTTTCGGCCATGCGACGGTCTGGGTCACCGAGGTGTCGACCTATCTGGTCGTGGCGATCACGTTCATCGGCGCGGGTTTCGTGGTCAGCCGCGACAGCAATGTGCGCGTTGACCTTCTGATCGGACGGCTTGCCCCGGCGCGACAGCGCGCGGTGATCTCGGCGCTGAACTGGATTTCTGTTTTCGTCGCGCTGATCGTGCTGTGGCGCTTTTCGGCCTTCTGGTCCGAGAGCCTTGAGAGCGGCACCCGAAGCTGGAGCCTGATGAACACACCGCTCTGGATCCCGCAGCTTGCCGTGATGCTGGGCCTTGCGGGAATGATCGTCGCGCTGATCGGCACGGCTGGCGGAGGCCTCGCCGCGCGGGCACCGGCCTGGCTTGCGCTTCTGCTGGCCGGGCTGAGCGGCACCGGCCTGCTGGAGCCGGGTTGGTCGGCCACGGCTCACATCGCGATCTTCGGTGCGCTGGTGTTTATCTCTGCCGCGCTGGCCGGAGGCGTCCGGACGGTTTTGCCCATCGCCACGATCATCCCTCCCGTGGCGGTCTGGTTCGTCCTGACGCAGGATGCCGGTCTGACGGCGAAATCTCTGTCGCTGATCGGCATCCTTTTCCTGCTGTTGCTGGCTGGTCTGCCGGTCGTCTTCACGCTGATGAGCATCGGTGTCTTGTCGATGATCTTCTGGCTGCCCCCGGTGACGCTCAATGCGATCGGCGAACGAAGCTGGAGCGCGATCAACAGCTTCGAGCTGGCGGCGATTCCGATGTTCGTGCTGATGGGCGCGATCCTCGTGCGCAGCAATGCCTCGACCGAGATGTTCGCCGCGGCCAGAACGGCGATGGGCCGGCTGCGCGGCGGGCTGGCCTATGCCTCGATCCTCGCCTCGGGCATCTTTGCCGCCGTATCGGGTTCGAGCCTCGCCACCGCCGCGACGATGGGCCGGGTCGCCGGGCCCGAAATGATGCGCGAGGGATACAAGCCGGGACTGGGATACGGCGTACTGGCAGCGGGCGGAACGCTCGGCATCCTGATCCCGCCCAGCATCGCGATGATCGTCTATGGTCCCATGGCCGGGGTGCCGGTAACGCAGCTATTCATGGCGGGGATCATCCCCGGTCTGCTGATGATCGCAGCCTTTTCGGTTCTGGTGCTGCTTTGGTCGCTGATCGATCCAGATGCCGCGCCGCGCGGTCAGGCCGCGACCCTGACCGAGAAACTCGCGGCCATGCGGGGCGTGGTGCCGTTCCTCGTGCTGATGGTGATGGTGCTCGGATCGCTCTATGCCGGGATCGCGACGCCGACCGAGGCCGGTGCGGTCGGCGTCCTGGGCGCGCTGCTGATCAGCTTTTTCCGGCGCATGCTGAGCTTTGGCGCCTTGATGGCAGCCCTTGAAGAGACCGTGCTGACGACCTCGTTCCTGCTGATGATCGCGGTGGGCGCTTCTCTGATGGGGTTCGCGGTGGACTTCCTGTCCATGCCGCAGGCTCTGGTTGGTCTGATCGACCAAATGTCACTATCGGATATCGGGCTGTTTCTGGCCATCGTGCTGCTTTATCTGGTGCTCGGCATGTTCGTCGAGCCGATCAGCATGGTGCTGATGACGCTGCCGATCATCCTGCCGGTCATCGGGGCGGCAGGCTGGGACCCGCTATGGTTCGGCATCGTGCTGGTGATGCTGGTCGAGATCGGACTGATCACGCCCCCGGTCGGCATGATCCTTTATGTGCTGTCGGGCGTGGCCGGGCGCGAGGCGTCTCTCGGGCAGATCTCGACAGGGACACTGCCCTTCGTGGCGGCGTTTCTGGCCATGATACTGCTTTTCTTCGCGCTGCCGCAGATCGTCACATTCCTGCCCTCGGTGATGCAATGAGCGCGCGGGGCGCTTTCGATTCCCGGCCGGTCGAAGACTGGCTCGCGCAGGAGCGTGAGGCGGGGCGGCTGCGGGCCGGATCGCTTGCCGTGATGCGGGGCGGTGGCATCGTTCACCAGACAGATTTCGGCACGCTTTCCGGGCCGGGATCGGACGAGGTGTCGCAGGATACCGCCTTCTGGATCGCCTCGATGACCAAGCCCATCGTATCGGTCGCGGCGATGTCGCTGATCGCGCAGGGGCGGCTTTCGCGCGGTGATCCGGTGTCGCGCTTCGTGCCGGGCTTCGGTGCGGCGGGGGTCAGCGACGGGCAGGGCGGGACGCGTCCGCTTGAGCGGGCGGTCAGCGTGCATCACTTGATGACGCATCTTTCGGGTCTGACATATGGTGTCTTTGGCGACACGGATGTGCACCGGGCCTATAAGGCGCATCGCGTCTTCGATTATGCTGCCGACAACCGGCTGATGGTCGAGCGGTTGACGCGGATCCCGCTTTTGCACCAGCCCGGCACCGTTTTCGAATATGGCATGTCAACGGATATGCTGGGGCGCGTGATCGAGGTGGTGACGGGACGGCCTCTCGACGTTTCGCTGCAAGAGATCGTGCTGGGCCCGCTGGGGATGACGCGGACCGGGTTCCGCCCCGATCCCGCGCGCACGGCGGCGCTGCCGCAGTCGCAGGTCTGCGACGCGCTGGCCCCGCCGCTGTCGTCAGAAGAGCGGTGGTGCTCGGGCGGGGCCGGGATGTGGTCCACCGCCGCCGACTACCTGAAATTCACCCGGATGCTCGCCGATGGCGGGGCGCTGGCGGGAACGCGGATCCTGTCGGCCGAGGCATTGTCTCTGATGCTGAGCGATCACCTGCCCGCGAATATCCGCTTTGGCAGCTATACCGCCAATCTCGGCGTCACCGCGCCCTGGCCGAAAACCGGGCTGTGCTTCGGCCTTGGGCTGGCGGTGCGCAACCAGCGTCGCGCGGCGATTCCCGGCGGGATCGGCGAATTTCTGTGGCCGGGTGTCTCGGGCACGAATTTCTGGGTCGATCCCGCTCATGACCTGATCGTCGTATTTCTGACTCATGCGCCAGACCACCGCGTGCAGCATCGCGAAGGGCTGCGCAACGCCGTCTATCGGGGACTTAAGAAAGGCTGATCCATGAAGAATCCGCATATTGCCATCATCGGGGCCGGAACGATCGGGCTCAGCTGGGCCGCGCTTTTCGCGGCGACCGGGCGGCAGGTCACTGTCTATGATCCGGCGCAGGATACCGGTGCGCGACTCAAGGATGTCGTCAAGGCTGCCGCACCGGCGCTGACCGCGCTTGGCTGGGATCATGCCGGCGTGCAGACCCGGCTGCGGGTGGTGGACGATCCCGCTCAGGCGGTGCGCGGCGCCGATTTCGTGCAGGAGAGCGTGCCCGAACGGCTGGAGCTGAAACATGAAATCTACGCCCGGATCGAGCCCGAGCTGACGCCCGACGCAATCATCGGCAGCTCGACCTCCGGGTTGCGGCTCAGCGAACTGCAACAGGGCTTCGCCGAGCCGGGGCGGCTGATCCTTGCCCATCCCTTCAACCCGCCCCATCTGATCCCTCTGGTCGAGTTGATGGGGAATGACCGCACCGAAGACAACGTTCTGGACACGGCCGCGCAGTTCTATGAATCGCTCGGCAAGGTCTGCGTGCGGCTGCACAAGGAGGTGCCGGGCCATATCGCCAACCGGCTTCAGGCTGCGGTCTGGCGCGAGGCGATCCATCTTGCCGCCGAAGGCGTGGCCAGCGTTGCCGATATCGACAAGGCCGTCGCGTCGGGGCCGGGTCTTCGCTGGGCCTGTCTCGGGCCGACGACGCTGTTCCATCTTGGCGGCGGGGCGGGCGGGATCGGTGGCTTCTGCGATCATCTCGGGCCGCATTTCGAGGCGTGGTGGGACGATCTCGGCCAGCCGCGGCTGACGCCAGAAACCGTCGCCAGACTGAAAGAGGGAATGGCCGAGATCACCGCAGATCAGGATGCAGAGACCCTTGCTGCGCGGCGCGACCGGCTGATCCTGAACCACCTTCTTGCCAGCCGCGAATGACCCGCTGACATCGCAGCGAGCCTATCCGACGCCCCGCCACGCGGGGCGTTTGCATGTCGGCGCAACGCTTCGGGCCCGTCGCCGCGCTGCGGGCGGGGCAGGCCAGGACATGCGACACCGCGAAGCCCGGAAAAACCTAACTGGCTGAAAAGACTGAGATGTCATTTCAGGAGGCAGGACATTCTCGCATCGCGACGAGGAAGTGCTTGACCCGCCGAAGAATCATTATTTATACATAATTCAAAATTACGACGACGCACAGGGGAGGGTGAGAGTCGTGACAAAAGCTCCGCGCCATGCCGCCGCGACGGGACCCAAGCAGCCCCGCCGGACCGAAAGCGTCCACGGCTGATGGCGGTGCCGAACGCATATCCGCCGCCTTTGGCGCTGCCGCCGGCCCCTCACACACCCGAAGACATTCTGACGCGCGTGACCCTGTTCACCGCGCGGATAGGGTCTGCGCAGCTCCAGTCAGGCCGTCGCAAACAGACTACCAAACCGGGAGGAAAACCAATGAACATGAAAGCAATGCTGACCGCCGCCGTGGTGGCGGGTTTCGGGATGGCCACAGCGGGCTTCGCCCAGACCGAGGTGAAATTCGGCCATGTCGGCGAGCCGGGATCGCTGATGGATCTCAGCGCCACCGAATTCGCCGAACGCGCCAATGAAAAGCTCGGCGACAGCGCCAAGGTCGTGGTCTATGGCTCCAGCCAGCTCGGCAATGACAAGGCGATGCTCCAGAAGATCAAGCTCGGCACGGTCGATCTGGCGCTGCCCTCGACGATCATGTCCTCGATGGTGCCGATCTTCGGGCTGTTCGAAATGCCCTATCTCGTCCAGGACCGCGAGCATATGAAGAAGATCCGCGACGAGATCGTCATGCCGGAAATGGCGCCGCAGGCCGAGGCCGCAGGGTTCAGGATCATCGGGGTCTGGGAAAACGGCTTCCGCCAGATCACCAATAATGCCCGCCCGATCAACACGCCCGAGGATCTCGCCGGGATCAAGCTGCGCGTGCCGAATGGCGAATGGCGCGTGAAGATGTTCGAGACCTATGGCGCAAGCCCCAGCCCGATGGCGTTCTCCGAAGTGTTCGTGGCGCTCCAGACCGGGGTGATGGACGGGCAGGAGAACCCCTATGCACAGATCTATCCGTCGCGTTTCTATGAGGTGCAGAGCTATCTGTCGCAGAGCAACCACGTCTATACCCCGGGCTATGTCGTCGCCGGGCGCTCTTGGGACAAGTTCGACCCCGAGGTGCAGCAGGTGCTTCAGGAAACCGCAGTCGAGATGCAGGATGTCGTTTACGAGATCGCCGCCGGTCTGGACACCGATCTGCTTCAGAAGCTCAAGGACGAGGGGATGGAGGTGAACGAGGTCGACACCGCCGCCTTCATCGAGGCCAGCCAGCCGATCTATGCGCAGTTCTCGGAGGCCGTGGACGGCGCTGCCGATCTGATCGCGCAGGCGCAAAGCCTGGCCCCGGCCGAATAAACGCATCGCCGCGCAGCCCGGCCGGTTTTCCGACCGGGCTGCACGTTGAACCCTTTCCCCCCAGGAGACTCCGATGAAGACGCTCACGCTGAGGCGGGGCTTCGAGACAATTCTCGAGGTCATCACCGCGCTGATCGTGGCGCTGCTGGCCATTCTGATCGTGATGGGCACAGCCTATCGCTATATGGGCGCGGCGCTGAGCTGGTATGACGAGGTGGCCTCGATCGGGCTGGTCTGGATGACCTATTTCGGCAGCGCGCTCGCGGCGCTGAAGGGGGCGCATATCGGCTTTCCCGGACTGGTCAACGCCATGCCGCCACACTGGCGCGTCGCCGCCACGATTTTTTCCGAGCTTTGCGTGTTCCTGTTCTTCGGCCTGCTCGCCTATGCGGGCTGGCAGGTGCTGGTGATCCTCGAAGGAATGACGCTGGTGTCGCTGCCGAGTGTCTCGGTCCAGTTCACCCAGGCGATCATCCCGGTCGGCGCGGTGCTGTTCATGATCGCCGAGGCCATGCGCCTGCCCGAGCTGATGCGCGACGCGCGCGGCGAAGGTTTCGTCGATCACGAGATCAAGGAGGCGCTCGGCGATATCGCGAACACCCCGCTGGATGAGGACGACGCCAACCCCGCCCCCGACCGCCAGACCCCACTGGACCACCGCAAGCCCGGCCAACGCGGAGATGCAGAATGACCATCGGATTGATGCTTTTGGGCATGTTCGCGCTTGCCCTTGTGAATGTGCCCATCGCGGTCGCGCTTGGGATTGTCGCCATCGTGGCGGTGGTCACCGTGCAGGGCGTGGACATGCTGCCCAACCTCGCGCTCACCATGTTCGAGGGCGCATCGAATTTCTCGCTGCTGGCGATCCCGCTTTTCGTGTTCGCGGGTGCGATCATGAACGCCTCGTCGATTTCGCGGCGACTGATCGCGCTGGCGTCGGCTCTGGTCGGCTTCGTCCGCGGGGGGTTGTCTTTCGTGGTGATCGGCGCCTCGATGTTCTTCGCCGAGATTTCCGGCTCGGCCGTGGCAGGCGTCGCCGCGCTCGGCTCGATTCTGGTTCCGGCGATGCGCAAGAAGGGATACTCGAAGGAGTTCTCGGCGGCGATCTGTTCCTCGGCCTCCAGCCTCGCCATCATCCTGCCGCCGTCGATCCCGATGATCCTCTATGCGGTCATGGCGCAGCAATCCGTGGTGAAGATGTTCATCGCGGGTTTCGGGCCCGGTATCGTCGGCGCGATCTGTCTTGCCATCGCCGCCTATATCCAGGCCCGGCGGCATAATTTCCCGGTCGAGGAGCGTTTCCAGATTTCGAATGTCTGGCTGCGCTTCAAGGAGGCAGGCTGGGCGTTGATGCTGCCGGTCATCATCCTTGGCGGCATTTTCGGCGGCATCGTCACCGCCACCGAGGGCGCGGCGCTGGCCGTGGTTGCGGCGCTGTTCATCTCGGGCGTGATCTATCGCGAATTCGATGTGCGCGCGCTCTACAAGGCTCTGGTCGATAGCGGCGTGCAGACGGCGGTGGTGATGCTGCTCGTTGCCTCGTCCTATCTGATCGGCGGCTTCCTGACCGAGGCGCAGCTTCCGCAGCAGCTGGCCCGCACCATCGGCGAGCTGACCGACAACAAATATCTCATCCTGCTGATGCTGAACGTGGCCTTTCTGATCCTCGGCATGTTCCTGCATTCCGCTGCGGCGATCATCCTCGTCGTGCCGATCGTCATGCCGATGGTGCTGGCCGCCGGGATCGACCCGGTGCACTTCGGGCTGGTGGTGACGCTGAACCTCGCCATCGGCCAGCAGACGCCGCCGGTTGCCTCGGTGCTGATCGCGGCCTGTTCGATTGCGAAATCCGACATCTGGGAGACGACGAAGGTCAATCTGCCCTTCATCGGCGCCCTCGTCGCACTGCTTCTGATCTGCACCTACTTGCCCGGCGTCTCGCTGTTGCTGGTCAACCTGATCTACGGAGGATAGCGCCATGAGTGCCGAAAAACCGCTGCCACTGGAGGGCATCCGCGTGCTGGATGTCTGTCAGGTCATGGCCGGGCCGTTCTGCTGCATGTTGCTGGGCGATCTGGGGGCTGATGTCATCAAGGTCGAGCCGCCCACCGGCGATCAGACCCGCAGCTCGATGGGGTTCAAGCTGAAAGGCGATGACAGTCTCGGCTTTCTCAACCTGAACCGCAACAAGCGCTCGATCGCGCTCGATCTGAAATCCGAGGAGGACCGCGGGATCTTCATGGATCTGGCAGCCACAGCGGATGTGATCGTCGAGAATTACCGCCCCGGCGTGGTGAAGAAGCTTGGGATCGACTATGAGACGGTGGCCGCGCGCAACCCCGGCATCATCTATGCCAGCATCTCTGGCTTCGGCCAGACCGGCCCCTGGTCGCAAAGGCCGGGATTCGATCTCATGGCGCAGGCGGCTTCGGGGATCATGTCGATCACCGGCCATCCCGAAGGGCCACCGGCCAAGTCGGGCGGTCCGCTGGCCGATATCGGCTGCTCGATGCTGACCGTCTATGCGATCCTTGCCGCCTATATCGGCCGGCAAAAAACCGGAGAGGGGCAGTTCATCGATGCCTCTCTTTACGAGGCGGGGCTGTCCTTCGCGGTCTGGGACATCTGCGATTACTGGGGGACCGGCAATATTCCCGAACGGATCGGCACCGCCAACCGCATGGCCGCGCCTTATCAGGCGGTCCGGGCGTCGGATGGGCATTTCGTGCTCGGTGCCAATAACGACAAGCTGTTCCGGCGGCTCTGCGAAACCATCGGGCGCGAGGATCTGATTGACCATGCCGATTACGCGACCAACGCGCTGCGTCTGGCCAATCGCGATGCGCTCATCGCCGATCTGGAAGAGACGCTGATTACCCGATCCCGCGCGCATTGGGTCGAAGCGCTGCTGACCGCGGGTATTCCCGCCGGCTCGATCCTCGATTACGCCGAGGCGCTGGGCAACGAACATGCGCAGGCGCGCGACATGGTGATGCCCATCCGCCACCCGGTCGAGGGCGAGGTCAGAAATATCGGCTTTCCGGTCAAGCTGCGCGGCACGCCGCAACGCGTGCGCCGTCATCCCCCCCTGCTGGATGAACATCGCGCCGAGATCCTGCGCGAACTGGGACGCGAGGCCGCCCATGGCTGAGGCAAAGGGCGATGTCACCCTGCGGATCGAAGATGCGGTCGCCCATGTGACCTTCGACCGCCCCGAGGCGCGCAATGCGATGAGCTTTGCGATGTATGACCGGCTGGCCGGGATCTGTGACCGTCTCGAAGCGCAGCGCGATCTGCGGGCCATCGTGTTTCGCGGGGCAGGGGGCGGCTTTGTCGCCGGCACCGATATCTCCGAATTCACCGCGTTCGAAGATGGCGCCGATGGTGTCGCCTATGAGGATCGCATCGACGCCACGCTGAGCAGGCTGTCCCGGCTTCCCGCGCCCACGCTTGCGGTGATCGGGGGTGCGGCGGTGGGCGGCGGGCTCGCCATCGCCGCGGCCTGCGATCTGCGCATCGTCACGCCCGAGGCGAAATTCGGCGTCCCCATCGCGCGCACTGTCGGCAATTGCCTGTCGGCGGCGAATATCGCCCGGCTGGTCCGCGCCTTCGGCGACGGTCCGGTGCGGCAGATGCTGCTGTTGTCCCGCTTTCTTGACGGTGTAACCGTGCACCGGCTGGGTTTCTCGAGCGCCTGCGTGCCGCCCGAGGAGCTCGAGGCCGAGGCCGAGCGCCAGATCGCACGGCTCTGCGAGGCGGCGCCCATCACCCTTGCCGCCTGCCGCGAGATCCTCGGGCGGATCGAGGCCGGACCGCCGCAGGATCGCGACATCATCGAACGGGTCTATGGCAGCCGCGATTTCCGCGAGGGTGTCGGCGCATTCCTGGCCAAGCGACGACCGGAATGGCAGGGGCGGTAGACATCGCGCCGCCGCATCGTCACCATCGCCCCGATGCCTCGTGCATATCAATGACCGCCACGGCTCTGCGCCGAAAGGAGAATACGGAATGGATCTGAAGCTCGACACTGCCCAGGCGATAGCGAATGACTGCCTGCGGATCGGGGGCGATATGGGCCTCAAGCCGCTGACCGTCGCCGTGCTGGATGCGGCCGGCCATCTGAAGGTGCTGCTGCGTCAGGACGGCACGAGCACGCTGCGCCGCGAGGTCGCGAAGGGGAAAGCCAGCGGCGCCATCGCGCTTGGCATGGGCTCGCGCGGGATCTTCGAGCGCGCCAAGGAACAGCCTTATTTCATCCAGTCGGTCAACGCGCTGGCAGGCGGTTCGCTGGTGCCGGTGCCGGGCGGCGTGCTGATCCGCAAGGATGGAGAGATCATCGGCGCGGTCGGAATCACCGGGGACAGCTCGGATAATGATGAGGCCTGTGCCAGCCGGGCCATCGAAGCGGCCGGTCTGACGGCTGATGGCGGCTGATGAACGAGGGCGGCGCGCCGACGGGCCGCCGCCCTGCCATAGTCGGCGGCAGGATCAGGCCGCCACGCCGGGCTGCGGGATCTCGTCCAGCACCTTCAGCGCCGCGTCGATCCCGCCATCCTGATGTGGAACCCCGGCCTTGCGCAGCCCAAGCTCGACCCCGGTCAGCACGCCGGCCAGCGTCAGGTCGTTGAAATCGCCCAGATGACCGATGCGGAAGACCTTGTCGGCGACCTTCGACAGCCCGTTGCCGAGCGAGATATCGTAATGTTTCAGCGCCGTGGCGCGGAACGCGTCGGCGCTGTGTCCCTCGGGCATCATCACCGCCGTCAGCACGCCGCTTTCCTGTCCCTGCTGGCGGCACAGCACCTCGAGCCCCCAATGCCGCACGGCGGCACGGGTCGCGGCACCGTGGCGCTGGTGCCGGGCGAAGACATTTTCCAGCCCTTCCTCATGCAGCATGGCGATGGCTTCGTTCAGCCCGTAAAGCATGTTCGTGGCCGGGGTATAGGGGAAATAGCCCGACGCATTGATCGCCTTCATCTCGCGCCAGTCCCAGTAAGAGCGGCGCATGCCCCCTGTCTCCGAGGCCTCCATCGCCTTGGCGCTGACCGCGTTGAAGGCGATGCCCGGCGGCAGCATCAGACCTTTCTGCGAGCCCGAAACGGCCACGTCCACGCCCCATTCGTCGAAGCGGAAATCGATCGATGCGAGGCCTGAAATCGTGTCCACCATCAGCATCGCCGGGTGCTTCGCCGCGTCGATGGCCTGACGGATCTGCGCCACCGGCGAGACCGAGCCCGTCGAGGTCTCGTTATGAACCACCGCCACGGCCTTGATCTCATGGGCCTTGTCCGCGCGAATACGTTTCTCGATCGCGTCGGGATCGGCGCCCCCGCGCCAGTCGCCCTCGATGAATTCCGGACGCAGCCCCAGCTTCTCGGCCATTTTCTTCCACAGCGCAGCGAAATGCCCTGTCTCGTACATCAGCACCCGATCGCCTTCGGACAGCAGATTGACCAGAGCCGCCTCCCACGCTCCGGTGCCGGATGAGGGGTAGATGATGACATCCTGTTCCGTCTTGAAGATCGTCTTCATGCCCTCCAGCGCCGCCTTGCCGACCGCGGCGAAATCCGGGCCGCGATGGTCGATGACCTGGGCCGAGATGGCGCGCAGCACCCGCTCTGGCACCGGGCTCGGGCCGGGGATCTGCAAGAAGTGGCGGCCGGATCTATGTGTCATCTCTCTCTCCCAATGCGACGTCGTGCCGCTCCATATTGCGTTTTTAATTTTGCATTATGTATCCAATTCGGCTAGCCCTGAGTCAACCTGCAATTTCGAAGAGGGATCCCATGCTGGATGAGGTGCTGCGCCGCGACTTCTCGGGCGATGTGATGTTCGACGCATTCTCGCGCGGGCGCTATTCGACGGATGCCTCGTTCTACCAGATTATGCCGCAGGGTGTCGCGATCCCGCGGGGGCGGGAGGATGTCGAGATCGCGCTGGCCGCCGCGCGGGCCGAGGGTGTGCCGGTGACCGGACGCGGCGGGGGCACCTCGCAATGCGGGCAGACGGTGAATAGCGGGCTCATTCTCGACAATTCGGTGCATTTCAACCGCATTCTCGAACTCGATGTCGAAAACCGCCGGGTGGTGGTCGAGCCGGGCATCGTGCTGGATGAGCTGAACCGGGCGCTGAAACCGCATGGTCTGTGGTTTCCGGTCGATGTCTCGACCGCGTCGCGCGCCACGATCGGCGGCATGGCGGCGAACAATTCCTGCGGCGGGCGTTCTCTGCGCTACGGCACGATGCGCGACAATGTCCTGTCGATCGAGGCGATCATGGCCGATGGCCGTCTCGCGCGGTTCGGCCCGTCGGATCAGAGCGATCTCGACCCCGCGCTGATCGATCCGCTGCTGCGGCTGGGGCGCGAGAATGCCGCATTGATCGACGCCCGCATCCCCAAGCTGACGCGCCGCGTCGGCGGCTATAACATCGATGCGCTGGTGCCGTCGAACCACCCGGTGAACCTGTCGCATCTGCTGGTCGGCAGCGAGGGGACGCTGGCCTATTTCACGCAGATAGAGCTGAAGCTCTGGCCCCTGGTCGGGCAGCGGGTTCTGGGCGTGTGTCATTTTCCCAGCTTCTATCAGGCGATGGATGCGACGCAGCATCTGGTCGGGCTGGACCCGCTTTCGGTCGAACTGGTCGATTCCACCATGATCGGCCTGTCCCGGCAGATCCCGCTGTTCCGGCGCACCATCGAGCAATTCGTGAAGGGCGCGCCCGAGGCGCTTCTGCTGGTCGAATTCGATGAGGGCGATGCCGCAGCCAACGCCGCCAAGCTGCGCCAGCTTGACGAGCGGATGGGCGATCTCGGCTTCGACTGGTCCGGCGAGGGCAAGCGCTGGGGCGGGGTGGTGCAGGTCACGGATCAGCGGCTTCAGGGTCAGATCGCCGAGGTCCGCAAGTCGGGGCTCAACATCATGATGTCGATGAAACAGGAGGGTAAGCCTGTCTCTTTTGTCGAGGATTGCGCGGTCGAACTGCCCGATCTGGCCGAATACACACGCGAACTCAGCGAGGTATTCGAGCGCCACGGGACGCGCGGCACATGGTATGCCCATGCCTCGGTCGGCTGTCTGCATGTCCGCCCGGTGCTGAACCTCAAGCTCGATGACGATGTGAAACGAATGCGCGCCATCGCCGAAGAGGCCTTCGATCTGGTCGCGAAATACAAGGGCTCGCATTCCGGCGAGCATGGCGACGGGATCGTGCGGTCCGAATTTCACGACCGGATGTTCGGCACCGAGATCACCACGCTGTTCCGCGAGGTGAAGGACCGTTTCGACCCCGAGCGCCGCTTCAATCCCGGAAAGATCGTCGATGCGCCCAAAATGGATGATCGCAGCCTGTTCCGCTTCGCGCCCGATTATCAGGTCGCGCCGCTGAAAACGGCCTTCGACTGGTCGGCCTGGCCCGGCGCGGGCGGCGGTTTTCAGGGCGCGGTCGAGATGTGCAACAATAACGGCGCCTGCCGCAAACTCGCGGGGGGGACGATGTGTCCCTCTTATCGTGTGACAAGGCACGAGCGCGACGTGACGCGGGGCCGGGCGAATGCGCTGCGGCTGGCGATCTCGGGTCAGCTCGGGCCGGATGCGCTCGCCTCGGAGGAGATGGCCGAGACGATGAAGCTTTGCGTGTCCTGCAAGGGCTGCAAGCGAGAATGCCCGACCGGTGTCGACATGGCGAAGATGAAGATCGAGGTGCAGGCGGCGCGGCGCTCGGTGACGGGGCTGTCGCTGCATGACCGGCTGGTCGCCTATCTGCCGGTTTATGCGCCGGTCGCCTCGCGATTCGGCTGGCTGCTGAATCTGCGCAACCGCGTGCCGCTGCTTGCCCGGCTGATGCAGGGCGCGACCGGGTTTTCCGACAAGCGCCAGTTGCCGCATTGGGCCGCGCATCCGTTCCGCGACGACGAGGCGCAGGACGATAACCCGGATGTCGTGCTGTTCGCCGATCCGTTCAATCGCTGGTTCGAGCCCGAAAATCTGCGCGCCGCGATCCGGGTGCTTCGCGCGGCGGGCCGGCGCGTCGCCGTGGCGCGTCCGGTCGGCGGCGGCAGGCCGCTGCATTCCGGGCGCACCTTCCTGTCGGTCGGGCTGGTCGATCAGGCGCGGGACGAGGCGCGGCGGCTGATCTCGGCGCTGCTGCCCCATGTGCGGGCCGGGCGCGCGGTGATCGGTCTGGAACCGTCGAGCCTGCTGACACTGCGCGACGAGATCCCGGCCTTGCTTCCCGGTGAGGACAGCGACACGGTCGCGGCCGCCGCGCTGATGTTCGAGGAATATCTCGCCCGCGAGGACGAGGCCGGCCGGCTGGACCTTGCCCTGCGCGCGCCGGCGCCGCGCGTGCTGTTGCATGGACATTGCCATCAGAAGGCGATGGAGGTCATGCCGGCCATTCAGAAGACCTTGGCGCTTGTGCCCGAAACGGATATTGAGATCATAGAGACAAGCTGCTGTGGAATGGCGGGTGCGTTTGGTTATGGCGTCGAAACCGAGGAAATCTCGCGCCGGATGGGCGAGCTGAGCCTGTTTCCCGCCGTCAGATCCGCCGGGGGCGATGACCTCATCGTCGCCGATGGCACGTCCTGCCGCCACCAGATCGCCGACGGCACGGGGCGGCAGGCGATCCATGTCGCCAGACTACTGGAACTTTCGCTGAAGGAGGCGATCTGACGATGAATCTCGAAACCCGGTCAGGCCGTCAGATTCGCCGCCGCTCGCTGCATGAAGAGCTGACCGAAGCCCTGCGCGAACGCATCGTCAGCGGTGAGTTGCCTCCGGGACAGAAGATCCCGGAAAAGGAGCTATGCGAGGTTTACGGCGTGTCGCGCACCCCGCTGCGCGAGGCGCTGAAAGTGCTGGCGACCGATGGCCTGGTCAATCTGGAAACCAATCGCGGCGCCTGGGTCAGCCGGATCACCATCGAGGATCTGGACGAGATGTTCCCGGTGATGGGCGCGCTTGAAGCCCTGGCCGGCGAGCTCGCCTGCAAACATATCACCGAAGACGAGATCGCCGCGATCCGCGCCCTGCACGACGAAATGCGCGGCCTGTATGAGGATGGCAAGCTCGAAGGCTATTTCAAGCTGAACCAGAAAATCCACGAGGCTATACTCGCCGCCGCGCGCAATGATACGCTGACCGCGCAATATCGGCATCTGGCCACACGCGTGCGTCGCGGGCGCTATATGGCGAACATGACCCGCGAGCGGTGGGATCAGGCCATGGCCGAACACGAGGCGATCCTGAAAAGCCTCGCGGCCCGCGACGGGGCGGCGCTCTCCGTGATCCTGAAAGACCATCTGGAGAAAACCAGCGTCACCCTGCGCGAGGCGCTGTTGTCGCAGCAGCAGGACTAGGCCGGACCCCATCCGCGAAACAAGCCGTCAGCGTCGATAATCGGGTGTGGTAAATGGCGGAGAAGGTGGGATTCGAACCCACGGAACCCGTGAAGGCTCAACGGTTTTCGAGACCGCCCCGTTCGACCACTCCGGCACTTCTCCGCGCTTTTTTCGGTGTGGTGGGGGCGCATGTAGCGGGCGAGGGGTTGAAGCGCAAGGGGGTTTGCGGTGAAAAGCGGTATCGCCTGCAAGGATTCTCCGATGCGTCACTTCCGCGCCGTTGCGACGGCCCTCTGCCTGCTGGCCGTGCTGGCCCTGCCGCAGGGTGCCGGGGCCGAGCGCGTGACTTCGCAGGCGCCGCCCGCCCTGGGTGCCGAGACGGCGGCGGAGGCGCTGTTCCGCGCCGGGCTGGCCGAACAGCGCGCGCAGGCGGTCGGGGCCGAGGCAGAGCTGTTCGCCGACCGCATGGCGCGGCTTTATCTGACCCATGGAAGCAGCCCCGACTGGCGGGCCGAGGTGGCGCGGATCCATGATCCTGCACGGGTCTCGGCCCTGTTTCTGGGCGCGATCGAGGCCCAGCTCACCCCCGCGCTGATCGACGATCCGGCACTCGGTCCGGCGCTAGGCGCAACCGGGGTTTCGACCGAGACTGAGGGGCGCGGGCTGGAGCTGGCGGCGCGGATTGAACTCACGCGGCCCGGCGCATTGTCTGCCGCCGCGCTGCGGCTTGGCCGCGACCAAAAGCGGGGCGCGGTCAGCCTCGCTGCGCTGAGGGCTCTGCTGAATGTCACAGATCCCGTGCCGCAGATGGTTGCGGCGCGGCTGAACCGCGAAGTCGCCTTTGCGCGCGGTTTCGCGGCTGCGGATGGATTTGAATTTCCGGTCACCCCCGACGATATCGCGGCCGATCTGATGCTGCAGTTGCGCGAGATCCGAACCGAGACCAGGATGCGCACCGAACTCACCTATCACGCCGCTTTCGCGCCGCTCGGGGTGGCGGCCATAGACCGGATCGCGGCGGCGCGGCGCGATCCCGCGGCGCAGCGTCTGGACGCCCTGATGGCGCGGATCGAGTCCGAGGTGCTGGAGCAACTCGCCGCAGAGACGGGCAGGGCGGCAGCGCGGCGTCTGAAGGGAACGGCACTATGACGGACACGACGATGATCCTCGCCGGGCCTCTGGCCGCGCCGAAGCTGGCCGATAGGCTGGGCGTCTCGGGCGTGTCCGGGACGCTGCCGGGGCGGCTCTCCGGCGGGGCTGATGCCGGGCTCGGCGGGGACTGGCCCGCATGGCAGGAAGACGCGGGCGAGATCGCAACGCTGCACGTCGCGCCGACCCCGGCGCTGCGCCGCTATCTGGAGGTGATGGGGCTGGTTCCCGTGTCGGCGGGTGGGCAGACGGTCTGGGGGCTTGGCGCGGGCGGCGGGACTGCAGACTGGACCCCGGACCGTGCCGACTTGATGGCGGAAACCGCCCGCGCCATTCTGGCCCGCGACGAAATGCCGGCGGCCGGCATAAGGGCGCGTCTCGCTCGTATCGCCGAGATCGCGGCGGTCCGGCTGCGGGCCGCGGCCGAGCCCGATCCGGTCGCGCATCTCCCTGCGCCTCAGCCCGACCGGGTCGAGATCACCGCGCGGCGCGAGGCTTATGGACGCTATTTCGCGGTCGACGAGATCTCGCTGCGGCACCGGCTCTTTGATGGCGGGTGGTCGCCCGAGCTGCATCGTGAGGCGTTCATTTCGGCGGATGCGGCGCTGCTGCTGCCCTATGATCCGCTGCGCGACTGCGTCATGCTCATCAGCCAGTTCCGCATCGGCCCGATGGCCCGCGGCCAGCGGCAATGCTGGATGCTGGAACCCATCGCCGGGCGCATCGATGCCGGCGAAAACCCGGCCGAGGCGGCGCGGCGCGAGGCGGTCGAGGAGGCCGGGCTGCGGACGGGCGGGCTTTACGCGCTGCCCCCGCATTACCCGACGCCCGGCTCGAACAGCGAGTTCTTCTACCCTTTCATCGGCGCGGTGGACCTGTCCGGCCACGAGGATCGTGCCGGGTTCGGGCTGGCCGAGGAGGGCGAGGATATCGCCACCCATATCATGCGCCGCGACGAGCTGGTGCAACTCGCGCTTGACGGCCAATTGCAATGCGGGCCGCTGATTACCATGGCGCTCTGGCTTGACCGGATGGTCTATAAAATCCGCTCCGATCTGGCGGGAACTTGATCCGCGCTTGCGGTTTCCGGCCGCTGAAGCCTTGCCGCCACAGGCCACGCTGGTATTGATCTGAACTGGACGTGACAGGAAAGGCCCCGACATGGACATTCGCCCCGATCTTGCCGCCGCGATCGGCAACACCCCCCTGATCCGCCTTCATGGCGCCTCTGAGGCGACCGGATGCGAGATTCTGGGCAAGGCCGAGTTCATGAATCCGGGCCAGTCGGTCAAGGACCGTGCGGCGCTGTATATCATCAAGGACGCGGTCGAGCGCGGCGCGCTGAAGCCCGGCGGCACCATCGTGGAAGGCACGGCGGGCAATACCGGCATCGGGCTGGCCCTGGTCGGCGCCTCGATGGGGTTCCGCTCTGTCATTGTGATCCCCGAGACGCAGAGCCAGGAAAAGAAGGACATGATTCGCCTGGCGGGGGCCGAGCTGGTGCAGGTGCCGGCGGTGCCTTATCGCAACCCGAACAACTATGTGCGCTATAGCGAGCGTCTCGCCAAGGCGCTGAATGAGACCGAGGCGAATGGCGCGATCTGGGCCAACCAGTTCGACAATGTCGCCAATCGCCGCGCCCATGCCGAAACCACCGGCCCCGAGATCTGGGATCAGACCGGCGGCAGGGTTGACGGCTTTATCTGCGCGGTCGGCTCGGGCGGAACGCTGGCCGGTGTGGCCGAGGCGCTTCAGCCCAAGGGTGTGACCATCGGGCTTGCCGATCCCGAAGGCGCGGCGCTGCATTCCTTCTATACGACCGGCGAATTCGAAAGCCCCGGAAGCTCGATCACCGAGGGGATCGGACAGGGCCGGATCACCGCCAATCTCGAGGGCTTCCGCCCCGATTACAGCTATCGTATCCCCGATAGCGAGGCACTCGAGGTGCTGTTCGATATGGCCGAGAATGAGGGGCTGGTGCTTGGCGGTTCCGCCGGGATCAATGTCGCGGGCGCGATCCGTCTGGCGAAGGATCTGGGTCCGGGCAAGACCATCGTTACCGTGCTCTGCGATGCGGGGAACCGCTACCAGACCAAGCTCTACAACCCCGAATTCCTGCGCGAGAAGGGCCTGCCTGTCCCCGGCTGGATGGAGGCAGAGCCGCAGGACATGCCTGAGGTGTTTGAGGAATAATGTTGATTCCGAATGTTTTTCGCGCCGCGCTTCTGGCGCTGCTTCTGCTTGCCTCGCAGGTCGCGGCGCAACAGCCGGAAGAGATCAATTACGACACTTGGGAAAATTTCGCCAGCCAGGCCGAGGCGGCGCTCGATGACCGGGATACCTCGGACGGGCAGATCGATTCGATCCGCGAGCGGGCGACCGAATGGCGCGAGCGTTTCGAGCAGGCCGAGAACATCAACGGCCCACGCATCGAGACGCTGAAGGAACAGATCGCCACGCTCGGCCCGGAGCCCGCTGAGGGCGAGGAGGAGGCCGAGGATGTCGCCTCGCGCCGAGAGCGGCTGAACGAGCAGCTTGCCGAGTTGCAGGCCCCTGCCGTCCGCGCCACCGAGGCCTTCAGCCGGGCCGAAGCGCTTGTCATGCATGCCGACGAAATCGAGCGGATGCGCGAAGCGCGCGAGATCCTCGCCGAGACGGCATCGCCGCTGATGCCGACAAGCTGGGCGGCGGCGGCAGAGGATTTCCGGGCCACGGTCTCGGGGGTCGCCGATGAGGCGGGCAGCATGTGGGCGGATCGCGGCAGGATCGAATCCGTTCCGCGGCTGATGCTGTTCCTGCTGGCCGCGGCGGGACTGATCTATGCGCGCCAACTGGTCGAGTTCCTGCCGTCCTGGCTTGGTTCGCGGACGCGGGGCGATGCGCGCGCGGTGGTCGCCTTTCTGGTGTCGCTGGCGCAGATTCTCGTGCCGATGATCGGGATCTTCCTGTTCGCCTACGCGCTCGACGCGACCGGGTTGTTCGGGCAGTGGACCACGCCGCTTCTGCTCAGCATGCCGCTGGCCGGGCTGGTGTTCTTCAGCGGGCGGTGGCTGGTCAGCGTGGCGTTCGCTTCGACCGCGGTCGCCTATGACACGCTGAACCTGCCGCCCAAACAGCGCAATCTCGCCCGCTATTACGGAACCGGGCTGGCGGTGGTGACGGCGATACACGCCTGGCTGGCCAATTCCATGCTGCCGCTGTCGGGCTTCGTGCGCCGCGATAACGCGCCGCCGCTGATCCCCTATGAGGTCAGCCAGGCCGGGGCCGGGGTGGTGCATTTCATCCTGCTTCTTGCCGGCGCCTTCTTCATGTTCCAGCTGGCCAATATCCTGCGGCGCCTGACGAAATATGACGGCAGCGATTCGCCGCCCTTGCGGGCGCGTTTCCTGTCCTTCTTGGGGCGGTTCCTGCGTCTTTTTGTGGTCGCGGTCATAGCGGCGATGATGTTCGGCTATGTGAACGGCGCCAACGCCTTCTTCTGGCCGATGGTCAAGACGCTGTGGTTGATCGGCCTGCTGGTGCTGATACAGGATTTCCTGGTCGACCTGTATTCGCTGATGCGCGGAGACCGCGATACCGTCACCGCCTCGCTGTTTCCGGTTCTGGTCGGCACGGCGCTGACGATCCTGTCGCTGCCGCTTTTCGCGCTGATCTGGGGCGCTTCGCTGGCCGATCTGCGTGAAAGCTGGACACAGATCCTGCAAGGGGTGACGCTGGGCGGGATCAAGCTGTCGCCCGGCGCGGTGGTCACCTTCCTGATCGTCTTTGCGCTTGGCTATCTGCTGACCGGCTGGGTGAAAAGCGCCATGCGCACGCAGATCCTGCCGCGCACGAGGCTCGATCAGGGCGCGCAGACCGCATTTGTCTCTGGCGTCGGTTATATCGGGATCTTTCTTGCCGCGCTGATCGCTATCACCTCGGCCGGGTTCGACCTGTCCAGCCTCGCCATCGTTGCTGGTGCATTGTCGGTCGGGATCGGCTTCGGCATGCAGAATATCGTGTCGAATTTCGTTTCGGGGATCATCCTTCTGATCGAGCGCCCGATCAGCGTCGGCGATTGGGTCGAAGCCGGCGGTCAGCAGGGCTTCGTACAGGATGTCTCGGTCCGCTCCACCCGGATCAAGACCTTCGATCAGACCGATGTGATCGTGCCGAACAGCGACCTGATCAGCCAGTCGGTGACCAACTGGACGCGCGGCAATGCGCGGGGCCGGATCATCGTTCCGGTCGGGGTGGCCTATGGCACCGACACCCGCAAGGTCGAGCGCATCCTGATGGAAATCGCCGAGGATCAGCCGACGGTGTTGTTCGACCCGCCCCCTGCGGTGCTGTTCCAGAATTTCGGCGCCGACAGCCTCGATTTCGAGATCCGCGCGATCCTGTCGGACATCAATGGCGGGCTGGGCGTCATGTCCGAAATCCGCCACCAGATCGCCGCACGTTTCGCCGAGGAAGGGATCGAGATCCCCTTCGCGCAGCGCGATGTCTGGCTGCGCAACCCCGAGGCGCTGCGCGCCGATGGCGACAGCAAGGACAAGGAAAACGACGCGCCGGAAGCGCCGCCCGAGGAACCCAGCCTGCCGCCGCCCGACAAGCGCACCATCGCCGAGTTCCCGTCTGACGGTGACGGAGAGGGCGATTACTGAGCCAGAACCAGTTTGTTGACCCGGCCCGACACGCCGCGCGGCCCGGCCCCGCGCGGCGTTTCTTATGCGCATACGGGCGAGGCGCGCTTGCCCGCGCGCCATAAATACGCCGATTCACGCCAAGGGCAGTTGACTTAGTTGCAGTTGCAACTTATTCTGCCGCAAACTCATCTCAAGGGGGAATCCATGACCATCGATGCCCTGCCGCAAGGCATGATTCGCGCCGCGACGAAAAATGGCACCGACACGCATGAAGGCTATATGCCCGGCTTCGGCAATGATTTCGAAACCGAGGCGCTGCCGGGCGCGCTGCCCCAGGGGCAGAACTCGCCGCAAAAGGTGAATTACGGGCTGTATGCGGAACAGCTCTCCGGCACGGCTTTCACCGCGCCGCGCGGCCAGAATGAACGCAGCTGGTGCTATCGCATCCGCCCCTCGGTCAAGCATGTCGGGCGGTTCAGCAAAATCGATGTGCCCTATTGGAAATCAGCGCCGCATGTGCTGCCCGACGTCATCAGCCTCGGCCAGTATCGCTGGGACCCGGTGCCGCATACGGACCAGAAACTGACCTGGATCACCGGGATGCGCACCATGACCACGGCCGGGGACGTGAACACCCAGGTCGGCATGGCGGCGCATATCTATCTCGTCACCGAATCGATGAAGGACGAATACTTCTACAGCGCCGACAGCGAGTTGCTTGTCGTTCCTCAGGAAGGCCGGCTGCGTTTCTGCACCGAGTTGGGCATCATCGACCTGGAACCGCGCGAGATCGCCATCATTCCGCGCGGACTGGTCTATCGCGTCGAGGTTCTGGAGGGCCCCGCGCGCGGCTTCGTCTGCGAGAATTACGGCCAGAAATTCGACCTGCCGGGGCGCGGCCCGATCGGTGCGAACTGCCTGGCCAACCCGCGCGACTTCAAATGCCCGGTGGCTGCCTTCGAGGATCGCGAGGCGAAATCGCGCGTGGTCATCAAATGGTGCGGCCAGTTCCATGAGAGCTTCATCGACCACTCGCCACTGGATATCGTCGCCTGGCACGGCAATTACTGCGCCTATAAATACGATCTGCGGACCTATTCGCCGGTGGGCGCGATCCTGTTCGACCATCCCGACCCCTCGATCTTCACCGTGCTGACCGCGCCCTCGGGGCAGGAGGGGACGGCGAATATCGACTTCGTGCTGTTCCGTGAACGCTGGATGGTGGCCGAACACAGCTTCCGCCCGCCCTGGTATCACAAGAACATCATGTCCGAGATGATGGGCAATATTCACGGCATCTATGACGCCAAGCCCGAGGGCTTCGTTCCGGGCGGCACCTCTCTGCACAACATGATGCTGCCCCACGGCCCCGACCGCGACGCCTTCGAGCATGGCAGCACCGAGCCGATGAAGCCGGTCAAGCAGGACAACACCATGCAGTTCATGTTCGAGACCCGCTTCCCGCAGCAACTCACCGCGTTCGCGGCGAACGAGGCGCCCTTGCAGGACAACTATGTCGATTGCTGGGACAGTCTGGAAAAGAAATTCGACGGCACGCCGGGCGAGAAATAACCCGCCCCCTTGATCACAGCACCGCGCCGGGCTAATCCGGCGCGGTTCGCATGCGCCGCCCAGGGCGGTCATGGGGCGGTTAGCTCAGCTGGTAGAGCGCTTCGTTTACACCGAAGATGTCGGGGGTTCGAATCCCTCACCGCCCACCACCTTGCTCTCTTATCGTCACCCGCCGCAGACGCATGTTCGCGTCCGCGCTTCGATGCCCAATTTCCCCCGCGCGCAAAGACGCCCGATTGACGCAGCCCGTCATGGGGCGCAGTCTTTCCTTGACGCGGGAGGGGCGGGTGTCGCATATTCAGCGTTATATGAACACTTGTTCAAATAACCGGAGGAGAGGCTGGCGATGTTCAACCACGGGATGGAGTTCGATCTGGGCGAGGATATCGGCGCGCTGCGCGAGATGGTGCATCGCTTCGCGCAGGAACGGATCAAGCCTCTGGCGGCGAAGACCGATACCGAGAACGCCTTCCCCAACGAGCTTTGGCAGGAATTCGGTGAACTTGGTCTTCTGGGCATTACCGTGGCCGAAGAATATGGCGGCTCGGGCATGGGCTATCTGGCCCATACCATCGCGACAGAGGAAATCGCGCGGGCCTCGGCCTCGATCAGCCTGTCCTACGGGGCGCATTCCAACCTTTGTGTGAACCAGCTCAAGCTGAACGCCTCTGAGGAGCAGAAGCAGAAATACCTGCCGAAGCTGTGTTCCGGCGAACATATCGGCGCGCTTGCCATGTCCGAAGAGGGCGCGGGGTCGGACGTCGTCGGCATGAAGCTCAAGGCGGAAAAGCGCAACGGTTACTATGTGCTGAACGGCGCGAAATACTGGATCACCAACGGGCCGGATGCCGATACGCTGGTCGTCTATGCCAAAACCGACCCCGAGGCCGGATCGAAAGGCATCACCGCCTTCATCATCGAAAAGGGCATGGGGGGCTTCAAGCAGGGTCCGCATTTCGACAAGGTCGGGATGCGTGGCTCGAACACGGGTGAACTGATCTTCGAAAATTGCGAAGTCCCGTTCGAGAATGTGCTGGGCGAAGAGGGCAAAGGCGTCCGCGTGCTGATGTCCGGTCTCGATTACGAACGGCTGGTGCTGTCGGGGATCGGGACGGGGATCATGGCCGCCTGTCTGGATGAGGTCGTCCCCTATAGCAAGGAGCGCAAGCAGTTCGGCAAGCCCATCGGGGATTTCCAGCTGATGCAGGCCAAGATCGCCGATATGTATGTCGCGATGAACACCGCCAAGGCCTATGTCTATGAGGTCGCCAAGGCCTGCGACGCTGGCAAGGTGACGCGGCAGGATGCGGCGGGGGCGGTGCTTTACGCCTCGGAACAAGCCATGGTGCAGGCGCATCAGGCCGTGCAGGCGCTTGGCGGGGCAGGCTTCCTGAATGACAGCGTGGTCAGCCGGCTGTTCCGCGACGCCAAGCTGATGGAGATCGGGGCCGGGACCAGCGAAATCCGCCGGATGCTGATCGGGCGGGAACTCATGGCGGGGGCCTGATCCGAAACACCGCATCGAGGGAGGAGAGGCGGATGGGTTTCGACGATCTGAACGCGGTTTTCGTGAACTGCTCGCTGCAAAAGCGCAGCAGCGACAGCCACACGCAGATTCTGCTGGATGCCTGCGGCGGCCTGATGGCCGGGCAGGGCGTCTCGGTCGATCACATCCACCTGCTCGACCATGTGGTGCCGCCGGGGGTCTATCCCGATATGCGCGCGCATGGCTGGGACCGCGACGACTGGCCCGAGGTGATCTGGCCGCGCATTCGCGACGCCGATATTCTGGTGATCGGCACACCCTTGTGGCTGGGCGAGGAAAGCAGCGTCTGCCGCATTCTCATCGAACGGCTCTATGCCATGTCGGGGATGCTGAACGACAAGGGGCAGTCGGTGTTCTATGGCAAGGTGGGCGGCTGCGTCGTCACCGGCAATGAGGACGGCATCAAGCACGCCGCCATGACCATCGGTTTCGCGCTGAACCATCTGGGCTATACGATCCCGCCCCAGGCCGATTGCGGCTGGATCGGAGAGGCCGGGCCGGGGCCGAGCTTCGGCGACAAGGCCGAGGATGGCAGCCGGGCCGGGTTCGACAATGATTTCACGCGGCGCAACAGCACCATCATGAGCTGGAACCTGATGCATCTGGCGCAGCTGCTGAAGCCCGGCATCCCGTCGCGCGGCAACGACCGCAACGCCTTCAAGGCGGGCGAGCGTTTCGGCTTTGCCCTGCCGGGGGAGGCATGATGATGGCGGTGCCGGCAAACCCGCCCGCGCCGGTCGCAGCCCCGGCATCGGTGCTGAATCGGCAGTCCGTGCCGCGGATGGATCGTATTTTCGTCGAGCCATGTCTCGACGCTGCGGCGGATGCGCGACAAGGGCTTCGGCCAGGGCGCGCGGATCGGGGCGCGCGATGAAGCCTTTGCTGGACAGTCATGATTACGCGGCCATCCGGGCGCGTTTCCGTTGGGACTTCCCCGCGCGGCTGAACATGGGTGTGCAGATCACCGATGATTGGGCCAGGGCCGAGCCGGACAGGCTGGCGGTGATCGAATATGACGGCGCGGCCCGGCGCGATGTGACCTATGGCGCGCTCTCGGCGATGACCGACCGGCTGGCCCATGCGCTTGCCGCTGGCCCCGGGGCGAGGATCGGCATTCTGCGCACCCAGAGCGCCTGGACAGCAGCCGCACATGCGGCGGTCTGGAAATCCGGGGCGATCTCTGTCCCGCTCTTCAAGCTGTTCGGTCCCGAGGCGCTGCGGCTCCGCCTGGAAGATGCCGGGGTCGATACCGTCATCACCGATCCCGAGGGGCGCGAGATGCTGGCGCCGTTCGATCTTCGGGTCATCGTTCCGGAAGAGGACGAACTGCCCGAACCCGGCCCGTTCACCGCCGTCGAAACCGGGCCCGAGATGCCCGCCATCATCATCTACACCTCCGGCACCACCGGCGCGCCCAAAGGCGCCTTGCACGGTCACCGCGTGCTGACGGGCCATCTGCCCGGCGTCGAGATGAGCCACGACCTGCTGCGCCCCGGCGCGGATGTGCTGTGGACACCTGCCGATTGGGCTTGGATCGGCGGGCTGTTCGACGTGGCCATGCCGGGGCTGGCGCTCGGCGTGGCTGTGGTCGCCGCGCGGCTGCCGAAATTCGATGCCGAGGCCTGCGTCGGGCTGATCCGCGATTGCGGCGTGACGGCCGCCTTCCTGCCCGCCACGGCGCTGCGCATGCTGCGCGCGGCCGGGGTCTCTGTCCCGGGGCTCCGCTCGGTCAGTTCGGGCGGCGAGACGCTGGGGGCCGAGATGCTGGCCTGGGGGCAAGAGGCGCTGGGTGTCGAGATCAATGAATTCTACGGCCAGACCGAATGCAACATGATCGTGTCTTCGGCGGGCAGCATGTTCCCGACCCGCCCCGGCGCGATGGGCAAGCCTTCCCCCGGTTTCGAGGTCACGGTGATCGACGAGGACGGCCAGCCTACAACGGACGAAGGCGATATCGCCGTGCGGCGCGGTGCGGGCTCGATGTTTCTCGGCTATTGGAACCGGCCCGACGCGACGGCGGATAAATTCCGCGGCGACTGGATGCTGACCGGAGATCGTGGCGTCGAAGAGGACGGCTATCTGCGCTTTGTCGGGCGCGATGACGACGTGATCACCTCGTCCGGCTATCGCATCGGTCCGTCGGAAATCGAGGATGTGCTCATCAAGCACGGTTCCGTCGCCGCCGCCGGGGTGGTCGGCAAGCCCGACCCGATGCGCACAGAGATCGTGAAGGCCTTCATCGTGCTGCGCGAGGGGGTCTCTCCCACGGACGATCTGGCCGCCGCGTTGCAGGATCATGCCAGGCGCCATTGTGCCGCGCATAGCTATCCGCGTGAGATCGAATTTCTGGAGGCATTGCCGATGACGATCACCGGCAAGGTCATGCGGCGCGAATTGCGGCAGCGCGAGATCGACGCTGCAGGACAGGACAATGAACCGGGCGCAGGCCCGGATGACGGATCGAAGCGAGAGGGCGAAGAATGAAGCTGAACTCTGCGGCACTGACCTCGTCGGATGCGTATCGCGACAACCGCGACGCGCATCTGGAACTGCTCGCCACTGCGCGCGAGGCCGCCGAGGCCGCCGCGGCAGGCGGCGGCGAGGCATCCATGGAACGACATGTCTCGCGCGGGAAGATGCCGCCGCGGGAACGTGTGGCCAATCTGCTCGACCCCGGCTCGCCCTTTCTCGAAATCGGGGCAACGGCGGCGCATGGCATGTATGACGGTGCGGCGCCGGGCGCGGGGGTGATCGTCGGGATCGGGCGCGTGCGCGGGCAGGACGTGATGGTCGTGGCCAATGATGCGACGGTGAAGGGCGGCACCTATTACCCGATGACCGTCAAGAAACATCTGCGCGCGCAGGAGATCGCCGAGCAATGCCATCTGCCCTGCGTCTATCTGGTCGATAGCGGCGGCGCGAACCTGCCCAATCAGGACGAGGTCTTCCCCGATCGCGACCATTTCGGGCGGATCTTCTATAATCAGGCGCAGATGAGCGCCAAGGGCATCCCGCAGATCGCGGTGGTGATGGGATCCTGCACCGCTGGCGGGGCTTACGTTCCCGCCATGTCCGATGTGACCATCATCGTCCGCGATCAAGGCACGATCTTTCTGGCCGGCCCGCCGCTGGTCAAGGCGGCGACCGGAGAGGTCGTCAGCGCCGAGGATCTGGGCGGCGGCGATGTGCATACAAGGCTGTCCGGCGTGGCCGATTATCTGGCCGAGAACGACGCCCATGCGCTGGCACAGGCCCGCCGCGCCATCCTGCATCTGAACCGCCGCCTGCCCGACACGGTGGTCTGGCAACCGCCCGAGGCTCCGGCTTATGACCCTGACGAGATCCTCGGCGTGGTGCCGGCCGACCTGCGCACCCCCTACGACATCCGCGAGGTCATCGCGCGGGTGGTGGATGGCAGCCGCTTCGATGAGTTCAAGGCGCGGTTCGGGGAAACCCTTGTCACGGGGTTCGCCCATATCGAGGGCTGTCCGGTCGGCATCGTCGCCAATAACGGCGTGCTGTTTTCGGAGGCCGCCCAGAAGGGCGCGCATTTCGTCGAACTCTGCTCGCAGCGCGGCACGCCGCTGATCTTTTTGCAGAACATCACCGGCTTCATGGTCGGGCGGAAATACGAAAACGAAGGCATCGCCCGGCATGGTGCCAAGATGGTGACGGCGGTGGCGACGACCAATGTGCCGAAAATCACCATGCTGGTCGGCGGGTCGTTCGGCGCGGGCAATTACGGCATGTCCGGCCGCGCCTATTCTCCGCGCTTCCTGTGGACATGGCCGAACAGCCGCATCTCGGTCATGGGCGGCGAACAGGCCGCTGGCGTTCTGGCCACCGTCAAGCGCGACGGGATCGAGCGCAAGGGCGGCCATTGGTCCGCCGAGGAAGAGGCCGAATTCAAGCGCCCCACCATCGAGATGTTCGAACGCCAGTCGCATCCGCTTTATGCCTCGGCCCGGCTCTGGGATGACGGCATCGTCGATCCGCGCAAGACCCGCGATGTGCTGTCGCTGTCGCTGCGCGCCAGCCTGAACGCGCCGATTGAACCGACGCGCTTCGGCGTCTTCCGGATGTGAGGCTTGCGATGCGGGATGCCTCCGGCGGGGATATTTCGATCAGGATGAAGCGGCGATGACGGTCAGCTTCAAATTCGGCGATACGCGCGCGCTGAATGCGCATCTGCTGGAATTGGTGCGCTCGGGCGCGAAAACCGCGACCTGCGGCGCGCTGCGCGACTTTCAGCAGGACGGCGAGCCGCTGCCGAAGGTCGGGCGGCGCGACGTGGCGCTCGACTGGGACGGCAACCCGTCCCTGCTGATCGAAACCACCGAGGTCACGATCCGCCGCTTCTGCGAAGTGCCCGAGGAATTCGCCCTGGCCGAGGGCGAGGGCGATTACGAAACCTGGCGGCGCGTCCATATGGCATTCTTCGCCCGCAATGGCGGTTTCGATGCCGAGATGGATCTGGTCTGCGAACGTTTCCGCGTGGTGGAGGATTACGCATGATCCGCGTCTGGCAGGGCGACATCACAAGGCTGAGCGTCGATGCCATCGTCAACGCCGCGAATGAAACCTTGCAGGGCGGCGGGGGCGTCGACGGCGCGATCCACCGCGCGGCCGGGCCGGGCCTGCTTAGCGAGTGCCGCAGCATCGGCGGTTGCCCGACCGGCGAGGCGCGAATCACCGGCGGTCACGAATTGCAGGCGCGCCATGTCATCCACACGGTCGGCCCGGTCTGGAAGGGCGGCGATGCGGGGGAGGACGCGCTTCTCGCCGCCTGCTATCGCAACAGCCTTGCCCTCGCCGCGGGACACGGACTCCGCTCGATTGCCTTTCCGGCCATCTCGACCGGCGTCTATGGCTTCCCGCCCGAGCGCGCCGCAGCCATCGCGGTCGAGACGATCCGTCAGAATGGCGAGGGGCTCGACGTCACTCTGGTCGCCTTCGATGCCGCCTCGGCCCGCCTGCTGGAAGAGGCCGCAGCATGACCTCTTCACCCTGGTCCAAATATCCCGCGGGGGTGCGGGGGCGCGAAGCCCCCGCCGCTGCCCGCGCAACACAGGAGCCGCCATGTTCCAGAAAATCCTGATCGCCAATCGCGGCGAGATCGCCTGCCGTGTCATCGACACATGCCGCCGTCTCGGCGTGGCCACCGTTGCGGTCTATTCCGATGCCGACCGCGATGCGCGCCATGTCGCCATGTCCGACGAGGCCGTGCATCTGGGCGGCCCCGCGCCTGCCGACAGCTATCTGCGCGGCGATGCGATCATCCGCGCCGCGCAGGAGACCGGCGCGCAGGCGATCCATCCCGGCTATGGGTTCCTGTCCGAGAACCCCGATTTCGTCGATGCGGTCGAGGCCGCGGGGCTGGTCTTTGTCGGCCCCTCGGCCAAAGCGATCCGGGCCATGGGGCTGAAGGATGCGGCGAAGAAGCTGATGGAGGAGGCTGGCGTGCCGGTCGTGCCCGGCTATCATGGCAGCAATCAGGACGCCGATCATCTGGCGCGGCAGGCCGAGAAAATCGGCTATCCGGTGCTGATCAAGGCCGTGGCGGGCGGCGGCGGCAAGGGGATGCGCCGCGTGGACGATGCCAAGGATTTCGCCGACGCGCTCGCCTCGGCGCAGGGCGAGGCGAAGACCGCCTTCGGCAATCCCGACGTGCTGATCGAGAAATATATTCTTCAGCCCCGCCATATCGAAGTGCAGGTCTTCGGCGATGGCACCCGCGCCGTGCATCTGTTCGAACGCGACTGTTCCCTGCAACGCCGCCACCAGAAGGTGATCGAGGAAGCCCCCGCCCCCGACATGCCGGAAAATGTCCGCAAGGTGATGGGCGATGCCGCCGTCCGCGCGGCCGAGGCGATCAGCTACAAGGGCGCGGGGACCATCGAATTCATCGTCGACGGCGCGGACGGGCTGCGCGAGGACGGGTTCTGGTTCATGGAGATGAACACGCGGCTTCAGGTCGAGCATCCGGTGACCGAGCTCATCACCGGGGTCGATCTGGTCGAATGGCAGCTGCGCGTCGCCAGCGGCGAGGATCTGCCCGCGCGGCAGGAGGATCTGAGCATCACCGGCCATGCCTTCGAGGCGCGGCTTTATGCCGAGGATGTCCCGGCGGGGTTCCTGCCCGCGACCGGAACTCTGGCGCATCTGCAATTCCCCGATCACGCGCGGACCGAAACCGGGGTGCGCCCCGGCGACACGATCTCGCCCTGGTACGACCCGATGATCGCGAAGATCGTGACCTATGGCCCGACCCGCGCGATTGCGCTGCGGGCGCTCGAAACCGCGCTGATCGACACCGAGGTCGCGGGCAGCGTCACCAATCTGGAATTCCTCATCGCGCTGACCCGGCATCAGGGGTTCCGCGAGGGCGAGGTCGATACCGGGCTGATCGAACGCGATCTGGACGATCTGATCGCCGAGGCCGAACCCGACCGCCGCACGCTGGCGCTCGGCGCGTTGGGTGTCGCCGGTCTGGACGATCCCGAGACCCGCGCCGGCATGACCCTGTGGCAGCCTTTGCGCCGCACGGTGATGTGGGAGGGCGGCGAGGCCGTGATCGAGGCGCTGGGGCCGGGTCGGGCGCAGGTGACGCTGGACGGGGCCACGCATGAGGTCACTCAGCAGAGCGGCCGCTGGTGGGTGGATGGCAGCCCGCGCCGCTCGCGCGTGGTGCGCCACGGCGCCGGGGTCAGCGTGTTCGGCGGGCGCTCGGTCACGTTGAAACCGCTCGATCCGCTGGACGTCGCAGGCGAAGAGGCGGGCGATGCGCTGACGCTGTCGCCCATGCCCGGCCAGGTCAAGGCGGTGTTCGTCGAGGCCGGTCAGCAGGTCGCGGCGGGCGACCGGCTGGCGGTGCTGGAGGCGATGAAGATGGAACATACGCTGACCGCCGCCCGCGACGGGGTGGTGGCCGAGGTTCTGGCCGCCGCCGGCGATCAGGTCGAGGCCGGCGCGGCGCTGATCCGGCTGGAAGAGGAAGAGGAGGCGGCATGAGCGGTCCGGTCGAGATCTTCGAGATGGGCCCGCGTGACGGCTTGCAGAACGAAAAGCGGCTGATCCCCACCGAAGACAAGATCGCGCTTGTGGACATGCTGTCCGGCGCGGGGTTCCGGCGGATCGAGGTCACCAGCTTCGTCAGCCCGAAATGGGTGCCGCAGATGGGCGATGCCGCGCAGGTCATGGCCGGGATCGCGCGGGCGAACGGGGTCAGCTATGCGGTGCTGACGCCGAACATCAGGGGCTATGAGGGCGCGCGGGCCGCGCAGGCCGACGAGGTGGCGGTCTTCGCCTCGGCCTCGGAAGGGTTCAGCAAGGCCAATCTCAACGCCAGCATTGCCGAAAGTCTGGAACGATTTGTCCCGGTGGTGGAGGCCGCGAAGCAGGATGGCATCAAGGTGCGCGGCTATGTCAGCGTGGTGACGGATTGCCCCTTTGACGGACCGACCCCGCCCGCGAATGTTGCCCGCGTGGCGGCGGCGCTGTCGGCGATGGGGTGCTATGAAGTCAGCCTCGGCGACACGATCGGGCAGGGGCGGCCGGAAACCATCGACGCGATGCTGTCGGCGGTGTTGAACGAGGTGCCAGCGGATCGGCTGGCCGGGCATTACCACGACACGGCGGGGCGGGCCTTGCAGAATATCGATGCCAGCCTCGCGCGTGGGGTGCGGGTCTTCGACGCTGCGGTCGGCGGGCTGGGCGGTTGCCCCTATGCGCCGGGCGCCGCGGGAAATGTGGCGACCGAGAAAGTCGCCGCGCATCTCGCCTCGGCGGGGTATGAGACCGGGCTGGATATGGATGTGATCACAAAAGCCGCCGAATTCGCGCGGCATTTGCGGCAGGGAGGAACGGCATGAGCCATGAAACGATCCGCATCGAGACCGACCCGCGTGGCGTGGCGACGCTGACGCTTGCTCTGCCGGAAAAGCGCAACGCGCTTTCGGCCAAGATGCTGGAAGAGCTGACCGATGCAGCCGGCGCGCTGAGCGCGGATGACTCGGTTCGGGTAGTGATTCTCGCCGCCGATGGGCCGACTTTCTGCGCAGGGGGCGATCTGGGCTGGATGCGTCAGCAGATCGACGCCGATGCCGAGACCCGGCGGGCCGGAGCGCGGCAGCTCGCCCATATGCTGCACGCGATGAACATAATGGCCAAGCCGCTGATCGGGCGGGTGCATGGCAACGCGTTCGGTGGCGGGGTGGGCATGATGTCGGTCTGCGACGTGGTCATCGCCGCGCGGGACGCCAAATTCGGCCTGACCGAAACGCGGCTCGGACTGATCCCGGCCACTATCGGCCCTTATGTGCTGGCCCGCATGGGCGAGGACAAGGCACGGCGCGTCTTCATGTCTGGCCGGATCTTTGACGCAGAGGAAGCGGTGACGCTGAACCTCGTCGCGCGGCTGGCGGATCCGGGCCATCTGGATGAGATGGTCGAGGCCGAGGCCGCGCCCTACATGCAATGCGCGCCGGGTGCGGTGGCCGAGGCAAAGCGGCTCGCCCGCGCTTTGGGTCCGCGCATCGACGAGGCCGTGATCGAGGATACGATCGACCGGCTGATCGCCATGTGGGACGGTAAAGAGGCGCCGGAAGGCATCGCCGCGTTCTTCGACAAGCGAAAGCCGGGTTGGCAGCAGGGCTGAACAGGCCCCGCACCAATATGAAGAATGCATGAAAACGCGCCGCAAGCGTAGGTTTTTCGCGCCTGTGGGGTTGAACTCGGCGGCGGCGGGCTTTCATCGGAACCGACTCCATGGCGTGCGAGAGGTTGACGATGAAGGCGTTCATGATGACCGGCTATGGCGGCCCGGAGAAATCCGGGCTGCAAGAGATCGACAGGCCCCGGCCCGGACCGGACGAGCTTTTGATCAAGGTTCATGCGGCGGGGCTGAACCCGGTGGATTACAAGATCCGCGGGGGCGATCTGAAGGCCATTCAGCGCTACAAACTGCCTGCGGTGATGGGGAACGAAGTTTCCGGCATCGTCGAGGCTGCGGGCGCGCGGGTGACGCAGTTCGCCCCCGGCGACCGGGTCTTTGCGCGGATGCCGAAGGACCGGATGGGAGCATTCGCGGAATATGCGGTGGTGCCGCAGGATCTGCTGGCCCGCGTCCCGGATCGGCTGGATCTGGTGACTGCCGCCGGTGTGCCCCTGGCCGGGCTGACGGCGCTTCAGGCCCTGCGCGACGAAATCGGGCTCGGGCCCGGCAGTCGCGTCTTCATCTCTGCCGGTGCGGGCGGGGTCGGCACCTTCGCCATCCAGATCGCGAAATGGCTTGGCGCCGAGGTGACGACGACCGCCTCGCCGCGTGGGAGGGAGCTGGTCGAGCGTCTCGGGGCGGACCATGTGATCGATTATACGCAAGAGCAGTTTCAGGACAGATTGAGCGACATGGACGGGGCCCTGGATCTGCTGGGCGGCGCGGCGCTGGAGGCGAGTTTCGGCGTGGTCAGGCCGGGCGGAAAAGTGGTCTCGGTCTCGGGGCTGCCCGAGCCAGATACGGCCCGCAAGGATCTGGGTTTCGGGCCGATGATGACCGGGGTTTTCTGGTTCATTTCCCGAAAGCTGCGTCAGCAAGCTCGAAAACATGGGGTGCGCTACCGCTTTCTTTTCATGCATCCGAGCGGGCCGGAACTGGCCGAGCTCGCCGCGCTGATCGAGGCCGGGAGGCTGAGCCCGGTCGTGGACCGGGTTTTCCCCTTCGCCGAGATGTCGGAGGCGATGGCCTATCTTGAATCCGGGCGCGCCAAGGGGAAGGTGATCGTGAGGATGGATGCCGCTTAGGTGCGGCACGGGGCCTGTCCGGCCGTCGGGCGGGCACCGCAGGCCAAACGCCGCAAACCCCCGGCGGGCCGCAGCGTGATCAACCCTTGCAGCGTTGCGCGTATCTCGCGCTGCGTGTATCAGATCGCGAAACGAGCAGAGAGGATTTGCGATGCGCAGGGTTGTTGTCACGGGGCTGGGAATGGTCACGCCGCTGGCGTCCGGGGTCGAGGCGACGTGGGAACGTCTGCTGGACGGCCAATCCGGCGCCGGGCCGATCACCCGCTTCGACGCTGAGAACGTGACGACCAAATATGCCTGCGAAATTCCGGTCGGCGATGGCAGCGACGGCACATTCAACCCCGATGACTGGATGGCCGCGAAAGAGCGCCGCAAGGTCGATGATTTCATCCTCTACGGCATGGCCGCCGCCACGCAAGCGGTGCAGGATGCGGGCTGGGAGGATATATCCGACGACGAAAAGCTGCGCACCGGGGTGATGATCGGTTCTGGCATCGGCGGGCTGACCTCGATCGCCGAAACCGCCGTGCTGATCAAAGAGCGCGGGCCGAAGCGGGTCAGCCCCTTCTTCATTCCGGGCGCGCTGATCAACCTGATCTCGGGTCAGGTCTCGATCCGTTTCGGCTTCAAGGGTCCGAACCATTCCGTGGTGACGGCCTGTTCCACCGGGGCACATGCGATTGGCGACGCGGCGCGGCTGATCATGCTGGGCGATGCCGATGTGATGGTCGCGGGCGGCGCCGAATCCCCGATCAGCGAGATCGGGATCGCCGGGTTCAACGCCTGCAAGGCGCTGTCGACCAAGCGGGCCGACGACCCCAAGGCCGCAAGCCGCCCCTATGACGCGGATCGCGACGGCTTCGTGATGGGCGAGGGCGCGGGCTGTGTCGTGCTGGAGGAATACGAACACGCCAAGGCTCGCGGTGCAAAGATCTATGCCGAGGTGCTGGGTTACGGGCTTTCGGGTGACGCCTATCACATCACCGCCCCGTCCGAGGATGGCGATGGGGGTTTCCGCGCCATGCAGGCGGCGCTGAAGAATGGCGGGCTGGAACCCGCCGATATCGATTATGTGAACGCGCATGGCACCTCGACCATGGCAGATACGATCGAGCTGGGCGCAGTCGAGCGTCTGCTGGGGGATCACGCCAAGGATGTGACCATGTCATCGACCAAGTCGAGCATCGGGCATCTGCTGGGGGCCGCAGGCGCTGTCGAGGCGATTTTCTGCATCCTCGCCGTGCGCGACCAGATTGCGCCGCCGACGATCAACCTTGATGCGCCGGCGGTCGAGCCCAAGCTCGACCTCGCCGCCAATGCCGCCGTGCGCCGCAAGATCGACGTGGCGCTGTCCAACAGCTTCGGGTTCGGCGGCACCAATGCCTGCCTGATCGTGGGGAAGGTCCGCGACTGACATGTGGAAGAATATCGTATCGACATTCCTGACTCTGGCGATCTTTCTGCTGATCGGCGCCGCGGCGATGATCGCCTGGGGCAAGGCGCAATATTCCGGCTCCGGCCCGAGCGAGGTCGCGCAATGCGTGCAGGTGGCGCGGGGGGCCAGCCTGTCGGCGGTGAGCAAGCAGCTCGAAGAGCAGGGGGCAATCTCCAACGCCTATATCTTCCGCGCCGGCGCCGATGCCGAGGGAAAGTCGCGTGAGCTGAAATTCGGCTCTTACCTGGTGCAGCCCGAGGCGAGCATGTCCGACATCGTGGGCATCATCACCGAAGGCGGGCCGTCCACCTGCGGGACCGAGGTGATCTATCGCATCGGCGTTCGCGCCGACTCGGTGATCCTGCGCGACATCGATCCCGAAACGGGCAATTACGAAGAGCGCGTGCAGTATAACCCCGCCGATGAGGCCAAGCCCGAGCCCATCGCCAATGCCGAGAACCAGCCCGATGCGCGGCTGCGCGTCGCGGTGGCCGAAGGCGTCACCAGCTGGCAGGTGGTCGAGGGGCTGAAACGCGCCGACTTCCTGACCGGCGAGGTTGCGGAAATCCCGGCCGAAGGCACCCTCGCGCCAGACAGCTACGAGGTGTCCAGCGGGCAGGACCGCGCGGAATTGCTGGCTCAGATGGCGGCGCGACAGAGCACGATCCTTGCGAATGCGTGGGAGGCGCGGCCCTTTGGCCTGCCCTATGAGAGCCCGGAAGAAGCGCTCATCATGGCCTCCATTGTGGAAAAGGAAACCGGACAGCCCGAAGAGCGTCCGCAAGTCGCGAGCGTCTTCGTGAACCGGCTGGAACAGGGGATGCGGCTGCAAACCGACCCGACTGTGATCTATGGCGTGACCGAGGGGCGCGGCGTGCTTGATCGGGGTCTTCGCCGGTCCGAGCTGGACACGCGCACCGACTGGAACACCTATCAGATCGACGGGTTGCCGCCGACGCCGATTGCCAATCCGGGCCGCGCCGCAATCGAGGCCGCGCTGAACCCGGCTGAGACCGATTTTATCTATTTCGTCGCGGACGGCACGGGCGGGCACGCCTTCGCCCGCACTTTGGACGAACATAACGCCAATGTCGCCCGCTGGCGCGAGATCGAGGCCGAGCGCGCCGAGGCGGAGAACGCCGAAGGCTGAGCCTCGCCCGCCTCTTGCAGCATCTGCCCCGCCCGGAACCCGGCGCGGGGGCTTTTTGTTGGGTCGCACATGATTTGATCCGCGCATGAATCTCAGGGAGATCAGCTATGAAACTGTCCGACATGTTTTCCAACCTCGCCCGCAACGCCGAGGAATTCGAAAAGCGCCTTGCCAAATGGCAGGAGGATATGCGCGAGCGCGGCGACGATTTCGCCGATAACATGCGCAAATGGCGCGACTCTGCCGCGGAGCGGCAGGAGGAGCTGAACAAGCAGATCCAGGGCTATTTCGACGAGGCCAGTGACGAGGTAAAGGCACAGTGGAGCCAGGCCAAGGCGGATTGGGACAAGTCGGTCGAAGAGACCCGTAGCAAGGCCGAGGATATGCGCCGCAAGGCCGAGACGATGCAGGCCGAGGAAACCGCCGACTGGTACGAGGCCTACGCCGCGAACATGGTCGCCTATGCCCAGCAGGTTCAGGAAGAAGCCAGCAAGGCCGTCGCCGAGGCCGCCGAGGCGCGGGCCAAGGCTGACGGCGCGAAGGGTGCCGCCGATACGGTCTGAAGCATCCTGTCCTGCGTTCGCGTTGGGCTGCGGCAGGGGAGGGCTGATGCGATGCCGTTGCCCGGTCGGCCCTGGTTTCAGGGCCAGACATGCGCGATGACGAAATCGGCGCGCTCCGCTCTGCCGTCGAGCGGAAGCGCCGTGACTTCGAGGGAAAGCGCAGCGTGGCTTCGCGGCATGAGCGCGGATGTCATTTCGGCCTCAACCCGGCTCTGCCTGCGCTCGGAATCCTGTTCGCAGATCTCGTCACAGAAGGATGCTGGGAAGTTGCGGGCGCTGTAGCGCATTTCCCTGGCGGCTGCGGCGACATGCGGTAGCACCGGGAGGCCGGAGAGGGTCGGCTAGCCGGGAATGCCGCCGTCGAACATCAAGGGCCGGAGAGCGCCTATGCGGCGCTGTAGTCGCGCAAGTCATAATCCATCATCCGCTCGGCAAAGCCCATGCAATCCGCCCAGGGCAGGGCGTCCCCACCGCGCGCCATCTTCTCACGCGTGATGGCCTGGCCGGATCCGGGAACCCTGTGGACGCCGCGTCGGGAAAACTCGGCGATGAGGCTGGTCTTGCCCGCACCGGGCCCCCCGTCACGACGTGGAATTGGTCGCTCATGGTGCATCCTCAGCCTCGGAAAGGGAAAATGCCGCGCGGCGATCGGGACGCCGGTGGGGCGGATCAAATCAGCGTCGGATTGTCAGGGAAGAACAACACCTGACCGCACGGCAAATCCACATCCTCAGGCGAAGACGAGCGAGGTATCCGGCGCTGTTAAGCGGTGAACTGGTGGAGCCAAGGGGAGTCGAACCCCTGACCTCTTGAATGCCATTCAAGCGCTCTACCAACTGAGCTATGGCCCCACCGGAGGTCTGCAAGGGCGCGCTGCGCCGTTGCGTGGGGGGTCTATATGGGGTCGGGTTGCGGGGCGCAAGAGGAAAATTCCGGCCGCGCGGAAAAAGAAAACGGGCCCGCTGGGGGCCCGGTTTCGGGTTGCGCTGCGGCGTCGCTCAGCGGTCGCGGCCGAGGCGGGCGTCGAGGCTCCACGGGCCGGGACCGGCGAACACGATATAGAGGAAGATGAAGCAATAGAGGATCGCCGCATCTCCGCCATTCAGCGCCGGAACCCAGTGCTGCGGCGCGTGTGCAAGCCAATAGGCGAAGGCCATCAGCCCCGACAGGATGAACGCCACCGGGCGCGAGAACAGCCCGAGAATCAGCAGCGCGCCGCCGATGAGCTCCAGCATGCCGGCGATCCAGAAACGCGACATGATTTCCGGGAAGGCCCGGTCGCTGGCCGGGAATCCGAGGATCTTCTGCGTGCCATGCGCCATGAAGACAATCGCCGAAACGATCCGCAGGATGCTGCGCATCTGTGGCGCCAAGGCGTTCAAGGTCTGGTATTTCAAGAGGTTTCTCCCTGTTCTGAACCAGTTACGTCAGAACAGGGCATAAAACCAAACTGTTGCAAATGCAATCAGTCGTCATCCTCATTCGACACATCCGCAATGTCGTCGAGCGATACGTCGCCATCGTCGTCGTCATCTTCCAGAAGATCGTCATCGACGCTGCTGTCATCGTCGTCATCGAGATCGTCTTCGATGAGATCATCGCTCTGATCATCATCCTTCGACGCGGTCTTTTCAGAGACGAGCGAGCGGGTGCGGCCCTGGCTGAGGCTTTCCAGCGTCATCTCGGCATCGCAGACCGGGCAGGTCATCGGGTCTTTCTGCAGGTCATAGAAACGAGACCCGCATTGCGGGCAGAGGCGCTTCGTGCCCCATTCCTCTTTGGGCATGGTATTCTCCTTACGCCGCGGTTAGGTAAATCCGCGTTCCCCTGCCACAAGCCCATCTAGCTGTAAAGTCCCTTCCGCAGCCATGCCCGAGCAGATTACCGTCGATGATATGCCCGTGGCCGTGCGCCGCAACAGCCGCGCGCGGCGGATGACGCTGCGGGTATCGCGCAGCGGGGGCGGGGTGGTGCTGACCCTGCCAAGCCGCGCGAGCCTGGAGGCGGGGCGTGATTTCGCGGTCTCGAAGGCCGACTGGCTGCGCCGGACCGTGGCGGCGATGCCCGCGCCGCGCATCGTGGCCGAGGGTGCGGCTTTGCCTGTGGCGGGGCAGGTGCTGCGGCTGCGCGTGCTGCCGGTGAAGCGCGTCACGATGGCCGAGGATGTTCTGGCTGTGCCCCGCGGCCGCCTTGTCGGGGCCACCGTTCAGGCCTGGCTGAAACATCGCGCCCATGCCGCGCTGCGCGAGGCGGTGGGGCGTCATGCGCATCGTCTGGGCCGGAGCCCCACCGCGATGACGCTGCGTGACACGCGGTCCCGCTGGGGAAGCTGCACCTCGGAGGGGCGGCTGATGTTTTCGTGGCGGCTGGCCATGGCGCCGCCCGAGGTGCTGGATTACGTCGCCGCGCATGAGGTCGCGCATCTGGCGCATATGGATCACTCGCCGCGTTTCTGGGCGCAGGTCGAGGCGTTGATGCCGGATCATGCGCCGCATCGCCGCTGGCTGCGGCAGCATGGTGCCGATCTGCAAGCCTGGCGTTTCAAGGATTGACGCCGCCCCCTCTTGTGATCACAAGACGGCATGAATGCCGCCCGCCCCGCCGATCCCACCGCCCATGAGCGGCTTTACCGCAATCTCCGCGGCCGGATCCTGGTCGGAGAGCTGCCGCCCGGCCAGGCGCTGACCATCCGCGGCCTCGCCAGGGACTACCATGTCTCGATGACGCCCGCCCGCGAGGCCGTGCGCAGGCTGGCGGCGGAAGGCGCACTGACGCTTTCGGCATCGGGGCGGGTGACGACGCCGGAACTCTCGGTGGAGCGGATCGAGGAACTCGCCGCGCTGCGGGCGCTGATCGAGCCGGAGCTGGCCGCACGCGCCTTGCCGCGCGCGCATTTCGCGCTGATCGACCGGCTGAGCGCGATCAATAACGGCATCGCCGATGCGGTGACCGGACATGACGCGGTGGGCTATATCCGCAGCAATCTGGATTTTCACCGGACGCTTTATCTTCGCGCCCAGGCTCCGGCGATGCTGGCGATCCTGGAAACCGTGTGGCTACAGCTCGGCCCGACGATGCGGGCGCTTTACGGGCGGGTGCAGCGCAATGATCCGCCGTGCCATCACCGGATGATCATCGCCGCACTCAGGGCGGGCGATGAGCCGGCGCTGCGGCTTGCCATCCGCGCCGATGTGACCCACGGTCTGCGCCATCTCACGGCGGATGGCACGACAAGCTGAGCCGTGCTGGCGGCGGGCCGATGTTGACCTTTGGTGCCGGGCAGGGCTATCGCAGCCGGGAACAAGCGGAAGAATATGATGAACCTGTTTGCCGATATTCACGGCGTCGTTCTGGACGCGCTGAACGCAATGACCGAGGCGGGCGAACTGCCCTCGGGTCTGGATTACACGAATGTCACCGTCGAGCCGCCGCGCGATCCGGCGCATGGCGACATGGCGACGAATGCGGCGATGGTGTTGGCGAAGCCCGCCCGCGCCAAGCCGCGCGACATTGCCGAGAAACTGGCGGCCCGGCTGGGCGGCGATGCGCGGATCAATTCGGCCGAGGTGGCGGGGCCGGGCTTCATCAATCTGCGGCTCGATTCCGCTGCGTGGCAGGGCGTCGTGAAGGCGGTGCTGAGCGCGCCCGAAGCCTATGGCCGGTCCGAAATGGGGCAGGGCACCAGGGTCAATGTCGAATTCGTCTCGGCCAACCCGACCGGGCCGATGCATGTCGGTCATACGCGCGGCGCGGTGTTCGGCGACGCGCTTGCCAGCCTGCTGGATTTCGCCGGCTATGACGTGACTCGCGAATATTACATCAACGATGGCGGCGCGCAGGTCGATGTTCTGGCGCGATCCGCTTATGAACGCTATCGCGAGGCGAACGGGCTGGAACCGGCGATTGCCGAGGGGCTTTATCCCGGCGACTATCTGATCCCGGTCGGCGAAGCACTGAAAGAGAAATATGGCGACAGCCTGTTGGACAAGCCCGAAGAGGAATGGCTGGCCGAAATCCGCGAATTCGCCACCGAGAAGATGATGGAGATGATCCGCGCGGATCTCGCCTCGCTCAACGTGAAGATGGATGTCTATTCTTCGGAAAAGGCGCTTTACGGCTCGGGCCGGATCGAGGCGGCGATCGGGCGGCTGCGGTCCGCCGGGCTGATCTATGAAGGCGTGCTGGAGCCGCCCAAGGGCAAGCTGCCCGATGACTGGGAGGCGCGCGAGCAGACGCTGTTCCGCTCGACCGATCATGGCGACGACCAGGACCGGGCGGTCATGAAATCCGACGGGAGCTGGACCTATTTCGCCCCCGACATCGCCTATCACTGGGACAAGATCGACCGGGGTTTCGATCAGTTGATCGACGTGTTCGGCGCCGATCATGGCGGTTATGTCAAGCGGATGAACGCGGCGGTCAAGGCGCTGTCGAATGGCCGTGTCCCGCTGGATGTGAAGCTGATCCAGCTGGTGAAGCTGTTCAAGAACGGCGAGCCCTTCAAGATGTCCAAGCGCGCCGGCACTTTCGTCACGTTGCGCGACGTGGTCGAACAGGCGGGCCGCGACGTGACCCGCTTCCATATGCTGACCCGCAAGAACGATGCGCCGCTGGATTTCGACTTCGCCAAGGTGCTGGAACAGTCCAAGGACAATCCGGTCTGGTATGTGCAATATGCCTCGGCCCGGGTGCATTCGGTGATGAAACGCGCCGCCGAGATGGGGGTGGATGTGTCGGATACGGCGCTGGCCGGGGCCGATCTGTCGGCGCTCGACCATCCCGCCGAGATGGAGCTGGTGCGCAAGCTGGCCGAATATCCCCGTCTGATCGAGGCGGCGGCCTCGGCGCATGAGCCGCATCGGGTGGCATTCTACCTGTATGATCTGGCCGGAGCCCTGCATTCGCTGTGGAATCGCGGCAATGACGAGACCGCGCTGCGCTTCATCCAGGAGGGCGATGCCAAGGCCACCGCGACAAAAATTGCGCTATTGCGTGCCGTTGGCGTTGTCATTTCGTCAGGTCTTGCTATTCTTGGGGTGACTCCGGCCAAGGAAATGCGCTGATAAAGGCGCCGGGCCGGGATCGGGCAGTAATCAACAGCCGGTCACCCCGGCAGGCAGGCATCTTATGGCAGTTACCGATTTCGGCTCGGGCCGTTTTGCGGATTCCGCGCCTCGTCAGGCTCGGGAATATCGTTATCAGCATCAGGCTCAGGACGATTACGAAGAAGATTACGGCTGGTATGACGAAGACCAGCCCTATGCGGAAGAACATCCCGAAAGTCTCGGCGCGCGGCTTGGACGGCTGACCCATTACCTGGGCGCGGTCGTCTCGGTCTTGCTGCTGATCGGGCTCGTGGTCTGGGGCTATAAGCTGGTGGCCCGCGATGTGTCGGGCGTGCCGGTGATCCGCGCCGCAGTGGGCGAGGCGCGCACGGCACCGGATGAGCCTGGCGGAGAACTGGCGCAGAATGGCGGGCTTTCGGTGAACGAGGTTGCCGCCGGCGTCGAAGTGCCGCCCAATGCAGAGATCGCCATCGCCCCCGCGCCGACCGGGCTGGAGGCCGATGATGTGGCGATGGGCGAACTGGCAGATCCCGCCGCCATGGATGCAGCCGCCGAAGACATCGCGCCGCTGCCGCCTCAGCAACCCGTGATCGCCGTCGCCGATGCCGAGGCCGCCGCCGGGCTTGCCGCCGGTCTGATCGCCGATGAGCCGGGCGATCTCGCCTCGCTTGGCATTGTCGGCGAGGGAGAGGACATAACTGCTCTCACCGCGCAGATGGAGGCCGAGGCCGCCGCCGACGCCGCCCCTGCGATCAGCGCGCCGCGCCCGGCACCGCGCCCGGCCAGCATCGCCGCGCGCGCGCAATCCGCGCCCGCCGCGACGGACACCGCAGCGGCGAGCGAAACCGCGACCGAGACCGGCACCGAGACCGCCGCTGCCGCCCCGGCAGAGCGCCCGGCCATCGAGGACGCCGTGGCCGAAGCCGTTGCCGAAGACCCGCCTGCGACCGAAACCGCGCAAGTGTCTTCGGGCGCGCCTCTGGTGCAGATCGGCGCCTTCGATTCCAACGCCATTGCGGACAGCGAATGGGGCCGGATCTCGGGCCGGTTCTCGTCGCTCTTCTCGGGCAAGGCGCCGGTGGTGCAGACGACCGAGCGGAACGGGCGGACCTTCTATCGCCTGCGTGTCGCGGGGTTCGAATCGCGCGACGATGCGCGCCGCTTCTGCGCCGCGTTGCTCGCCGAAGGCACGGATTGCTATCCCGCCACGGCGCAGTAATGACCACTGCCGCGATTTTCGGGCTTCTCGGCACCGAACTCAGCAAGGCCGAGCGGGATTTCTTCCGCTCGGCCGATCCCTGGGGGTTCATCCTCTTTGCCCGCAATGTCGAGCATCCCGATCAGCTTCGCCGGCTCACCGGAGATCTGCGCGAGGCCGTCGGGCGCGAGGCGATCATCACCATCGACCAGGAAGGCGGGCGCGTTCAGCGGATGCGCGCGCCGCACTGGGCCGAATGGGCGCCGCCTCTGGACGATGCCGGGCGCGGGCCGCAGGCGATGCGGCTGCGCTATCGGCTGATCGGGCAAGAGCTGCGCGCGATTGGGATCGACAGCAATTGCGCGCCGACGCTGGACATCGCCTCGGACGAGACGCATCCCTTCCTGCAAAACCGCTGCCTTGGCCGGGACGTGGCCAGCGTCGTCGCCAATGGCCGCGCCGTCGCCGACGGACTGCTGGAGGCGGGCGTCGTCCCGATCATGAAACACATGCCGGGGCATGGCCGCGCCGTTGCCGACAGCCACAAAGAAACGCCCTTGGTCTCTGCCCCGCTCGATGAGCTGAACCAGACCGATTTCGCGACTTTCCGGGCGCTGAACGATCTGCCGATGGGGATGAGCGCGCATATCCGCTTTTCCGATCTTGACGATGCGCCCGCCACGGCCTCGGCGCGGATGATCGGGGTGATCCGTGACGAGATCGGCTTTGACGGGCTGCTGATGACCGACGATATCTCGATGAACGGGCTGTCGGGCAGCATCGGGCAGCGCAGCGCGGCGGCCATCGCTGCGGGCTGCGATCTGGTGCTGCATTGCCATGGCCATATGTCCGAGATGGAAGAGGTCGTGGCCGAGGCGGGCGAGATGACGCCTGATGCGATCCGCCGCGGCGACGCGGCGCTGAGTGCCCGCCGCGCGCCGGATACCGCCCCCGCCGCCGAGCTGCTGGCCGAATATCGCAGCTCTGGCGGGCAGGTCGATTGGCCCCACGCTTGACTCAAGCGCGGGCTGCGCGGATTCTGCGCCCCTGAACCGATGAGGCCCGCTTGACCGACAACGTCACCCCTCTGCGACCCAGGCGCGAGAAGAAGGAGCCGCTTCCGCTCGAGGTCGCCACCGCTGTCGAGGAACGCCGCGCCGAAGAGGCGCTGATCGTCGATGTGGACGGCTATGAGGGACCGCTGGATCTGCTGCTGACATTGGCGCGGACACAAAAGGTCGATCTGATGCAGGTCTCGATCCTGCAACTCTCCGAGCAATATCTGGCCTTCGTCGAGGAGGCGCGCAAGCTGCGCATCGAACTGGCGGCGGATTACCTGGTCATGGCGGCCTGGCTGGCCTTTCTGAAATCGCGGCTGCTGCTGCCGCCCGACTCCGAGGAGGACGGCCCCTCTGCCGAGGATCTGGCCGCGCATCTGGCCTTCCAGCTCGAAAGGCTGGATGCGATGCGCAAGGCCTCGGCCCGGCTGATGGGGCGCGACCGGCTGGGGCAGACCCGTTTCGTGCGCGGCATGCCCGAGCAGATCGCCCGCAGCCGCAGCGTGACCTATGAGGTTGGGCTGATCGACCTGATGCGCGCCTATGCGCGGCTGAAAACCCGCGACGAGTTCCGCCCCTATGCCTTCGACCGCAAGGATGTGTTCACCATGGAGCAGGCGCTCGAGCGTGTGCGCCACCTGATCGGCTATGCCGGCGAGTGGACCTCGCTGGCCGAGTTCCTGCCCGATGGCTGGGGCCGGGGCGAGCGGGGACGTTCCGCGACCGCGGCGACCTTCGCCGCGACGCTGGAACTGGCGCGCGAGGGTAAGCTGGAAATCCGGCAGGCCGATACATTCGCGCCCATCACCATCCGCCGCAAGCCGGGGACAGAATGAACGACGATCTGGAATTCCCGCCGCCGCCGCTCGATGAGCAGGAGCGGATGGTCGAAGCGATGCTGTTCGCCTCGGCCCAGCCGGTCAGCCTGCGCGACTTGGCGGAGCGCATGCCGCAGGGCGCCGACGCAGCCGAGGCCGTGGCGCGGCTGCGCAGCCGCTATGAGGGCCGGGGGGTGGAACTGACTCGCGTCGGCGACGCCTTCGCCTTCCGCACGGCACCGGATCTGTCCTTCCTGATGCAGACCGAGACCATCGAGACCCGCCGCCTGTCGCGCGCGGCCACCGAAACCCTCGCGATCATTGCCTATCACCAGCCGGTCACCCGCGCCGAGATCGAGGAAATCCGCGGCGTCGCGACCTCGCGCGGGACGCTGGATCAGCTGATCGAGCAGGGCTGGGTCCGGGTTGGCCGCCGCCGGATGACTCCGGGCCGGCCGGTGACATTCGTTGTGACCGAGGAATTTCTGGACCATTTCGGTCTGGAAACCGCCCGCGATCTGCCTGGCCTCTCCGAGCTGCGCGCCGCGGGTCTGCTGGACAGCCGCCCGCCCGGAGATTTGGCGGTGCCACTTGTCCGCGACAACGATGATGACGATATATCCGCTGAAAGCCGTCCCGGAGATCTCTTCGGCGAGGAGGAAGACATATGAATCTGAACCATATCATCAATATGGTCATGCGCCAGGTCACGCGCCGGGCGACCAATGCGGGCATCGACAAGGGGCTCGACATGCTCGCGCGGCGCGGCAAGGACCCCGCCGACATGACCGATCAGGAGCGCCGCGAGATGGCGAACTCCAAGAAGAGCACCCGTCAAATGGTCAAACGCGCCCGCAAGGCCGCGCGGATCACCCGCCGGATCCGCTGAACTGCTTGGCGAGCTTCAGCCCCTGACCCTGATAATTCGACGCGATGTCCTGACCGTAAAGCCGCTCGGGCCGGCCAGCCATCTTTTCATAGACAAGCCGCCCGACGACCTGCCCATGTTCGAGCGCGAAGGGGGCCTCGTGGCACCGCACCTCCAGCACGCCGCGCGCGCCCTGACCTGACGGGCCGATGCCGAATCCGGGATCGAAGAACCCCGCGTAATGCACCCGGAACTCGCCCACCATCGCCAGATAGGGGGCCATCTCGGCGGCGTAATCGGCGGGGATTGCCACCGATTCACGGCTGACGAGAATGTAGAACGCGCCGGGATCGAGGATCAGCCGCCCGTCCGTGCTGTGCAGCGCGTCCCAGAATTCGCGCGGGTCATAGGCCCCGATCCGGTCCAGGTCGATCACCCCGCTATGGGGCCGCGCCCGATAGCCGACGAGATCGCCGTCACCGGGCCGCAGATCGACCGAGAAGCCCAGCCCCTGATCGATCAGAGCCTCACCGCCGACCAGAGGCGTTTCGGCATGCAGCACGCACAGTGCCGCGTCATCCAGCACCGCCTGTCCACGCCGCAGCCGAAGCTGGTTCAGCCGCATCCCCGGACGCACCAGCACCGAGAAGCTGCGCGGGCAGATCTCGGCATAGAGCGGGCCGTCATAGCCGTCGGGCAGCCGGTCGAACTCGGTCCCGTCATCGGTGATCAGCCGGGTCAGCAGATCCAGCCGTCCGGTCGAGCTTTTCGCATTGGCCACCGCCGACAGCCCGCGCGGCAGACGCAGCCGCTCCATTAGCGGGACCAGATAGACACAGCCCTTCTCCAGCACCGCGCCGTTCGACAGATCCATCCGGTGCATTTCGAAATCCGAGAGCCTCTCGCGCACGCCACGCCCCTTGCCGGGCAGGAACGACGCGCGCAGACGCCAGGCCTGCGCACCGAGGCGCAGGTCGAGGCTGGCGGGCTGGATCTGGGCATCGGTGATGGGCAGATCTGCGGTGATCGCGCCATCCGCAATCAGCGCGCGCAATTCGCTGTCTGGAAGAACACCGCTCATTTCCTCGACCTCCGCATAGACGAACGCCCACCCCGGACGGGATGGGCGGTTCGAAGATGGTCGGGCTGGCGAGATTCGAACTCACGACCTTCCGTCCCCCAGACGGACGCGCTAACCAGGCTGCGCCACAGCCCGACGCGGGCCATATAGGGCGAAGCGCCTCCGGGACACAAGGGGCCGCGTGACAAAAAACCGACCCGCGATGCGCGGCTCAGGCGGCGAGGCCGCGCCGGGCTTCGTCCAGCCGGTCGCGCAGCGCACGCGCCGCATCGGGCGGCAAGGAACGGGTGCCGCGTAACCCGGATGCCACGGCGTTCAGGCGGCCCAGCCACTCCCCCGGCGCGGTGTCGCCGCGCAGCGGCGATTCGGCGGTGGCGCGGGTTTTCGATGGTTCTTTCCGTGCCTTCCCGGACTCGAGCTCGGGGAAGAGGGGAAGCGAGTCACTCATACTACCTGCCTTGCGCTGCTGTCTCGGCGCGCTTTCTGCCATATCCGGCCCTTTTTCAGGCGCCGTCTTCTCTTGCGCCCTGGCCGGGTTTTTTCCTGTAGCCTTGCTGCTCTTGGCACGGCGCGCCGTCGTTTTTTCGACCTTTGCGGGACCGACTGGCTGCCCGGCGCTGCTGCCTGCAACTTCACTGGCGAAGCTTCCGCCAAGCCGCGCTGCGCCGCGTGCCTTCAGCGCCGCGCCGCGATCCTGCGCCATCTGCTTTTTCACCAGCTTGATCGGCGTGCCTTCCTCGCGCAGCGTCTCGCACAGCCCGGCTGCCATACGGATGTCATCGGGCCGGTAATAGCGCCGCCCGTCACGGCGCTTGACGGGAGAGAACAGCGGAAACTGCGCTTCCCAGTATCGCAGCACATGCGGCGCGACCCCGACCAACTGCGAAACTTCGCCAATAGACCGGAACGCGTCGGCTGCTTTTTTCATGTCAGGCCTTGTTGCCGACCGCCACGCGGTCCTTCATCAGATGGGAGGGCCGGAAGCTGAGAACGCGGCGCGGGGTGATCGGCACCTCTTCCCCGGTTTTGGGGTTGCGGCCGATGCGTTCATTCTTGTCGCGCACCGAAAACGTGCCGAAGGACGAGATCTTGACCTGCTCCCCCCGAACGAGCGCATCGGAGATATGGGTCAGAACGCTTTCGACAAGCTGGCCGGATTCATGTCGGGACAGACCCACCTCACGGAACACGGCTTCTGCCAAATCCATCCGGGTCAGTGTGTTGTCGCTCATTGGTCACCTCTCTCGGCTGCGCGTCAGGATGCAAACTCGGGTTCGGCGAGTCAACATATGAGCGCTGCATCCGTTCCGTCTTTCCAACGAAAAATCATTGTTATTCGAGTCTTGGCCCGGCTGCCGCGTCGTGCCGCCGCGCCGGGGAACTTTGTCGCGCAGCGCAAGTTGATCGCCAGATCCGCGAGCCGCGGCAGCAGAGAAGGAGACGGATATGAGTGTCGATCTCAAGAGCCTGACAGATAATGCACGCAAGACCTCGATCGAGGTGCTGAACACCCTCGTCGCGGACGGCATCGCCGTCAGCCGTGCGCTGAAACAGGCGCATTGGAATGTGAAAGGACCGGGTTTCATCGGCTTTCACGAGCTTCTCGACAGCGTCAAGGAACATGTCGATGCCGGCGTCGATGAAATGGCCGAGCGGGTGCAACAGCTTGACGGCACCGCGATCAGCACGGTCGATGAGGTGGCGAAGGCCACCACGCTGAAGGCCTATCCGACGGATCTGGTCAAGCTGGACGCTCATGCCAAGGCAGTTGCAGAGATGCTGCGCGAATATGGCGGCAAGCTGCGAGATGGAATCGATACCACCGACGAGGCGGGCGATCCGAACACCGCCGATATCCTCACCGCCGCGTCGAATGACGTGGATAAGGATACCTGGTTCGTCTCGTCCTATCTGGGCTGAGGCTGAATCATCCCGAGCTTGTGAGGGGCGTCCCAACGGACGCCCCTTTTCCGGTTTGCGGGCCGGCGCGCGGCAGGGTAAACGGCGCGGTCAGGAAAGGACGCCCGAAATGACCACCAACCGCCCCGAATTGCCGCCCGAGATCGCCCGCCGCCGCACCTTCGCGATCATCAGCCACCCGGATGCCGGCAAGACCACGCTGACCGAGAAATTCCTGCTGTTCGGCGGCGCGATCCAGATGGCCGGGCAGGTCCGCGCCAAGGGCGAGGCGCGGCGCACCCGGTCCGACTTCATGAAGATGGAACAGGACCGGGGGATCTCGGTCTCGGCTTCGGCGATGTCCTTCGAATACAAGGATTTCCGTTACAATCTTGTCGATACGCCCGGCCACTCGGATTTCTCCGAGGACACCTATCGCACGCTGACGGCGGTGGATGCGGCGATCATGGTCATCGACGGGGCGAAGGGCGTCGAAAGTCAGACCCGCAAGCTGTTCGAGGTCTGCCGGCTGCGCGATCTGCCGATCCTGACCTTCTGCAACAAAATGGACCGCGAAAGCCGCGACACATTCGAGATCATCGACGAAATCCAGGAAAACCTGGCGATCGACGTGGCACCGGCAAGCTGGCCCATCGGCGTTGGGCGGGACTTCATCGGCGCCTATGACCTGCTGAACGACCGGCTGGAGATCATGGACCGCGCCGACCGGAACAAGGTTGCCGAAACCGTGAAGATCACCGGCATCGACGATCCGAAACTGGCCGAGCACATCCCCGAGGAACAGCTCAACAAGCTGCGCGAAGAGATTGAAATGGCGCGGGAACTGCTGCCCGCCTTCGACCGGAAATCGTTCCTCGAAGGGCATCTGACCCCGATCTGGTTCGGCAGCGCGATCAACAGTTTCGGCGTGCGCGAGCTGATGGACGGGATCGGAAGTTACGGCCCCGAGCCGCAGCCCCAGAACGCCGCCGAGCGCCAGATCTCGCCCGAGGAAAAGAAGGTTTCGGGCTTCGTCTTCAAGGTGCAGGCCAATATGGACCCCAAGCATCGTGACCGGGTGGCCTTCGTACGGCTCGCCTCGGGGCATTTCGAGCGCGGGATGAAGCTGCTGCATGTGCGCAGCAAGAAGCCGATGGCGGTCAGCAACCCGGTGCTGTTCCTCGCCGCCGACCGCGAACTGGCCGAAGAGGCCTGGGCGGGGGACATTATCGGCATTCCGAACCACGGCCAGCTTCGCATCGGCGATGCGCTGACCGAGGGCGAGGCGCTGCGCTTTACCGGAATTCCATCCTTCGCGCCGGAATTGCTGCAATCGGTGCGGGCAACCGATCCGATGAAGGCCAAGCATCTGGAAAAGGCACTGATGCAATTCGCCGAGGAGGGTGCTGCCAAGGTGTTCAAACCGCAGATCGGCTCTGGCTTTATCGTCGGCGTGGTGGGCGCGCTGCAATTCGAGGTGCTGGCCAGCCGGATCGAGCTGGAATACGGCATCCCGGTGCGGTTCGAGCCGTCGCAATTCACCTCGGCCCGCTGGCTGGCGGGGCCTCAGGACAAGGTCGAGGCTTTTGCCAATGCCAACAAGCAGCATATGGCGACGGATCACGACGGGGATCAGGTCTATCTGACGCGGCTGCAATGGGACATCGACCGGGTCGAGCGCGACCATCCCGAGCTGAAGCTGACCGCGACCAAAGAGATGATGGTCTGAGCCGCGATACCGGCGGCTCGGGGCGTGCAAAGCTGTCACGAAGCATGTGTACCGCGCCTACACAATCCCGCGGGGTCATGGCCAAGCGGTTGAAATCCCGCTTATCGCGCGCCATCTCCTGTTCGCAGAGCCGCGCGCTGCGCGTGGCGAGGGAAAGGATTTGCGCATGCGGGCAGCGGCGATGATGCTGGGGGTGATTGGCGGGCTGATGGCGCTGATGGTCGGGTTCTTCAGCTATGGCTTCATCGAACTCAGCAGCCGCAGTGCCGCCTTTGCCGAGACATTCGGCGCGATCGAGAATGCCGAGATGATCCGCATCGCGAGCCTGATCTCGCCGCTTCTGGCAATCGCCGGGGGCGCGATGGCCATGGCCCGTGCGCTTTGGGGCGGGGTGCTGCTGCTGATCGCGGGCGGGCTGATGCTCTATGCGTTCGGACTCGGCATCTTTACCATTTTCCCCATCGGTTTCTGCTTTACCGCCGGGCTGCTGGCGCTTGCCGCGCGCAGGCCGGATGTGCCGAAAGCGCATTTCTGATCGGATGCCGGACGAGCCGTCGACGCCGGATCGGATATTTCGGTCAGGGTGAGACCGGCGCGTTTCTGCCTGCCTCAATCCGTGCGGTGTCTGCGGATGGGGACATGCGCCAGATTTGCTTCGGGAAAGGCGATGGAGCCGGGCAGCCAGAACCGTGCCTCAACCGAGAAGGGGCGGGTGCCTGCGATGCCCATATGTGGCACTTCGAAATTGATCTCGTCACGGCCGAGCGTCGGGTGGGCCATGTCGATCATCAGCCCCGCCATCGCCGCCAGACCGGGCGGGGGTGCCGCGAGGATAAGCTGATCGGCGCTGGCGATGTCCCAGCGTCTGTCCTGACCCGTCTCGCTCCAGCCGAAGACAAAAAGCGGGCGGTCCTCGGGCCCGTCGAGCCTCTGGGGGCTGGAGATCTCCGGGTCCGCAAACGGGTGGCGCGAGACCTGTTGCGGCGTGTGATGATAGCCGGAATATCGCGTGTGACTGGCGATGCGAAGCCCGGAGAGGGACGGGCCGGGGCGCTCGACACTGGCATAGAAGCTTTTGGTCAGGCTGCGTTCATGGGTCAGGTTGAGACCTGCCCAGTCACGTCCCGAGAACAGAAGATGCAGGAGCCATAGCCCGAAGAGCCGATAGCCCTCGGGCATGGCGTAGCCGTCGAAGCCGAAGGTGCGGTCCCGGATCGTGAAGGGCGCGCTGTCGCCTCCGATCCATTCGATCTGGCGCCGGAAGCCGGTGTCGATCACCAGACCGTCGAAGTCGAGATGGTCGGGGAGCTCTGGCGGAAAATCCTCGGCCCGGAGGAGAAGCTCGTCTTCGGGGGTCTGTGCCGCCAGCTTTGCGGCCAGGTCACGATATGGGAACAGGTCATTCATCTGCGGCCTTTCGGGGTGGATATGCCTGCGGAAGCCGCCACGAAAAAAAGGGGCCGCGTGGCCCCTTTCGTCGGTTCGTCGTTGCGTGGTTCAGGCCAGCATCCCCATCGGGTTTTCCAGATGCGCGACGATGCGTTCCAGAAGCTGCGCGCCGAGCGCGCCGTCGATGACGCGGTGATCGACCGAGAGGGTCATGGACATGACGTTGCGGATCACGACCTCGCCGGCCTCGACGACCGGGGTCTGGATGCCCGAGCCGACGGCGAGGATCGCGCCGTGGGGCGGGTTGATGACCGCGTCGAAATTCTCGATCCCGAACATGCCGAGATTCGAGATCGCGAAGCTGCCGCCCTGATATTCATGCGGAGCGAGTTTCTTCGACTTCGCGCGGCTGGCCAGATCCTTCATCTCGGCGGACAGGGCCGACAGCGTCTTCTGCTGCGCGTCCTTCAGCACCGGGGTGAACAGCCCGCCTTCGATGGCGACGGCCACGGCCACATCCGAGGGCTTGAGCTTGAGGATGCGGTCGCCGGCCCAGACGGCATTGGCGTCCGGCACTTCCTGCAGGGCAAGCGCGCAGGCCTTGATGATGAAGTCGTTGACCGACAGCTTCACGCCGCGCTCTTCGAGCTGCTTGTTCAGTTGTGCGCGGAACTTCATCAGCTCGTCCAGCTTGGCCGAGCGGCGCAGATAGAAATGCGGGATGGTCTGCTTGGCCTCGCCCAGACGCTGCGCGATGGTGCGGCGCATCCCGTCCAGCTTGATTTCTTCGGTTTCGCGGTCCTCATACATCTTGAGGATGGCGTCGGCGGAGGGTCCGGCCGGGGCCGATGCCGCGGCGGAGGCGGCGGGCGCGTCGGATTTCGCCGCGTCGGCTTTGGCCGGGGCGGCGCCGGGCTTGGCGTCCTCGACATCGGCCTTCACGATCCGGCCATTCGGACCAGAGCCCTTGATCTGGGCGAGATCCAGCCCCTTGTCGGCGGCGATCCGGCGGGCGAGGGGCGAGGCGAAGATACGCCCGCCATCGCCGGATTTCGGCGCGGGCGGGGCCTTGCCGGTTTCGGCCTTGGGTGCCTCGGCCTTTTCTGGCTTGGCATCGTCTTTGCCCGAGCCCTCATCAGCGTTCTTGTCGGTGTCCTTCGGCGCGTCGGCCTTGGCCTCGCCGCCGCCGGAGGAGACATCGCCGATATCGTCGGCGCTTTCCCCTTCTTCCAGAAGAACGGCGATGGGCGTGTTGACCTTCACCCCTTCGCTGCCTTCCTCGATCAGGATCTTGCCGATCTTGCCTTCATCGACGGCCTCGAATTCCATCGTGGCCTTGTCGGTCTCGATCTCGGCGATGATGTCGCCCGAGCTGACCTCGTCACCTTCCTTGACCAGCCATTTGGCCAGCGTCCCCTCCTCCATGGTCGGGGACAGGGCGGGCATCAGGATTTCCGTGGGCATGGTCGTCCCTCCCTTACTTGTAGGTCACTTTTTTCACCGCCTCGACGACTTCGTCAGAGGTGATGAGGGCGTGTTTTTCAAGATTGGCGGCATAGGGCATCGGCACGTCCTTGCCGGTGCAGTTGATGACCGGCGCGTCGAGATAGTCGAAGGCGTTTTCCATCACATAGGCCGACAGGTGGTTGCCGATCGAGCCGACCGGGAAGCCTTCCTCGACGGTGATCATGCGGTTGGTCTTTTTCACCGATTCAATGACCGTGCCGTAATCGAGCGGGCGCAGCGTGCGCAGGTCGATCACCTCGGCCTCGATCCCGTCCTCGGCCAGCTTGTCGGCGGCTTCCAGCGAATGGGCCATGCCGATGCCGAAGCTGACGATGGTCACATCCTTGCCTTCGCGGGCGATGCGGGCCTTGCCGAAGGGGATGGTGAAATCCTCGAGATCCGGCACGTCGAAGCTGCGGCCATAGAGGATCTCGTTTTCGAGGAAGATCACAGGGTTGGGGTCGCGAATGGCGGTTTTCAGCAGGCCCTTCGCATCGGCGGCGGTATAGGGCATGACGACCTTCAGCCCGGGAACCGAGCTATACCATGCCGCATAATCCTGGCTGTGCTGCGCCGCCACGCGGGCCGCAGCGCCGTTCGGGCCGCGGAACACCATCGGCGCGCCCATCTGGCCGCCGGACATATACAGCGTCTTGGCCGCCGAGTTGATGATCTGATCCATCGCCTGCATGGCGAAGTTGAAGGTCATGAACTCGACAATCGGGCGCAGCCCGCCAAACGAGGCGCCGACCCCGATGCCGGTGAAGCCATGTTCGGAGATCGGCGTGTCGACGATCCGCTTCGGGCCGAATTCGTCCAGCAGACCCTGGCTGATCTTGTAAGCGCCCTGATATTCGCCGACTTCCTCGCCCATCAGGAACACCGTGTCGTCGCGGCGCATTTCCTCGGCCATGGCATCGCGCAGCGCCTCGCGGACGGTCTGCTGCTTCATCTCGGTGCCTTCTGGCCAGTCGGGCGAGCGGTCGGGGGCGGGGGTCTTGACCTCGGCCACGGCAGAGGTGGTTTCGCCCTTCTCGTCCTTGGAGTTCTCGCCTTCGCCCGTCTGGGCGGGCGGTTCTTCCGAGGCGCTGTCATCGCCGCCGCTGTCGCCGCCGGACGAGGCAGCCTCGATGTCTTCGGCGCTTTCGCCTTCCTCGATCATCACGGCGATGGGGGTGTTGACCTTCACGCCCTCGGACCCCTCGTCGATCAGGATCTTGCCGAGGATGCCTTCATCCACCGCTTCGAATTCCATCGTCGCCTTGTCGGTTTCGATTTCGGCGATGATGTCACCCGCCGAAACGGTGTCGCCTTCTTTCTTGAGCCATTTCGCCAGCGTCCCTTCCTCCATGGTCGGGGACAGGGCGGGCATGAGGATTTCGGTAGCCATTCTTTTTCCCTCCCTTACGCGTCTTCGTCCTGGGGCGCCACGTCGGCATAGATGTCTGTCCACAGCTCATCCAGCGCCGGTTCCGGGCTTTCCTTGGCGAATTCGGCGGATTGGTTGACGATGTCCTTGATTTCCTTGTCGATGGATTTGAGATCGTCCTCGGATGCGTGCTTGCCTTGCAGCAGCATGGCGCGGATGCCCTCGATCGGGTCGCGCTCTTCGCGCATCTTCTGGACCTCTTCGCGGGACCGGTATTTCGCCGGGTCCGACATGGAATGGCCGCGATAGCGATAGGTCATGATTTCCAGGATATACGGCCCCTTGCCGGCGCGGCAGTGGGCGACGGCTTTCTCGCCCGCTTCCTTGACGGCCAGCACATCCATGCCGTCCACCTGCTCGCCGGGGATGCCGAAGGCTTCGCCACGGCCGAAAAGCGAGGTCGACTTGGTCGAGCGCTTGACCGAGGTGCCCATCGCATACTGGTTGTTCTCGATCACGAAGATCACCGGCAGATCCCACAGCTCGGCCATGTTGTAGGTTTCATAGACCTGGCCCTGGTTGGCGGCGCCGTCACCGAAATAGGTGAAGGTGACACGGTCGTTTTCCAGATATTTGTCGGCAAAGGCGAGCCCGGCCCCGAGCGGCACCTGGGCGGCGACGATGCCGTGGCCGCCATAGAAATGCTTCTCCTTGGAGAACATGTGCATCGAGCCGCCCTTCCCCTTGGAATAGCCGCCCTCGCGGCCGGTCAGCTCGGCCATGACGCCGTTCGGGTCCATGCCGCAGGCCAGCATATGCCCGTGATCGCGATAGGAGGTGACGCGCTTGTCGCCTTCCTCGGCGGCGGCTTCCAGCCCGACGACGACGGCTTCCTGACCGATATACAGGTGACAGAAACCGCCGATCAGGCCCATGCCGTAAAGCTGGCCGGCCTTTTCCTCGAATCGGCGGATCAGGAGCATGTCCTTGTAGTATTTCAGCAGTTCGTCCTTCGACACGTTCGGCTTGGCACTGCTTTTCGACGAGCTCGACGCGCTGCGCGAACCGGAGCCTGCACTGCGCGAGCGCGTGCTTCTGGTGGTTGTGGACTTGGTGGCTGCGGGTTTCCTGGCCATGCGGGTTACCTCCTGCAAGCTGGCGGGATAGTTCAGCGTTAAACTATCCGTAGCGCATCGCCGCGGGGGCTGCAATCGGCGATCTCGAAGACGGAACACTATCAAATGAAGCCGTGAAATCGCCCCAACTCAGGGATCCGCGACCGGGTGAAACAGGTGACGCGCGCGGGGGTTAGCGGATGATGACCTCGTCCGGGCGCATCAGCCCCAGAACCTCGCGGGCGCGCTCGTCCAGCAGGTCGAGATCGAGATAATCATCGGAGAGGCGGTGGGTGAGATTCTCCATCTCGTCCACCTCGGCCTGAAGCGCGTCGCGTTCGGCCCGCAGGGTCTCGGTCTCGGCCTCGAGCTGAATGCGGCGCATCAGCCCCGACGGCCCCTGCACGGCGGCGAAGGCGAAATAGAGGCTGGCCAGCACGGCCAGAAGAACGATGACGATCGCCGAAAGCGACAGGCGCTGTGACATGGGCTGCCCCGGTTGCGGCCTTCTTCGGGCCTTTGGGCGCATATTTGCACGAATGGCGGCGCGACGGAAGCGCTGCTGCACCGCTGATTTCCGGCGATTTTCCGCCGATCCACCCGGCGGCGGCGCATCCCATTGTTATACATGTTGCTGCAACCCTTGCGTGTCGGGTTGAATTTTCTCGCGGGAGGAATGGAGGGGATTGGAGTGGGGAGATGGACATCCATATCGCCGCGGCGGCGCTGATGCGCGCGGATGGGGCAACATTACTGGTGCGCAAACACGGCACGACCGCCTTCATGCAGCCGGGCGGCAAGATCGATTGCGGCGAGGCGCCGCTGGTGGCGCTGTATCGCGAATTGGACGAAGAGCTGGGTTTGCAGCCTTCCGACGAGGGCGCGCTGTATCTGGGCCGGTTCGAGGCGCTGGCGACGCATGAGGCAGGCGACCGCATCATCGCCGAGCTGTACCGGGTCGAGACCGCCGAGACGCTGAGCGCGCGATCCGAGATCGAGGAGATCCGCTGGCTGCTGCCGCCGGACCGCTCGGCGCTGGAGCTTGCGCCGCTGACCCGCGATATCGTGCTGCCCGCGATCTGGGACGCCATGGCCGCCGAGCAGCGCATCTGAGCCTTGCGGCGCGGCCTTGCTGGGAGGTGCCGCGCCCTTACCGGCTGGCGGCCCGGTCGCCGGTCAGAAGGTCGGCCAGCACGAGGCCCATCACCTTTGCCGAATCCAGCATATCCGCGATGCCGATCCACTCGTCGGGCTGATGCGCCATTTCCAGCACGCCCGGCCCGTAGGCGATACAGTTCTTCAGCTTGCCGATCCGATCGATATGTTTCTGATCGTAAGTGCCGGGGCTGACGACATAGCCGGCCTGAAGCCCCAGCACGCGCTCGATCGCGGCGGCGGTGCTGCGCACGACCGGAGCGTCGCGGTCGGTCATTGAGGGGATCACTTCGAACAGGTCCCGGATCTCGTAGCGGAAGCCGGGGCGGCGGGCGCGGATGCGTTCCATCAGCGCGGTGATCTCGGCCTTTACCTCGGCGGGGTCTTCCTCGATTAGGAAGCGCCGGTCGATGGTGATGCGGCAGCGATCCGGCACGACAGGGGCGGGCAGGCCGGTATATTCGGGGCCATGATCCGGCTCGCCGCCATGGATCGAGTTGATGTTCAGCGTCGAGGAGCGCGCGCCTTCCGGGATCACCGGCATTTCGGTGCGTTTCCCGGCCAGAAGCGGCCAGAGCGTCGCCTCCATCTCTTCCAGCACCGCGCCCATATGGCGGATGGCGCTGTCGCCGAGAAACGGCATCGAGCCATGCGCGATGCGGCCATGGGTCTCGATCTCGGCCCACCAGACGCCGCGATGGCCGAGACAGATCCGGTCCTTGTGCAGCGGTTCGGGGATGATGACATGCTGCACATCGGCAAAATCGCCGCGCTCGGCCAGATGGGCGACGCCGCCATAGCCGCCGGTTTCCTCATCCGCCGTGGCCGAAATTTCCACCCTGCCGGCATGGTCGGGATATGTGTCGATGAACGCCTCTGCCGCGATGATCGACGCCGCCAGCCCGCCCTTCATGTCGCAGGCGCCGCGGCCATAGATGCGGTCCTCGTCGGAATCGTATTCGGCACCGAGAGGGTCGCGCGTCCAGCCATGGCCGATCTCGACCACGTCGTGATGCGAGTTGAAATGCACCGCGTCTCCGGGCCGCTCGCCGTGATGGCGGGCGAGGATGTTCCAGCGCGGATAGGTCTCGGAGTCGCCGGGGGCACCATGGGCGCGGATCAGCTCGCAACGAAAGCCGCGCGGGGCGAGCCGGGCTTCGAGATAGTCGCAGATCTCGCGATAATGCTGGCCCGGCGGGTTGAGCGTCGGGATTCGGATCAAGTCTTGGGTAAGACGGATCAGATCGTCGCGGCGGGACAGGATGTTTTCAC